>CANJPQ010000004.1 GCA_947476275.1 Fidelibacterota bacterium
CCGGCCCAATTTATCGGTGATGCGCCAGTGGCGCGCCAGAAGCTGGACGGTCGCCTCGCCCTTGTTCTCGATATTGACCCGATAGGCCCATACGAAATGGTCCTCGTCCGGTACCGACTGTTCCTCGAGGTAGAACGGCCGCACGGAGATGTAGATATTATTGGTCAGCTTTTCGTACATGGCGGCGAGTTTACCGGCGCAACCGCTTTGGCACCACCATTAAGCTTTCAGCGCCTGACCGAGATCTGCGATCAGATCGTCGGCATTTTCCAGACCCACGGACAGGCGCACGAATCCGTCGGTGATTCCCACCTCTAGTTTCTGCTCATGCGTGAGCCGCTGGTGGGTCGTGGTGTATGGATGACAGATCAGGCTTTTCGCGTCGCCGAGGTTGTTGGAGATGTCGATCAGTTTGAGCTTGTTGAGGGCGCGGAACGTGGCGGACTTGCCGCCGGCGATCTCGAACGCGACAACGGAACCGCCGGCCGACATCTGCGCCATGGCGAGCTGGTGTTGCGGATGGCTCGGCAGCGCGGGGTACAGCAGGCGCGTGACGGCTTTCTGACCATCGAGGAAGTGCGCGATCTTGAGTGCGTTGTCGCAGTGGCGCGCCATGCGAAGTTCAAGCGTCTCGAGCCCCTTGAGGAGTACCCACGCGTTGAAGGGCGACAGGCTCGGTCCCGTATGCCGTAGGAACGGCGTCAGCTTGTCGACGATGTACGCCTTGCTGCCGAGCACGGCACCGCCCAGGGAGCGCCCCTGGCCGTCGATATGCTTGGTCGCGGAGTAGACGATCACGTCCGCGCCATAGGTCAGCGGCTTCTGCAGGATTGGCGTGGCGAAGACGTTATCGACCACCACCAAGGCACCTGCTTTATGCGCGAGGTCACAGACGGCCTTGAGGTCGATGACCTCGAGCCCGGGATTGGACGGGCTTTCCAGAAATACCGCCTGCGCGGGCGTGGCGAGCGCTTTGCGCCAAGCCGCCTCGTCGCGGCCGTCCACGAACTCGGTCTTGATGCCGAATCGCGGCAGCAGCTCCGCGCAGATGTACTGGCAGGACCCGAACAGAGCGCGGGACGCCACCAGCCGATCGCCGGCGCTCAAATAACACGCGAGTGCGGCAAACACGGCGGCCATGCCGCTCGCGGTGGCGCGGCAATCTTCGGCGCCTTCGATCAGCGCGAGGCGCTTCTCGAACATATCAACTGTCGGATTCTTGAAGCGCGAATAGACAAAGCGATCCTTCTCGCCGTTGAAGGACTGTTCGGCTTCCTCGGCGCTTTCATAGACGTATCCCGAGGTCATGAAGATGGCCTCGTTGGTCTCGCCGAACTGGCTGCGTGCGGTTGCGCCGCGCACCAGCTTGGTTTGTAGGCTCCAGGCCTTTTGTTGTTCCAGATCGATCATCGTTCCGTCCTCGTCACTGTGCCGCAGCGGTGTCGTCGCTTGGGGCGCGGGCAAACAAAAAGCCCCCGACCGGATCCGGCGGGGGCTTGAGCCCTCGACCCTTTTAGCGGTTTTTAACGTGGCCGCAATCCGGTCTCAAATCACCACGACGTCTTTCCTACGCGTTCGAGAACGCCTCGTCAACCCGGCCAGCGATAGTGCTTGTAGCGGGCATGATAGCGGCCTTCCGGCTTGGATTCGTCGGGCACCGCGTCCTGATCCAGCATCTCGAATTTCTTGATTCCCGCGCTGCACCACAGGATGCCTTGATCTCCGTAGCCCAGATCCATGGCGAGATCGTCTAGGAACGTAAGGGTTGGCGCGGTACCGCACTCCTGAAGGTAGATGAAGGCCGAGAACATCGCGGCCTGGTCGATGCCCCAGAACAACTTCTTGATCCGTTGAAAATGCGCGATATAGGCCGCGACGGCACGAAAGTATCGCAGCGCAGCCGGCGTGGCGCGGGCGCCCACGATGCCGGCGCTGAATTGGTTCCATGGCTCCAGCCGGCCGGGACGTGCGCGGAATGCTGCATCGCTGACGCCGAGTGTTGCATAGAGTGCGTTTGGCGACCGATTGAACAACGCATCTACGTCCATCATCCACAGCGCGCGCCCGTGCCGGCGCAGATGCTGGAAATACCGGATGAATCGGACGGCGTGATAGTATCCGCGGGCCTCCGGGCTGCGTTGATCGGCAAAGCCGGGCCGCTCGATCGTGACGGCGATATTCAACTTCTCGAAGCGTGCGCAGATTGCCTTGATGAGAGCGATGTCGTTGTCCCCCACCTCCATGAGGTGCAAGTGCACCTGCTCCCCAGGTCCGCGTTCCTCCAGGGAGCGCAGCATGGGCACGCCGAAGTTGTCGAAGTACGCCGAGCTGCAAGCGAGATAGATAATGTTCTCGGCCGTGAAATCCGGAATCAGAACATCGCGAACGGGCGGGAGTGCCCCGAACAGGTCGTCGTCGTCACGCGCGGCGAGATCGCGATGGAAATTGTGATCGAAGGTCGTCGCGTCCCACATCTGCCCCGGCTGGAGCGCGCGCAAGCGTTGGAGCATCGATTCTGCTTGCGGAAACTCGCGCATGCAAAAGTGAGCCAGCATCGCGCTGACCAAGGCGCCCCCATCGTTCGGTTGATCCTGGAGCGCGGCAAGCGCGGTGTTGCGGTAGTCCGCGAAGTCGGTCGCCGTGTGATTGAAGAACATCTCATCGAGCGAGGTCGCGTGATACGGCATCAAGTGCTGCTTTTTTCGCTCGCCGAATTCCTTGAGGGTCACAAGCGTGCTGAGGACGCGCAGGCGCTTGGATCGGCTGATACCCGGAATGGCGAGCAAGGCCGCCATGACCCGGCCCGGTTCATCGGCGTCGTCGTCTGCTGCCAGCGTGGCATAACGCATCGCGGCATCGATATCCCCGGGCTGTGCGGCCCAGGCCCTGCGGAACAACTCGGCCGCGCTCAGGCGATCGCCCTTTTCCTGATAAACTTCGGCCAGACCCGCAAGCGCCGGTGCGTGCTCGGGGATGCTGCCGAGGACACGGAGATATGCTTCCGCGGCTTCGTCGGCCTTTCCCATGGCCTTTAGCGTCTGTGCAAGCGCGCTCACGGTCTCCGCGTTGGGGGCAAGTGCGGCCGCTCTCCGCAAAGCGTCTTCAGCGATATCGTGGGCTCGGCGATTCGACGCAAGCATGCCCAGATTGAGAAGCGCGCGAATATTGTCTGGATCGAGCGCGAGGCATTGATTGAGCAACGCCTCCGCCGCGGCCATGTCACCGCCATGGGCCTTTGCAACAGCCTGTTCCAACAAGCCTTGGGGTGTTTGCTCGGACATGACCCGCGGGCGCTAGGGCGCGATGTAGTAGTCTGAGAATAACGTCATGATCTCGCCCACGGTACCAGAGGACAGGTGGCGCAGGTCCTCGCCGTCCTGGCCCCAAACGGGTCCATGGTGCAGCGATGTCCAGTCGACCATCTCATACGATGGCCAGTAGTAAACGTTTTCCATCGCCGCCGCCCATACCTCGTGCAACGCGACGCGCAAAGTTGCCTTAGAGATCGCATTGGTGGGAAGCACCGGCGTCAATGTCGCAGCCAGTAGCAGCGGGATCGGCGAAAGGGTCATGACGATCGGTGCATTCGGCTTATGACGCCGTATGCAAGCGAGCGTCGCCTGAATCTGTGCAACGTTCTCAGCGACGGTGGTCTGTCGCATCGCATGCGTGCGCAACCCGCGGATGATGCCGGCGTTGCCATGGCCGCCTGCGACGTCCAGCACCATGCGCCCGGTCGCATTTTCGTACCAGCAGACCGATAACCCGAACGTCAGGATGAACGCCTCGGCTGCAGCCAGCCCGGTCGTGAACTCGCCGGTGTCGGGTTTAACCTCGCCGAGGAAGCCATCGGGAAATGGCGTCCCATCAAGCGCGCTCTCGACGAAGTGGCGCAGTGCGAAGGTCGTATTCCACCGTTCGCTAAGCCAGACGGGCGCCACCGCGCGCCCCTGTGCGGCGAGATGCCTGGTGATCTCCTGGGCAAAACAGGATCCGATGCAGCCGATCACCGCGGTGGGCGGAATTGGCGGTTCGGGCGGGGCATAAGGGCCAATCGCGCGCTTACGGAAAACCATTTCGCGCACGCCCAGCGCGTCGTGCCCCCGCGGGTAGATCAGGTCATTCAGGTCTGAAACTTGCCGCTGTGCGACCGTCATTCATACCTCGCGCGGCAGGGCCTGGAACTCGCCACGATACCCCTCCATGTCGCAGCCGACATTGACGAGAAAGTGGTGCGAGGGCGGACTGCCTGCTATGTTGCGCCCGGAAACGGTTCAAGAGCACAATGGAACATACCAGTCAATTTCGCGCTTACGCCACGGCCTTTCATCAGGTCCTGGATGCCATCGAAGTCACCGATGCGGACGGGGCGCCGCTCGCGGCGGACGCTTGGCTGGCGCGCACCCACGACACCCTGCGGCCGATCCCCCGTGGGCACAACAAAGTGATGTTCATCGGCAACGGCGGCTCCGCCGGGATCGCGGGCCATATGGCCATCGACTTCGCCAAGAATGGGGGTGTGCGCGCCATCACGTTCAATGACGCCTCGTCGTTGACGTGCCTGGGCAACGACTTGGGCTACGATCAGGTTTTCGCCCAGCAGGTTAAGATGCAGGGCCTTAAGGGCGATGTGCTGGTCGCCATTTCAAGTTCCGGCAAGTCGGCGAACATCCTCAACGGTGTCGCGGCGGCGAAAGCGATGGGCTGCACAATCATCACGCTGAGCGGCTTCGGGGCGGACAATCCGCTGCGGCAGGCCGGCGCGATCAATTTCTACGTGCCGGCCCGAATCTATGGCTTCGTCGAAACCGGACATCAGGCGATTCTGCACGCGATCCTCGACACGGCGATGGGCTGGACACCAGCCCGGGCAACCGAGCAGCCAACCAACCAAGTCGCCTAACGATTCGCGCAGCCGTGCGCGCTAGCGCATCGGCTGCTGCGGGGCGCCGCCCATACCGCCGCGATTCATCTTGTTTCGCGCCTCGAGGCGATGTCCGGTGTAAACGCTGTAGGTGTGGGCGGCGGTCAAGATCACGCCCAGCACAAGGAACATGATCGCCCCGTTATAGGGAAATATCCGCGGCTTTGCCGGATTGACGGGCTGGCGCAAGCGATAGCTGCAGAAAGCGATAGTCCCAATCTCGATCACCAACAGGGCCAGCGTGATGATCAGTTCTAACTGATTGTCGGGATTCATGGTGCGGACCCGGGCGCCGCAATGGCGTCCTCAGGATCGCCCGGCTGCCACTTGATTGAGCCCGTCCGTATCATCGTTCGCAGCCGATCCGTAAAGGCTGGATCCTTAGAGACGGCAAATCCGCGGCGGAAAAAGCTAGCCGCCTTTTCGGTATCTTTGGTTACGCTGGAACCCGTCGCATACATGCTTCCCAGCAACAATTGCGCCTTGACGACATCCTGCTCGGCAGCTCTCTCCAGCCACGGAACTGCCGCCGGCCCGTTGGGGAGGATGCCGCCCAAACCGTTAAGAATGGCGAACCCGAGCATGTACTGCGAATTCTTCTCGCCTTGTTTCGCGGCGGCATCGAACAGGAGCACGGCCTGGCTTTCATCCAATTGGACGCCGGTGCCGGTCGCGTAGGCGAGGCCGAGATAATATTGGGCCGTCGGATCGCCCTTCTCGACAGGAACAGCCAGCAGATGCGCGGCCTTCAGCAAGTCTTTCTTCGCGCCGCCTTCGCCGACGCCATATCGGCGCGCAAGCTCCACTTGGGACGGTGTATCTCCCGCCTTCGCCTGGCGCTCAATCGTCTTCAGGGGCAGCCTGGCGATTTCCTCCGGCGTCGGCGCGGCAATGGCCGCGTACGACGCTTGCAGGGCGATCAATCCAATCAGGAAGGCGTTCGCAATGTGCTTGAAGTAACGCATGGCAGATTTTTCCTAGGGTTGAACACTCGATGTTGTTTTCGCCGCCGGACTGGGCCTGATGACTTTTGGCGGAATCTGCGCCCAGTCACCCATCTGTGAGCGGAAGGCGTCGCGCACCTGCCGCGATGTCTCCGGGCTATCGATGATGTAGGGGGTCAGCAGTACGATGAGTTCGGTCCGATCCAAGGACTTCGCCCGGTTGTTGAACAGCAATCCCAGGCCGGGAATATCCTTCAAGAACGGCAGGCCGCTAGTGTCATCGCTGTAATTTTGCGTGATCAAGCCGCCGAGCAGCACGGTTTCCCCATCGTCGAGGGAAAGCGTCGTATTGATCTGACGCTGCAAAATCGTCGGGCTCGTGATGCTCGACGTAGCGTTGGGCTGCGCCTGACTGACTTCTTGCGTCAGCGTGAGCTCAACCCGTCGGCTTGAGTTGATGGTGGGATTGATCGTCAGAATCACACCGGTATTGCGATACTGCACCGACTGCAGCAGCGTTGAGGTGCCGCCGACCGTGGTCGTCCCAGGTCCTTGCTGCTGCTCGGTGATGATCGGGACCTGCGTGCCGACGTTGATGCTCGCTGTCTTGCCGCTGTTGGTAACCAGCCGCGGGCTCGACAAGATTTGGACCTTCTTGTCGTGGGCAAGTGCGTTGAGCTTGAGATTGAGATCGCCCATGTTGCGAATCAGCGTCGTGGTCAATCCACCGGAACTGATGGTCACGGCCGAGCTGTTTGCGCCGACGGCGGTGTCGTTGTAGCCCAGCGTCGTACCGATATTCTGTTCCTTCCCCAGCGTCACTTCCGCCACCGTTGCTTCGATGAGGACCGCCAGCGGCGCCTTGTCCATTTGCAGCATGAGGCTGCGGAACTGCGCGTACTCCTCGGCACTGCCTTGGAAGATAAGCGCGTTATGAGCCTCGTCGACGGTGACCTTCTGGCGTCCTGCGGCGGGAGCGCTGCCCGCCTTTTGGTCCTGGGCAGCTGCCGGAGCAATCGGGCTGCCTTCCAGGATGGTCTTAACGACGTCGAGAACGTCCTTGGCCTTTGCGTTGTAGACCTGATGGTAAAATACCTGCTGCGCACCCACGGTTTGGCTCGGCTGATCAAGATCCGCGGCCCATTGCAGCAGGTGCTGCAACGCCTCCTGGCTGGTTCCGAAAGCGATGATGGTATTCAGCGCATCAACCGGGATGAGCTTGATCGCCTTGGGCTGATTCGAACCGATTCCGATGCTGTAGCCTTCGGCCCCCAAGACTTCGACAAGCTGGTTCGCAAGCTTCCCGGCACTCCAGAACGCAGGATTTATCTTCATGCCCTGGTATCCGGACATGAAGGGCTGATCCAATGTCTGGATCGTTTCGATAGCGGCGGCGACATCCTCGGCATTTCCGAGGAGCAGCAAGCCGTTCTGGTTCGGAACCGATGACGGGCGCACGCGATCCTGGAATGCCATGGTGACCCACAGCATCATGTTATTCACGTCCACCGTGTTGATCGGCGCGTAGTAGAACACAGGGCGCATGTCACCCGGCGCGCCCGCCACGGATCGCGAGCGGACGATCCGCGGCGACAAGGTTTTCTGGGTGGCTGACTCGATGATCCGATAGACATTGTTCGAGTAGACGACGGTGAGCCCGTAGTTCTGGAGAACCTCAACAACCAGCCGATAGAACTGATTGGGTGAAATCGGCTCCGGATTGCGCAGGGTCACGCTCACGTCGCGCTGCATCACCTTGCTGTCGATCTCAAACGGAACTTTCAGCAGATCTCCGAATACGGTGTTGATCACCGCGGCCAGTCGGACGTTCTCAAAATTGACGCTGATCGGCTCGCCCTGGAGAGAGGGTGCCGGCGATGTCAGGATCGCATTGGTCGTCTGGCGCAACGCCGGCACCGGCGGCGCTACGCCGGAGGTCAATCCGTCGGGCGCTTCTTGCGACCTCTTGGTAATGATCTCGCCGCTCGCATCCTCCTTCTTACGCAGCTCGAGCGCCGGGAAGATGGACTCCTTGGGGTTGGCGATGCATGACGCGAGGAACAGCGTTAGCCCGAGCGTCAAAGTGCGGCGAATGATGTGATTGCTCATGATGGGAAAACTCACTTGGCGGGGGGCTTGCCGTCGGCAGCCTGATTTTGGACGTTTGGCGCGGTGACGTCGAAGAGCTTGATGGTGCGATTCGTACCTTCTTCGGCGACGACGATTTCGCCGGGGCCGACGGACTCGATCCGGGCGCCGTTGGGCAGAACGTCGCCGACGCCGAACCGCTTTGTCGTGGAGGCGTCTACCTCGATGACCGCAACCCGGCTCGCACCTGTGGTCACGGTGCCGACGAAGCGCCATTTCGGCACAACCTTCACCGGCGCCGCAGCTTCCACCTTGGCGCCGACGGTTTCGCCCCACAGGCTCATATTGATCATTTCATCCCGCAAAGGGCCGGCGCGGTAAGGCTGCCATTGCACCAAGCCCCAGCGGTCTTGCGTCAGGTTCGCCGGCAACGGTGCGAAGATCGTCGCGACGGCCACGACCGCCCCGAGACCGCAGACCAAAGCCACGCCGGTCAGGTGAAAATAGAACGGCTTCAGGGCCGGCCGCCACCCGTTGACCCGGGCGCTGAACGCACCGAGCGTCGGGAGGACGCGCTCCATCAATGTCTGTTCCCCCGCGGCACTCATCGTCCTTTGTCCGGCGCGCGATAGAAGGTTGAAACATCGATCTCCGTGCGTGCATTGCGCGCTGCGCGCACGATCAGGCGGTCGACCACGACGACGCGCTCGCTTTCGGCGATGTCGTCGAGAAAGCCGATCAAACTCTCTTGAGTGAACGGCATCATGATCTTCGCAGTCATCCGCTCCACGTTCGCCAGCGGATCATGCGATTGCTTGTCGTTGGTCTGCGGGCTGATGGCCACGCGGCGGACCGAGATGGATTGGGGCTCGGTCTTATATCGGGTCAGCCGATCGCGAATCCAACGCTCAAATCCTGCCTCCGCTAGACCGGGTGTATTGGCGAGCCAGAACCGCTCTTCCAGCGTGAGTTTGACGGCCTGGCTTTGGGCGCGCCGCTCCGCCCATGATCCGGTCTCGACCTGAGTTTTCAGGCGCTCATAGGCGATCTGCGCCGTGCGGTATTCACGTTTGGTGCGGTCCGCTGCGCTGGCGATGGCGATCGTGAGCGACAGCACCAGGACCAGCCCAATGCCGCCCAGCATGAACTTGGCGCGGTCCGAGCGGGCCAGTTCCGCGCCGATGCGCTCCTCGAACTCGCGGCGCGCCTGATCAAAAAGACGCCGAAGGTTTGCAATCAACTCGTTCATGACTCAGCTGCCGCGTTGCGCTTCACACGGGTCTTCATGCGCAACTCGCGCTCCTGGTTGGTGAGGGTACCGCTGACCTCCACGAACATGCCGCTACGCTCGAACATCTCGATGAACGCGGAAGCATCCAGTGGGTCAGCGCCCCGCAGAATGAATTCGAGCGCACCATTGTCGTAGGTCCATTCAAGGAGCGAGACCTTTTTATCGGCGATCAAGTTCATCGCGGTCGATACGACCACGAACTGCGACGGATAGGGTTCAAGACTCATAAAGGAGTCGATCGTGTCTCGGTCTGTCATGGCGGCCGCACGGTCTGCGCGGATCGCCTGGCTGGACGCGGTCAGCGTCGCTTGCGCACTTGCCTTGCTGGCGGCGGCAATCCCGGTGGCTACCCATTGGGTCATGTAGAACATCAGCGGTGCGAAGACGATGACTGCCACGCCGGCCGCGATCTGGGGATTTTGCAGCATCGACCATGCATTGGCGATGGGATCTGGCGTGTCGGTCCAAGGCAGTTCGAGCATTGGCAGTTCGACCGCGGCTGGGACTTCGGAAACGCCTGGCTCGGACGGCGTGCCCGCCGAGCGCTTGAACAGCAGCCAGTCGCTCTCCGGCGGGGGCTCGGGCCACCATCGCGTCGCCACCAACAAGCCGTTGCGCCAAGCCTGTCCTTCATAGCCATCGATGGCCTTGACCAGCCGGACGCCGTCGTCCCAGGCGGGTCGGAAAAAGGTCTCCGGCCACACGATGCATCGAGCCGGCAGATCGCCGCTCTCGGCGATGACGGTGTTGATCCGAGCCGCATCCCAGGCATAGACCGATGCCCGATGCCCGACCCAATACGCTGTGAATTTCGTTTGGGCGAACGGCGCCCAGCGCCGGACCTGAAGGTTCAGGGCCGACATACGCTTGTTTTCGGGTAACGCCGGGGGGATTTCAAACACGCCATGGCGCAGGTAACGGCGGCTCAGAATCCAGTTGGTCCGACTAGTTGACCCGTCCAGCCGCTGTATCCCCTGACTCCCGTAGATAGACCGTCTCGGGGGCAGGGAAAGTGATTTCAGGGTTGGCGCGATCAAGTTCATCGCGTTCTTGCGGAGGGAGTCGAAACGCATAGTCGACCTGCCAGGGTTGATGGCGGCTATAGGGGAGGAGGGAGAAGGAGAACCGAACGCGCTCTCCGGTAGAGCGGTCGGTGACGTTGACGATCATGCAATTGGCCGGAAGAAAAGCGAAGAAGAACGCCTCGTTGGGGGTCAGCACAGCGGATGATTGGGCGAATTCATACTGGTTTCTGAACGGCTTGTCAGTGCGATGCCGCATGACCTCCGCCAGATTTTCCTGCGTCATGCCGACCACGTAGGCCATCATCACCGCTTCCGGCGCAGTATTGGGATTGAAGGCACCCGCGGCGCAGGCCGTAAACAGGGGCTGCTTCCGGTCGGCCTCCCAAATCTGGGGAATTGTGTCCCAATCCAGGATGCTTTGCGCTTCGAATGGATTGAGCATCGGTGTGTTGGTTGGGGCCAATCTTCCCACCCTCTCGTAGGCATCGCGCTCTGCGCCGGACTGGTTCGTCATGTTGTCTTCGTCGATCCAGTCGGCGAGGGTATCCACCAGGCGCTCGCGGTAGTTGTCCGGAACCTGAAATTCCGAGAGGAATCGCCGGAGATAGGGGCCGGTGATGGAATTGAGGTTGATCAAGCCGCGGGAGTCCTGAATTTGGACCAAGAAGTCGGGATCGCTCTCGAGGACATAAGGGCGGTTATCAAAAGCGATGGCTTGGGCGCTTTCATAGGTCGCTGATGTAACCGCCTGGAAATCCAAGCGGTCAGGCCGCTTGAGACCCTGGCCGACTTCAAGACCTCGATAAGTTAACGGTCGCGTTGCGAGCAAATACGCCAGTTCGTTGCGAAAGTTCGCCACGGTAAGATCCGTTGCCGCCCGGTGTTGCAGCATGCGCGAATTCTCCACGGCGGTGGAGACCCACGCATTGATGCCTGCAATTCCCAGCCCGAGGATCGCGACGATCCACAAGGTTAAGGGAAGCACAAATCCCGCCTCGGAAGGCCGCGCGTGAGAAAGCGATACGCGTGTCGACATCGGGCCGATTTTGCCCCCACTCAGTCCCACAAATTCTTGCGCCGGCCAGTCGGCGGGTCGACGCTTGCCATTCTCCCGGACGCGCGCGCAATGTATATGGGCGTTCTTGCAAGGTGAGTTAATTCGTTGTCAGGCGTCGGCCGAAAAGGCCACCTAGTATATTGATAAATAATGAAAAAATAGGCCAGCAGGGCGCCGGGGAGTCGGCGCTGGCTGCGATTTCTGCCGCACGGGCTCGCATCGGGCAAGGCCGCCCCGCCGATGCGGTCGCGCTGCTTACCGAGGCGCTTGCGCGCGTGCCGGAGTCCGGCCAGATCCGGGCGACGCTCGGCGATGCGCTTTGCCGGCTCGGTCGCTATCGCGACGCGATCCCCCACCTCCAGGAAGCGCTGGCCCAAGACCCGGACCACGCGCCGAGCCACCTGTATCTTGGCGCCGCATTCCACGCGACGGAGAACGCGCAGCAGGCGTTTGTCCACCTCAAGCGAGCCCTCAAGCTTTCGCCGAAAATGACCGATGCTTACAGAATGCTGGCGTCGGTCTTGCGCGGCCAAAAGATGTTTCCCGACGCTGTCGCCGTCTTAGATGCCGCGCGCGCCAACGGGGCTGCATCGGGGCAGACCGAGGCATTGAACTTCTATCTGCGTCAGATGCTGGCTGACTGGTCTGTGTTCGAGCAGAGCGTCGCTCGGCTGCGCGCGCTCAAGGCCGAGCGGTATTCCGGCCTCGACCCCGCGGTTGCGCATACGGTGCCGGGGATTTCGCCGGCTGAACAACGCGAGATCGCGGCAGCGTACGGTCGCCTGTATGCCGGCGCGCCGCTACCGCCGCCGCAGGCGATCACGGATCCGCAGCGAAAGATCAGGCTCGGGTATTTGTCGGCTGACTTCTACGACCATCCCGTCGGCCGCCACCTGCTCGGGATTCTGGAGAACCACGATCGATCGCGGTTTGAACTGTTCGCCTATTCCTTGAGTCCGGAACAGGACAACGAGACCACACGGCGTTTGCGGGCTGCGCCGGAGCGGATGGCAGATCTGCGATCCCTAACCGACGACCAAGCCGCGGCGCTGATACGGCGAGACGAGGTCGAAATACTCATCGACCTTGGCGGTTATACAGAGGGGGCGCGTCCGGGTTTGCCTTCGCGCCGCGCCGCCCCCGTGCAAGCGCTGTATCTCGGCATGGGCGGTACGACAGGCCTTCCGTATCATGACTATCTGATCACCGATCGCGTGATCTCCCCACCTCACGCCCAGCCGCACTATTCCGAAACCTTCGCATATCTCCCCGAAACTCTTTTCAACGCCGATCACGGACCCGCTGTCCCCGAACGGCGCACGGATCGTAGTGCGTGGGGCTTGCGCAACGACGCGTTCGTGTTTGCGGCCTTCAACAACACCTGGAAACTGACCCCAGATGTTTTCCGCATCTGGATGGACATACTTCGCGCTGTGCCGAACAGCGTCTTGTGGATACGCAAGATGTACCCCACATCGAGCCAGCGCATGCAAAAGGAGGCGGCGGCGCAAGGCATCGATCCCCAGCGTCTGGTCTTTTGCCTGACTTCTGATCGAGAGGAGCATCTGGCTCGGTTGGCCAGCGCCGATTTATTCCTCGACACGTTGCCCTACGGTGCGGGTTCTACGGCCGCAGATGCCCTGTGGTCCGGGCTTCCGGTCTTAACATGCACGGGCGAAGCGTATGTTTCTTGCATGTGTGCGAGCCAGGTGCTTGCCATGGGCTTACCGGATCTCGTGGTGTCGGATATGAACGCGTACCGCGCCCGCGCGATTGAGATAGCTACGCATCCGGAGCTTGTGGCGGATATACGCGGACGTTTGGCGGCGGCTCGCGCCACATCGGTGCTATTTGACAGCCGGCGCTTCACCCGAGAGCTTGAGGATGTACTCGCGGAGATGTCGCGGCGCTTCCGGGCAGGCGTTGCGCACACGACGCCGATCACTTTGTAAGGTCTTCGAGTCGTAAATCACCGCCGAACGTATCCTGCAGTCGAACGATTCGATCATGCGGGCCGGCGACATAGGCCACGAGCGCTGAGGGAAACCCGGTGCCCATCTCGATGCGCACGGACCAGGGAGTCTGGCTCGGCCGTTCTTTCCCGATCGCTTGCGCCGGCGGCCATGCCGCAAGCCAGGGGCCCGTGCGATCCTTAAAGGTGAACCGCCCGACATTCCCTGGCCAACTCCCAAGCTTTAGGGGCTCTCGCCCCCGTTCCTTGTAGATAAGTACCGTCTGAGAATTGTTTGCCTCATAGTCGAAATACATATCGAAGGGCACGATCGCGCCTGGTCGATTCTCGATGGCATGTGTGGTCAGGCCATGAATCTTGTTTTCGCTGCCGACGAAAATATCCGGCTTTTCAGGATAGTCGGGCACGAGGCCTTCCAGCGGCGAGAGATAGAGGCTGCGTGTCACGGCCGTCTTCTCAAGTCCCGTGATCTTATTCATAACGCTCAAGCGAATCTGAAGTACGAAGCCAAGTGCTTGCGTGAGAACCGCGGTAAGCATTCCCGTGATGATAAGCACCACGAGCACTTCCAGAAGCGTGAAGCCGCGATTGTGGGTCTTCATGGTGTCATGCTGTGCTTTGCGTAACCCGCCTTGCGCATCTCGAACGTGAACCATGGATCGCGATCGGGACGGGCGAGGGTTACGGTCAACTTGTAAAAGCCGAATGTGAAACCCGACAAAGGGCTTCCCAATGCAACATCCTTCATCTGTGGAAGGATTTCTTCGGAGATCCAGGACACGGTCACGTCCTGATCCAGAGAGAGTGTTCCGCTTGGTTCTTCAAACGGGTTCAAGGGTTCCAGCATGGCGACGGCGGCTTGCTGCGCAAAGCTGCGTTCATTCGTCTCGGCGGCGGTAATCAGGGCTTGCGCAGTCGCGCTGATAAACGAAAGCAAGGGGATCATCACCGCAGCCATGATGACGAGCGCCACAATCGCCTCAAGTAGCGTGAACCCAGATGCACGGCGATTGGCGCGTATCATTCCGCCTCGAGCGCACACGTGGGTGGAACGAGGCGGTAGGGAAACTTTCGCCCACCGACAATGACGTCGAGACGGCCACCGCGGCAAAAGCCCGATGCGAAGAAGTAGATCGGTTCGGTCACCACGACCTGCCACTCCGGCGGAATCTTAAGCTTGGGCACCACCGGTGCGACCGGCGGAAGCAACGCAGCTTCTCCTGGAAGCGTGCGTTGCGCCGACCTCAGGCGGCGCTCCCCTTCCGTTTCTTGAGGTTCCGACGACTTCGATTCTATCAAGCCGTTGGAGTCGAAAGTGCCTTTCAGGACATAGTCCCGATTATCGCGAAACGCTTCGTACGATAGATTGCCGAGGTTCTGCTCCAGCGTGTCGCGATTCATCGCGAATTCCATGCGGTCTTTCATCAACGGCAATCGGGGCCCGACGATCGCCGCCGTCATCCCGATGATGAACAGCACGGTGAGAATTTCGAGAAGTGTGAATCCGGATGAGCGATACGGCATTCTCGATCAAGGTCCGATCCGCAAGTCGCGATGACGACCAGGTGCCGGCGCCCAAGCGTTAGGGCGCAGCCTGTTGCGTGGTGCCGCGCGGCAGCATGCCGACATCGGCTTCCGTTCCTTCTCCGCCTGTCTTTCCGTCGGCGCCGAAGCTGTAAAGCACGACGCTGTTGCCCTCGAGCGCGTACTGATAGGGGTTGCTCCACGGATCGGGGGGGACGCCTTCGGAGAGATAGGGCCCCTGCCAGCGTGCCGCAGCGCGGGGTTCTTTCGGCGCGAGCACGAGCATCTCCAACCCCTCTTCCTTCGACGGATAGCGGCCAATGTCGAGCCGCATG
This sequence comes from Fidelibacterota bacterium, assembly GCA_947476275.1. GTDB lineage: Bacteria > Pseudomonadota > Alphaproteobacteria > Rhodospirillales > Rhodospirillaceae > SCTM01. The sequence goes on from CANJPQ010000004.1 coordinate 15,161, forward strand.
GTATCGAGCGCGCTCTTGAGAAGTTTAACTTGGGTCTGGGCAGTGGTGACTTTTGACGTCTCCACGCGGCCCATGAGTTGAGGGCCGACGAGACCGGCAATCAGTCCGATGATCACCAGGACCACCAGCATTTCAAGAAGTGTGAAACCGCGTGCCGATTTGTCGATGGTTCGATCGGTCAGAATGCGTCGCATTTCAGAGGGCCACCTGGTTGACGCTGGTGATTGCCAGCATAATGGCGGCCACGATACCGCCAACGAAGACGCCGATGAAGAGAATCGCCGCCGGTTCGAGCAGAAGCAAGAAGCGGGTCATGCGCTGGCGGCCGGTGTCTTCATAGAGTTTGGCGAGCGAGCGCAGCATATCCGGCAATTCGCCGGAATCCTCACCCACTTGAATGAGGCTGATGGCGGTGCCGGACAAGGCCCGTTGGTACGATACGGCCGCCGATAGCGACTGACCGCCGCGCACCAGTTTGGTGACCTGCCCCAGCCGGTCGCGCAGGCTCTCAAGCGTGACGGCGTCGCGTGCCAGTCCCAGCGCGGTAATCAGGCTCACCCCGTTGCCCAGCATCGTCCCGAGCATGGAAGCCCAGCGCGCCGTTTCGGCCTCCAAAAACCACTGTCCGATCATCGGCAGCCGGCTGATCTGTTCCCGGACCTGCGCCATGCGCTTGGGATTCTTGATGGTATGCAAAACACCCGCCACCAGGGCTGCGACCACCATGGCCACCAGCAGCTTGTGGTTTGAGAGGAACATGCCGGTATTGAGCACCACCGACGACAGCCAAGGCAGGGGCTTCTTGGAGGACGCCACCATGCCTGCGAATCGGGGGACGACCACGATGAAGATGAACAGGACCGCGCCGACGCCCACGGTGACCAGCACCGTGGGGTAAGTGAGGGCGTTGCGGATATCCTGGCGGATTCGCTGTTCGTAGGCCATCTGCGTGGCCGCATCATCGAGCGCCTCGCCGAGGTGGCCGATGGCCTCACCGGCCGCAGCGAGCTGGAAAACGTAGGATGGCAGTGTTGGCATCGCAGCCGTCAAGGCGGACGTAAAGGTTTCGCCCGACCGCAGACGCTTCTCCATTTCAGCGAAGGCAGCCGCCATCGCTGGGTGCATGGCCTGGCTGCGCAGACTGGCGATCCCGGAAACCAGCGCGACGCCTGCTTTCAACAAAAGCGCCAGCTGCTTGAGGACGAGCACATTGTCCTGAACCGTTACGCCGCGCTGAAAGATCACTCGGCTGGCGACGCTTGCGGCGGCTTTCGCCGGATCGAGAGCGATCACGGCGAGCCCTTGCGACTCGAGCTGCCTCTGGGCTTCTCGCTCGCTGCTGGCCTGAAGGCGCCCTTTCAGCGGGCGGCCATCGGCATCCATGGCCTCGTAGTCGAAGGAATAAGACATTGAAATTGATGGTGGAGGCGGACCGGCGACACGGGCGGCTTACAGCGCGGAATGTACGCTGTCGTCCGGATGGACGGTATTAAAGCTGTGTCATTGCCTGTTTTCCATCGCTGGCTCAGGCAAAAGCAGAGAAACGCAGGCAAGAAAAAGGGGAGGGTGATTGCTCACCCTCCCCAATCTCTCCGCCAGATAGGTGGCGGTTAAGTAGGCTAGTTCACGCCCAGGTTCGACGTACGACGACCGGAGAAGTCGACGAACAGGTTGCCCGGGTTGCCGGTGATGTGCTGCACGTAGCCACTCGGGAGCGTGCCCGTGATGACCAGGTTGTAGCCGGCTTCGGCCGCCGTCGCGATGCCAGCGCCAGTTTCGATCTGCTTGGCAGTCAACTGGAGGGTGGAGAGACCCGGCACCGAAGCAGTGGTGAAGGTGCCCATCACCGCACCAGACGATGAGTTGTAGACCGCGATGACCGGGATGCCTGCGGTCGTACCACCGTTGGTGATGCGCACGTAGGACGCCACGACCGTGTTGGTCGACGGCAGGACGGAGTTCACCTGGACGGTGAAGCCCGCACGCGAGATTGCGCTCGCTGTTGCGTTGATCGCCGGATAGGTGGTGCCATTCGTCGTCACGTTGGCGATATACGTCTCAGCAGTCGTGCCAGCGGCGGCCGCGGTGATGGACGTGGTGCCGTTGAACTCGACCTGGATGTAGTTGGTGCCCGAGTTGGCCGCCGAGAAGAGCGTCGCGCCGGTCAGGTTGGTCGAGGAGAACGTCGCCGTGCCCGCCAAGGTCGTGTTGGTGAAGAGAGTGCCGTCACCACGAACAAAGCGAACGTTGGCAACTGCCGGATCCGACAGAGCCGTGCTGGTCACGACCACGCCGAGGTTACCAACCAGATTGGACACGTTGCCCGTGCTGGTCAGGTCGGAGTAGAACGCGCCGGTTGCCGTGAACGCGATCTGGGTCAGAACGACCGTCAGGCCAGCGGACGCGAGGCCGGAAACGGTCTGGGTGACGTTGGTGTACGGTGTCGCGCCAACGCCGAGGCTCACAGTCGCGGTGCCCGTGGTGTTGTTAATCAACACGGTGTTCTGCGAGATGATCACCGTCGCCGCCGTCATGGTTTCGTAGGTGTTGTTCGAGTTGGCCTGTTCGACGACCGAGCCCGTCAAGACAACGGAGGCGCCCACGGTGGCGAGACCGGTAGCGGCGTTGTAAACGAGGCCGCTGAGGCCGATGCCGCTGAAGGAAGCCGACGAAGTGCCGGTCAAGCAGTTGGTGATCTGGAGCTGCGTCGACAGAACGCCGATGGAGCAACCAGCAGCAGCGCCGCTCGTGGTGTTGTTGATGGTCGAGGCGCTCTGCGTGTTCACCAGCAGCAGCGCCGCCGGTGAGCTGCTCGCCAGCGTAGTGGAGTCGAAGGTAGCGCCCGTCGGGACGATCACGATCTTCGGTCCCAGGCCCTGGGTGTAGGAGTTCGTGAAGTTCGCGAAGACGAACTGCGGGCCAATGGTCGTGCTAGCAGAGTAGCCAGTGCCGCCGAACAGCTGCGCGCCGATCTTAACAGCCGTGAAGCCGGTGGTCGGCTTGTTGTTGCCTGGAATGAAATTCGTGGTGAGGGCTGTGTAGGCGTTGAAAGTGCCTGCCTGAGCGCCGGCAGTGAGCGTGGTCGAAGCGAGCAGTGCGCCGCCAAGACCCAAAAGGTAGTTATTTCGCATGTAGTGGGATCCCCTTATGGATATGAACTTGAATGCCTGCAGTCAGCAAGCATCCTTGCGCCCGTCAGCGCATCTGCATAACAACCCGTCCATGTTTCAAAGTCAAGCCCTCGGCGGCCGCAAAAAGTGTCTAAGAATAGCCGCCAAGGCTAAGACTTTCTTAGGGATTTCGGCTTCGCGGGCGGTTGGGGCCGAGGCGTGATCCCTGGCGGCCCAATAGTCGCGGGCGCGCATGCCAGAATCCGCAGCAATGCGATTAAGAAATCGCCAGATTCGCATAGTGCTATTGTTTTTCCACAGCTTTTTTGAATAAATGCGCCTCAGTTCCGCGATGCGGATTCATGCGAGGTCTCCCTATGCCCAAGCTTTTGTTGCCCTTTTCACTGATCTTTGCCGGTATCCTTGCCGTCCCTGTCGCATCCGCGGCGACCTACGAGGCCCACGTCGAGAAGGGGAATACGGTCGTTATCATCGGCAAGACGAAGAAGGCTGAGCCTATGCGCTGCGCGACCAGGGTTCTGTTCGAGTACACGGACCCGAAGGAGCCGGGAAAGCGTCAGACGGGTGTCCAGATATGCCAAGCTGGGAGGGTCATCCCCGGCAAGCCCACGGAAATGTGCCGGATGGACTATCCCGTGGTGGACATCACCTTGAAAACCAAGGTGGAGGTCGTGAAGGATTGTTTCCCGAGCTAGGTTCTTCCGGGCGCGCAGTTTAAGGCGACGCCTGTCACGACGGAGAGTGCGTCGCGGACTGCCGCGAGCGAGTCCGACCAATCGCCTCTATCGCCACCCGCGCGAAAAATGCGTACGGCCGGGTACCAGGGTGACTGCGTGCCATTCTCGAACCAGTACCACAGTCGTGCCCGCGCTGGCGGCACAAGAACCCAGGTCGGCACGCCGAGCGCGCCGGCCAAATGGGCAGTGGTGTTGCTCACCGTGACGACGAGATCGAGTGCCGCGATATAAGCGGCCAGCGCGTCGAGATCGCCGAACCTGTCGAATGCCGCGGTCTCGTGCAACACGGCGCCATTCGGCAATTGATCGATCTCCTCGCGCGTATCGCCATATTGCAGATTGAAGAACGCCGCCTGTGGGTCGCGCAGGTGGGGTATGAAATCCGCCAGCCGCAGGCTTTTTGCCGCGCCGTAGATCGGGTTGGCGCTTCGCCATGAAAGTCCGACCAATAGCGGCTTCGTATCGGCTTGTGCGCGCAAGTCATCGCGGAAGTTTGCAGTACGGTTGCGATCCGCCGCGAGATATATGCGGCGACTAGGAAAATCGGAAAGCGCGCGCCGCCGCCACCGTCCGAGATCCAACAGAGGCGAATGGAAATCGCACGGGCCGATATCCGGTGCCGGTGCGCTTGGTACGTAAGCGACTACCCGCGCTGCTGGGAACGAGCGCGCGAACAGCGGCGCGAGCCGCGGCTCGCAGCCGATCACGCACGCGCGCGCGGCGGCGACAATCTCCGGAACGATGCCTGCATAGAGGATGGCGTCGCCGACGCCCTGATCGTTCCAAACGAAAATATCTTTCCCGCGCAGATCTTCGCCCTGCCACTGCGGCCACGGCCACCTCACCGGCGGTGCGCGATAGGGATTTTCAGGATCGGCGTTGCGCAGCGCATAGCCATCCCAACCGGCCGCGAGCTCGCCGCGCGCTAGGCGCGCCAGGCCGAGATTCACGCGTGGCGTGACGTAGGTTTCACCGCCCGCCGCCGCGCTCTGCTCGAAGGCCGCGATCGCCTCGCGGCTTGCGCCGACCGCATTGAGATAGGAGCCGAGATCGTTGAGCGCCTGCGGCCAGCCTGGCTGCAGCGCAATTGCATCGCGCATGTATCCGATCGCGGCGGTGAAGTCCCCGGCGGCTGCGGCCTCGCCACCGCGGCCGAAGGGCGCGCGCGGATCTTGCGGGCAGGCGGCGGCCATACGCGCAAAGGCCGCAGCAGCTTCGTCGCGGCGGTTGTACTTACGCAAAAGCAGCGCGGCATTGAGATGTGCGTCGGCGTAATTCGCGCGTAAGCCGATCGCAAGCTCATACCCGGCAAGTGCCTCGTCGCGACGTTTGAGTGCGGCGAGCGTATTCGCGCGATTGAAGTGCGTTTCGGGAGACTCGATGCCGGATGCGATCGCACGGTCGAACAGCGCAAGCGCCTCTTCCCGCCGCCCCTCGGCATCGGCAATCACGCCCAAGAGATTCAGGGCATCCGCGTTTGCCGGATCATCGCGCAGCACGTGCGTGTAGACGGCGGCGGCATCGGCGATGCGCCCCGCTTGATGCAACGCGACAGCTCTTTCTAGAAGTTCGCGTGCATCGGAGATCATGAAAACTTCCCTGCGGCCCAGGCGCCCAATTCGCCCGCGAGGCGCGCATCAATATCTTTCGCCCAGGCGGAGATCGGCTCGCCGGCGCTCTGCCGGAACAAGCGTGCCGACGGATACCATGGGTTATCGCTGCGCTCCGTCAGCCAATACCACAGCACACCTCTCGCATAGGGCAGCAGGACCCACACCGGTACGTTCTGCGCACCGGCGGTGTGGACTGTCGTGTTGGACGTGGAGATCACGAGATCCATCGCCGCCACCTGCGCAAACGCCGCATCCATGTCCTTCAGCGGATCGACCTCCGTGTCCTGGATTACATCGATCCCGAGCTGCTCCCTCACGGCGGCGAGATCGTCTCTGCAATCGCCATACTGGAGATTCACGAAAGTGATTCCAGGTACCTTCAGGATCGATACGAGATCGACGAGGCGCAGACTCTTCGCAGTGCCGGTGCGCTTGGACTTGCTGCGCCACGAGATTCCGACAAGCAGGTTGCCGGGAGTTTTTCCCAGATAACGACCGCGCAATGCTTCGACCTTGGCGGCATCCGGCTTCAAGTAGCCGACGTGCTTCGGGAAGCGCGCAAGGCTTTGCCGCAGGTGCTCGCCGAGGCTCGGCATCGCAATCTGGAAGTCGGGTTTCAAATCCTGAATCATCTTCGCGGTTTCGCTGGGGGCGAACACTTTCGCGCCCGGGAAAGAGCGCGCAAAGATCGGCACCAGGCGATCGGAGCATTCGATCAAGCAACTCTGGGCGGTTCCGATCACGTCGCCGAGCATGCTGGCGTAGAGGATCTCATCGCCGATGCCCTGCTCGCTCCACACGAGCAACGAGCGGCCGCCAAGCGGCTCGCCCTTCCAATACGGCGGCGGCTCGGCGCGACGCGTGAGCGTTTCCTTGGGGACGTCGAACCGCCGGTTGTAGTCGTCCCAGCCGCCTTCGAATTGACCGACGAGAAGCCGAATAATGCCGCGATAGAATCGCGTCGGCGCGTCGTTCGGCTTCAACGCCAGAGCCTTGTCGAACTGGGACAGGCTTGCCGCGAACCAACCGCGCTCAACGAACACCGCCGCGATATTCGCATAGGCTTGGGTCAGCGTTGGGTCGAGGTCGAGCGCGGCTTCCAGCAGCTCCAGTGCGCCGTCATGATCGTCCTGGTCTTTCAGGATCAGCGCCAGGTTCACGTAAGCCCGCACGAACGTGGGATGCGCCGCAATCAACGCGGTCAGCCGCCGCCGTGCTTCATCCTGCGCGCTGATCTTCGTCAGCGAGTCCGCAAGATTGAAATGCAGGTCCGGGTCGTCGGGCCGCAAGGCGACGGCGCTGCGCTGGGCCGCGACCGCTTCCGCGAGGCGGCCTTCGAGCTTCAGCCACTCGCCGAGATTGCTGAACGCTTCGGGCCAGTCCGGGTTGATCTTCAACGCCACGCGCAGATGATCGATGGCATCGCGTCGCCGGCCGCGCCGTGCCAGCAGATTGGCCAGGGCGAAACGCACGTACGGATTGTTCGGCGCGAGCTGAAGGGCGCGATCGTAGGACGCCCGCGCCGCATCTAACTCGGTCTCGGTGATTGCTGCTTCCGCCAATTGATCGCCAAGGCCGTGGTGCGCGCGGGCATCGCTCGGACACGCTGCGGCCATGCGCGCGAATGCAGCGCGCGTTTCCTCGCCGCGGCCGAGCTTGCGCCGCAGCAGTGCTGCGTTGAGATGGGCATCCGCGTAAGTGGCGCGCGCTGCTATCGCGCGCTGATATCCAGCGAGCGCGTCGTCGTATCGTGCAAGCCCGGCAAGCGTGTTGGCGCGATTGAAATGTGCCTCCGGGAAGGCCGCTCGAGCCGCGATGGCCCGATCGAACAACGCGATCGCCTCTTCGCGCCGGCCATGGGCGTCGAGGATGACCGCCTTGAGATTGAGCGCGTCGGCGTTTTTGGGCTCCTTCGATAGCACGCGATCGTACAGCGTCGCGGCGTCGGCGAGCCGCCCTGCCTGATGCAGGGCTACGGCTTCGACCAGGACCTTGTGCGTATCAGCCATGACGGCCACGCGTGCGCCATGCGGCGAAATCGGCTGCGACGCGCGGGATCACATCATCCGCCCAGCTCATCTTCGCCGCGCCACGGTCTTGTCGGTACAACCGTGCCGACGGATACCACGGGCTGTCGGTGCGGCCGGCGAACCAGTACCACAACAGACCCTTCGCGAACGGCAGTATTACCCACACCGGGATATTCTGCGCGCCGGCAGTATGCACGGTGGTGTTGGATATCGAGATCACCAAGTCCATCGCCGCCACCTGCGCGGCGTACGCATCCATGTCCTTCAGCTGATCCACGTCGCCGTCGTCGATCACGTCGACTCCGAGGGACTGCTTCACATCGGCAAGGTCCGCGGCGCAATCGCCGTATTGCAAGCTCACGAAGGTCACCCCCGCCGTCTTCAACACCGGCGCGAAGTCGAGGAGCCGCAAGCTCTTGCCTGGCACCTGTCTGCTGCGCCAGGAAATGCCGACCAGCGCATTGCCCGGCGCGCGCGCGAGATACTTTTCGCGCAGTTCGGCCGTCGTGGCAGCATCGGCCTTGAGATAGCCAGCGTGCTTGGGAAAGCTTTCCATGGTGGGCCGCAGATATTGGCCCAGGCTCGCTGCTGAAATCTGCACATCGACCGACGAGGCGGGCGAGATGCGGGTTTCATAGCTTTCGTAGGCGAGCACCTGCGCAGTCGGGAACGAGCGCGCGAAGATTGGCGCCATGCGCTTGGAGCACTCGATCACGCAGTGCTTGGCGCGCGCGACGATGTCGGGCACCGCGTTGGCGTGCATGATCTCGTCGCCGGGGGATTGTTCGGTCCACACCAGGATCCGCCGGTCGCTCAGATCGCTCCCGTCCCAATACGCCGGCGGGCGGTTCCGGCGCGGGCCGGTCTCGCCCGGATTGTCGAAGCGCTGCTCGTATGCGGCCCACCCGCGTGGCAGATCGCCGCGATAGAGAAGAGCCGCGGCGTGGTCGATCTGCAGTGACTTGTCGCCGGGGCAAACCTGAAGTCCACGCTCCACTACCGCTGCCGCGGCATGCAGGCGTCCGGTCTCGCGCAAGGTTGCGGCGATATTCCGATACGCCATCGCGAGCGTTGGCAGGATAACGAGCGCGCGGTCGTAGTGCCGCATCGCCTCGTCGTAGCGTTGCTGTGCTTTGTAAAGATTGCCAAGATTCAGATGCGCGGCCACGTCGTTTGGATCGATGCGGACACATGCTTCGTAAGCCGCCCTTGCGCCGGCAGCGTCGCCTTGGAGGTCGAGCGCGTGTCCGAGTTGGAACTGCGCGCGCCCATCGCCAGCATCCATGGCGACGGCGGCGCGATAACAGTCTGTTGCGGCCGCCGCATCGCCCCGCGCTAGTTGCGCTAAGCCGAGATCGACGTGCAAGGGCGCAGTGACTGGGCCGAATTTCATGGCCCGGGTGAGCAGCTCAAGCCCCTCGTCCGCCGCCGCCATGCGCGTTCGGATCGCGCCGAGCATGTGAAGTGCCGCCGCATTCTTGGCTTCACGCCGCAGTATCTCGCGGCAGATCGCCTCGGCTTCGGGCAGGCGACCCGATGCGGCAAGCTTTGAGGCCTGTGCCAAAGCCTGCGAAATCTGCGCGGCGGTTTGAATAAGCGGCGGGCGGGCGGCGCACATGATCGCGCTACGCTCCCGCCGTGCGAGCGGCGAAGTCCGTTCCGAGCAGGGACGCGGTCTCCGCGATAACGCTGCTGCCCTCGCCGGTATCGCGCATCAATCGCATCCGCGGATACCACGGGCTGTCGTGGCGCTTGTCGAACCAGTGCCACAGCGCGCCGACACCCGACCGAACGACAGTCCACGTCGGGATGTTGAGTGCGCCTGCCATGTGGGCCGTAGCATTGCTGGTGGTCACGACCGTATCCATCGCGCTCACCTGGGCTGCGAACGCGTCGAGGTCGGTCAGCGGATCGACGGCGGGGTCGGAGATGATCTTGATGCCGAATGCCGCTTCCACCGCTGCAATCTCCGCCTTGCAGTCGCCGTACTGCAGGCTGACCCACGTGATGTCGGGCAGTTTGAGCAACGGCGCCCAGTCCATCAGCGGAACGGACTTGGCGGCGTTCATCTTGGCATTCGCAGACGTGCGCCAAGCAAGGCCGATGACCGTCCGTCCGTCGCGCCGATAGGCGGCGCGCATCTGCGCTGTGCGCTCCGGGTCCGCGCGCAAGTAGCCCGCGTGATTCGGAAACGCTTTGAAGTCCCGCCGGAACTGGCGCGCCGTGTCCGCGAGCGCGACCTGCGCCGCATAGGGCTCGCGGAATCGCGGGTGCGGCGGATCGGTTCGTGGGAAAAATGAGGCGCCGGGGAAAGATCGCGCAAATAGCGCGACGAGGCGCGGCTCGCATTCGACCGTAAGCTTGACGTTTTGCGCAAGGATGTCGGGGATCAGATTGGCGAACATGATCTCTTCACCGACGCCTTGGTCCGTCCAGGCGAACAAGTGTTGGCCCGGGACGACATCGCCGGTAAGGCGCGGCGCCATGAACATGCGCTGACCCAGGAAGCCCACGTCGCGGCGGTGTCGCGCCGCGTAGAGGCTCCAACCTTCGGCCAGTTGGCCGGTTTTCAACAGCGCGGTCGCGAGGCTGTAGCGGCTGATCGCGTCTTCAGGCTGAAGTTCGACCGCCGCCCGTAACTGTTCGATGGCGCCTTCCGAGCGTCCCGCGCGGTCCAACATCACACCCAAGTGTTCGCGGCTGGAGCGGTCGCTCGGATCGATTTGAAGCGCCAGCCGAAAATGCTTCTCCGCTTCGGCGATATTCGCGGCCTGCATCATCAGCACGCCGATCAAGCGAATCGCGCCGACCCGGCGCGGCTCATGACGTAAGGCTTCTTGGGCTTTCTCAAGCGCGGCATCGGGCTGGCCGAGATCCCGCAGCGCATAAGCCATCGCTTCGAGCGCATCGCCCCAGCCCGGACGCAGCGTGAGCGCCTGAGTAAACGCCTCGCGCGCAGCGGCCGGCGCGCCGAGCGCCTGGTGACAATGGCCGGTCAGGACAAGCGCTTCGGCCGACGCGGGGTTGAGTTCGAGGGCTCTGCTCAGTGCTTTGAGCGCATCGGCCGCGCGGCCGACTCGCCACAGCGAAGACCCGAGATTTACCCAGACTTCGAAGTTGGTGACCGCAGGCGTTGCCGCGCGCTCGAACAGCTCCACCGCATCGCCGATCTGGCCTTGCTGGAATGCGATCGTTCCGGCGAGGTGCAACGCGTCGCTGTTGTTCGGTTCTTCCGCCAGTCCCGCGCGATAGCCCGTCAGCGCTTCCGGCAGTTTGCCGGCGCGATGAAGTGCCATCGCTCGTTCAAAGTGCGGGTTCATCGATGGACATTCAACCTGCGTGCAGCATCCGCTCGCGTTCGGACCGCCAAAGTTCGGCATAGCCGCAGTTCTTGAAACTCTCGAAGTAGGGTCCGCCTTCCGTGAAGTGGACGAGCGAAAGTTCCTTCGGCGGCAACGACGGATCGTAGTCGACCAGGTGATTCCAACGGTGCGGGATCTCGCCGATCAGATCGTCGTTCTCGAGCCACTTGAACTGATGCAGCTGCAGCCCCGTGGCTGTATTTACGTACTCCGGGGTCAGCGCGGCGCATTTGGCGTTGTTGAACAGGATCACGCTCGACCAGTTCTTCTTTTCGTATTTGGTCTGCGGCTCGCCGAGGAACTTCACGGTCTCCTTCGGAACATGCTGGTGCTTCACGACCTGAACGGCAAAGCGGTCGTCGCGGAGCTTCCAAAGATTGGCGACGTCGTCGAGGGCCAGCATGTCGCAGTCGCAGAACAGGCTCCAGCCCTCGTAGCCGCTCAAATAGGGCACCAGGAACCGACTGAAAGAGAAGTCCGTGGACTGCAGCGCATTGCGCTCGCGCGTGAACAGGCCCTGCAATTCCGAGAGCATGAGCGGCGCAATGCTCACCGGCGCCGAGGCTTGACGGTAAAAGCTGTGAGCCAGCACGTGGAACGCGATCGTCTCGCGCGCATCGTAGCCGATGAAAATCCGGATCATGCCTTGCGCTGTCATCTTGAACCCCTATCTCCTTCGTAACTCAACCGGGTCTTCCTGTCGCCCACTCCGCGAGGCGTTCGGCGGCGGTGGTGATTACAGGTCTCCAGTCCGCCGCCGAGGACTGTCGCAGGAATTCTACCGACGGATACCATGCCGAGCGGGCTTGACCGCGGAACCAGTACCAGATGCGGCCCCGGCCCTCGGGCAGCAGTACCAAGGTCGGAATCCCTAGGGCGCCGGCGGTATGCACGGTCGTGTTGCTGACGGAGACAACGAGATCCATCGCCGCGGTCTGGGCGGCGAAGGCATCCATGTCCTGCAGCGGGTCCACGGACGCATCGGTGAGGATGTTCACGCCGAGGCGGGTGCGGATATCGGCGAGATCGGCGGTGTGATCGCCGTACTGAAGATTGACGAACGTGACGTCGGGCACCGTGAGCATGGGGGCAAGATCGGCCAGCCGCAGGCTCTTGAGGGCGCCGATCTCGGGATTGCCGCTGCCCCAGGACAGGCCCACGAGTTTGGTGCCCGGCCGCCCGGCCTGATACGTCGCGCGCAACGCATCGCGGCGCGCCACGTCTGGCAGCAGAAAGCCCACCCGCGCCGGGAAGGACTCCATGGTTGGCCTGAAGCGTACACCCAACTCCGCGACCGACATCTGCAGGTCGATCCGCCGCGGCAAAGGCTCTGCGAACGTGCCGACGTCAGCGGCGGGGAATGAACGCTTCAGCAGCGGCACCATGCGCGGCGAACAGCGGATTGTCACCGCGCGGGCGACCGCCATCAGGTCCGGCAGGATGCTTGCGGCCATCAACTCATCGCCCAGGCCCTGCTCGGTCCACACCAGCACACGTTTGCCCCTCAGGTCGTCGCCCGCCCAGCGTTTGACCGGGAACATGTCGTGGCGGACCTTGGCCGAGGGATGCTTCAGGCGCCAATCGAATTCGGACCATCCTTCGCGCAGGCGTCCCGCCGCGAGCAGGGTGATCGCCTTGTTGTAGTGAATGTCCACGTGATCCGACCGCCGCGCGAGCACGTCGTCCATCCGCGTGACCGCTTCATCCGTGCGGCCAAGGTCGTCCAGCACGCCGGCGCTGTTCAGGGTGACCGTGTCCTTGTCTTCGACGGTCGCGAGCGCACGTTCGAATGTCTCCAACGCTTCCGCGCTGCGGCCGCAGGCGCGCAAGGCCAGGCCGAGATTGTTCAGCACCTCGCCCTTCTCCGGCACGATGGCCAGTACGGCGGCGTAAGCGTCGACCGCTTCGGCGGGTCGTCCCAGGTTGGCGATCAGGACCGCCCTTGCATTGAGCGCATGCCAATTGTCCGGCTGCGCGGCAATGGCCTCGTCATAGATCGCGATGGCATGTTCGTAGAATTGCCGCGCGGGAATGTAGTGGGAGTGCTCGCGCTGGGCATCGCCTTGACGCTTGGAGAGGCCGGCAATGGCCGTCAACGCCTCTGACCGAAGGCTCGGCAGCTGCGCCAGCCGGCGATAGACTTTCTCCGCGGTCGCCCAAGCCTGCTTTGACGCAGCGGTCTCACCCAGCGCGCGCAGGTAGTCGGCCGGGGTCGTCAAAGCGCCGGCAGCATGTGCCGCATCAACGATGCCGAGGGCGGCCTCGAACAGGGCCGGCAGCCATGCGCCCTCCGCGGTCTTGCGTACGATTTGAACCGAAGGATAGGCGGAGAGAGACGCGCGATCTCCGGGCGCGCCGGCGGGCGGCGCAAGGCACACGGCCGGAACGCCCAATGCGCCGGCAAGGTGCGCCACCGTGTTGCTCGACGTGACGACGAAATCCAGCGCCGCGATTTGCGCGGCATAGAGATCGAGGTCGCCCAGCGGATTGATCGCCGCATCTTGGGTAATCGCGATGTTCATCGCCTGCGCGACCGCCTGAATTGCGGGCGCCACGGGCCCATGCTGCAGGCTGACGTAGACCGCGCCAGGCACGTTCAGTACCGGACCCCATTCCCCAAGGTTCACAGAACGCTCGCGCCCGTCCAAGGCGCCGAAGCTCTGCCAGGCAATGCCCACCCGCAGCTGCGGCGACGTCGCTGTGGCATAGCGTCCGCGCAATTCGGTGCGGCAGGCCTCATCGGCGACCAGGTACGACCGACGTTCAGGCCCAGCCGCCAAATGCACGCCCAGCGCTGCGGCCGGCGTCTGTGCCGTAAGCCCCGCGAGTTCCGCCGGCGTTGGCGCGCGGTCGATGAACGTCAGGGTCGGGAAGGAGCGGCGCAGGAGCGCGCCGATGCGTGGAGAGCAGCGCACCACAGCATTGATGCTGGCGGCAGTGAGGCAGGGGAGCAGGCGCGCGCAGGCGATCTCTTCGCTCGGCGTGCCGTGCATCCAGATGAACAGCCCCCCACCGGCAATATCCTGGCCTTGCCACGCCGGCAACCCGGCGCCCAAGTTCGCCGGGCCGAGCAGGGCGGCATGGGCGAACGCGGTCCACCCGGCACGTTCGTTGCCGGCGGCGAATTCCGCCTCGCCGAGATCGCGCGCGAGCAGCGGTTCGGCGGGCATGACGCTCATCGCATTGCGTGCGCTGGCCAGCCATCCACTTGCGTCGCCGGCGGCGCGCAAGGACTGGCCGAGCCGCAGGTGGGCTTCAACATTCCGCGGCGCCGCGCCGACCTGGCTGCGAAACAGCGGAACAGCCTCGGCCCCACGGCCGGTCCGCAGCAGCAACAGCGCCAAGCCGGATTGGGCTTCGGCGAGGCGCCCGAACTTCAGCGCCTGTCGGTAGTGGCTTTCCGCACCCGCGATGTCGCCAAGCTGCGCCTTGATGTCGCCCAGGGTGCAGTGGGATGCGGCGAGGTCCGGCTTCACGATCAAGGCGCGCCCGAGCAGGTCTTGGGCTTTTCCGACATCGCCGCGCTGGGCGGCAAGCAGCCCCGCCATGTGCAGCAGGCCGGCGTCGCGCGGGTTCTGCTTGAGCAGCGTGTGATAGACGCGATCAGCCTCGTCCAGGGCGCCACGCTCGTGCGCGTCCATGGCCTGCTGGCGCAGACGGGCGGTCTTGTCGCTCATGGCGCGGGCGTCCACGCGCGCAGGCGCGCGGCAACTTCATCGATGGCCGTCGACCATTGCCCCGCGTCGGCCTGTCGGACCAAGCGTACGCCCGCGTACCACGGACTGTCGGTGCGATTCAGGAACCAGTACCAGATGCGGCCCCGGGCCGCGGGCACCATCACCCACGTCGGCAGGCCGAGTCCGCCGGCAAAATGCACCGTGGTGTTGCTGACCGAGATCACAAGATCCATCGCCGCAACCTGCGCCGCGAAGCTGTCGAGATCCGTCAGGGGATCGATCGTCGCATCGCGCCGGATTTGAATCCCGAAGCGCTGTTCGGCGTCACGCACTTCGTCCGCGCAGTCACCATACTGAAGACAGACGAACTGTATGCCGGGCGTGCGCAGGATCGGTTCCCAGGCGGACAGGGCGAGGGATTTCTCGCCCTCCACGCCGGTCGCGCGGCTGCGCCAGGAGATGCCGACGAGTGGTGTCTGCGCGCCGCCGCGATATTGGGCGCGCAAGGCGTCGCGACGCGCGGCGTCTGCCTGCAGGAACGCGCGCGGCGCGCCGAAGCTTTCCTGTGTCGGCCGCAGGTACCGTCCGAGCTCCGACAATGACGCTTGAAAATCAAAGGCTGCCGGACTCACGTTTTCGACCTTGTCGACCACCGCGATGCCCGGGAACGACCGGCGGAACAGCGGCGTCATCCGGGGCGAGCACAGCACTGTCACGGCGCCGCCGCGGGCGAGAAGATCGGGCAGCATGCTTGCAATCAAGATCTCGTCGCCGGGGCCTTGCTCGGTCCAGACCAGTACACGTGCCCGGTCGAGAGCTTCGCCGGCCCAATAGGGTAGGGCGAAGACGCCATGCTTCGCCGCCGTGTCCGGGCGGCGCCAGCGCCACACATAGTCCGCCCAGCCCTCGCCGAACCGTTCGCGGGACAGCAGGGTCAGGGCCCGATAATAGCGCGCGGTGATATTCTCGGGATCGCGGGCGAGCAGCCTGTCATAGGCAGGCAGGACGTCGTCGAAGCGACCTTCGACCTCGCAGGCAATCGCATAATTGGTGAGCCCTGTCGCAAGCTCCGGATCTAGCTGCAGCGCTTTGTCGAAGCAGACCGCCGCATCCTTGTAGCGCTGGAGCTGAAGCAAGACACCGCCGAGATTGTTCTGCGCCGTCGCGTTCTGCGGCTGCAATTTGGCGACGGTGCGCAGGTGCCGTTCTGCGTCCGCGAATTTTCCATCGCGGATCAGGTAGGCGCTGAGATTGAAATGTGCATCGGCGAAGTTCGGGCTGGCCTTGAGCGCCTGCCCGATCAGCGCGAACGCTTGCTCATATTCGCCGCGGTCGCCGTGAATGCGGCCGAGCAGGTGCAGCGCATCGGGATGCTTGGGCTGCAGCGCCAGGATGGCGCGATAGCCGCGTTCCGCGCTCGCGATGTCGCCGCGGCGGTGATCCGCCATGGCGGCATCGAGCATGTTTTGGGCGACGGTGCTCATGCGGTCCACGCCTTCAACGCAGCGGCGGCGTCCGCCAGGGCCGGTGCCCATTGGCCCGGGGCGGCTTGCCGGAACAATTTCATCGTCGGGTACCAGGGACTGTCGGCGCGGTCGCGGAACCAATACCAATGCGCCCCGTGTCCATAGGGTACTAATGTCCAAACAGGTTTGCCGAGGCCGCCGGCGAAATGGACCGTGGTGTTGCTCACCGAAATCACAAGGTCCATCGCCGCGACCTGCGCCGCGAAGCCATCCAGATCGGTGAGCGGATCGACGGTGGGATCAGTCATCACCTCGGTTCCCGCAATCTCCGCAGCGGTGTCGCCGTATTGGAGGCTATGGAAGTGCACACCCGGCATGGACATGATCGGCTGCCAGTCAGCAAGGCGCATTGACTTGAATGCGCCGGTGGATGGGCTGCCGCTGCGCCAGGAAATGCCGATATTGCCCCCCTGCGGCAGCCGCGCCTTGATCGCCGCGACCCGCTGTGGATCGGGGGTGAGGAATGCCTGGCGCGGTGGGAACGACGCGAAGTCGGGCCGGAGATATCTTGCGGCATCGGCCAGCGCGAACTTGAAATCGAACGCGCCGAGGTCCGTTGCCGTGTGCGGCTTGACGCTGACGCGCGGGAAGGAACGCTGGAGCAGAGCTACGAGACGCGGCTCGCACAACACTGTGCAATGCGCGGCGGCCTGGCTGAGGTCCGGCAGCAGACTTGCCGCGAGGATTTCATCGCCAAGCCCGTACTCGGTCCACACGATGACGCGCTTTCCGGAAAGTTCCTCGCCTTGCCAGCCCGTCGCATCGGCGGGGGCAAAGGCGCCGGGCTGTCCCGCGATGCGGAAGGCATAGTCCGGCCAGCCATTGGCAAAGTCACCGATGGTGAGCCGCGTATAGCCGCGACAGCCGCGGGCCTCGGGCATGTCGGGCGCCAAGCGCAGCGCGGCATCGAAATCCGCAATCGCGCCGGCGAAATCGTTCTTGAACCGCCGCGCGTTGCCGCGATTGAGGTAGGCGAATGCGAAACTCGGATTGAGGGCGATGGCTTGGTCGTGCAGGGCGATCGCCGCATCGAGATCGCCGCGCTCCTCCTGGATGCGGCCGAGGTTGGTAACCGGCGCCGGGGCGCGGGCCTCCAACGCCATCGCTTTGCGGAACGCAGCTTCGGCGGCCGGCGCGTCGCCGCGTTTCAGCAGGACGTCGCCCAGTTGATCCCACAGGGACGTCTCGTTCGGCATCAGTGTGAGGGCCTGACGATACGCCGCGTCAGCCTCTTCGAGCCGGCCTTGGCGATGCAGGCTGTTGCCGAGGACTTGCCAAACGTGCCCGTTCTTCGGCGCGCTCTGCGTGGCGGCACGCATCACGGTTTCGGCTTCGGTGAAGCGGCCGTTCTGCCCGAGCAGCGTACCCAGTACCAAGCTTGCACCTGTGACCATCGGCGCGCGCTGCAGACAGGCGCGTAACGCCGTCTCGGCGGCGGCATGGTCGCCGATCCGGAACAAGGCCAGGCCGAGGCCGACCATGGCGCCCACTTCGTTCGGCGCGGCGACAAGGATTTCGCGAAAGATGCCGGCAGCATCGGCGAACCGGCCCGCGTTGATCAGGCCCTCGCCGCGCTTGAGCGCCTGCGCAATGTTAGCGGGTGTGCTCATGGTCATGGATTTTCGCGTCCCGCCCTACGCGGGTGTCAGCGTCGTGCGCCGGCGGCATGACGAGTGGCCTTATCGCCGACGTTTCGGTCAGGGTTCATCGACCCCGGCCTGTCCTGTCACGCGCAGCACTTCCTCGACACTTGTTTCGCCCAGCCAGGCCTTGATCAGGCCGTCTTCCATCAGGCCGCGGAAGTTGCCTTCCCGCAGGACCTTGTCCATTTCGTGGAGCGGCTTCTGGCCCAGGATCATTTCCGCGATCCGGTCATTCATCATGGCCACTTCGTAGATGCCCAGGCGGCCGCGATAGCCGGTGCGCTGGCACTGCTTGCACCCGACGGCCGCGTACCATTGCGGCTGCGCCGGCACGAACGAGGCGAATTGCCGCTGCAGAGCCTCGCTGCGCTGGCGGATCGCCAACGGCGGGTCGTGCGGCTTGCGGCAGTGCGGGCAGAGCCGGCGCACCAGGCGCTGCGCCATCACCATGCGCACGGACGAGGCCACCAGGAACGGTTCCACGCCCATGTCGATCAGGCGGGTGAACGCGGTCAGCGCATCGTTGGTGTGTAGCGTGGAGAACACCATGTGGCCGGTGAGCGACGCCTGGACCGCGATCTGCGCGGTCTCGAGGTCGCGGATTTCGCCGATCATGATCGTGTCCGGGTCCTGGCGCAGGATCGAGCGCAGGGCGCGGGCGAAGGTGTAGCCGATCTCGGCTTTGGTCTGCACCTGCGTGACGCCGGGGATATTGTATTCCACCGGGTCTTCGACGGTGATGATCTTGCGCTTACCGTCCTTGATGTGTTCGAGGGTCGCTTTCAGCGTGGTCGATTTGCCCGAGCCTGTCGGGCCGGTCACCAGGATGATGCCGTAGGGCTCCTGGGCGAGTTTGGCGAAGTTGTCGAGATGGTCCTGCGCCATGCCGATCTTGGCCAGCGAGAATTCCTTATGCTCCTTCATCAGAAGGCGCATGACGATGGATTCGCCCCAGACGCCGGGCAGGCACGAGACGCGGATGTCGAGATCGCGGCCGGAGATGCGCGTGCCGATGCGGCCGTCCTGCGGGAGGCGGCGTTCCGCGATGTCCAGCCCTGAGATCAGTTTGATGCGCGACGCCACGGCATCGAAGCGAGAGCGCGGCAGTGTCAATCGGTCCTGCAGCACGCCGTCGATGCGGTAACGGATATCGAATTCGCGTTCGCGAGGCTCGACGTGAATATCCGAGGCGTTCTCATTGACGGCCTGCGCCAGCGTGTTGGCGACCAACTCGACCACGGGCGCTTCTTCCGCCAATTCACGCAGAAGTGCTACGTCGCCATCGATGTCCATGCCGTCGGTGGTCATGGCGCGACGCACGAGGTCCATCATGAGATCGAGGTCGCGGTTGCGGATCAGCCACCAGCGGATGCTTTTCTCCGCAAACGCATCACTCAGCGTCTCGCGCAAATTCGCCGAGATCGGGTCGCGGCTGATGCAGTTCACGATGCCGTCGCTGCCGGTCCAGACCAAGGCGCTTTGGTCGACCCACCAGTCGATCCCGATGCCGGAGGCCTTGATGCACGCGGCGTATTCCGCCGGGTCTTGCGGCAACTGTTCCGGCAGAAGTACCGGCAAGCCGAGTTGACTCGACAGCGCGGCAAGAACCACGTCTTCGGAGACGGCGCCGATGCGTACCAGAATTGCGCCGATGCGGCCGCTGAATGAGCTTTGGAACGAGAGGGCTTTTGAGATATCGGCTTCGCTGATATCGCCGCGGGCGACCATCATCTCGCCCAGCGCCGGCTGCGGCGCAACCGGGATGGGCGATCGATCCATCTGCACCGTTTGCGCGACCGCGCTCATTCTCGCGTTAGCCTTCCGTCGAGACGGTGTTGTTGCGCCAGCTGTAATTTAACGTCCAGCCTTTGTCGCGTACGCCGATCTGGGTCGCGGGCGCCGAGGGTGGCATTGTCGCTTGCATGCGCGCGGGCAAAGCGATGCCGATCGCGGGGGTCTTGTCGTCCGTGATCGCGCCCGGTCGCCCGCCGTCGGCAAGGAACTTCGTCAAGATGTCGGCGGCATTCGAGATCAGGTTCTGGTACGCCTCTTCGGGCGTCGCACCTTCGCCACGCGGGCCGTCCGGCAGATCGACGAGGATCGCAGCGATGCGTCCATTGTCGTCCTGGCGAAGCTTCACCGCGAAATGGTACATGACGTCTCGACATCCTTGCTTTGTGCGGGCCGGCAGGGGGCCGCAGGAAACCGGGGCCAACTTAAAGCTTCGCCCTGGCTGCGGCCACATAATAGCTCCGCAAAGCATTTACAACTTCGTAAGCTTAAACAATGAATTCCTTGAAAAAACCCATTGCTGCCTTGGCTCTCGGGGCAGCGCTCGCCGTTGCCTTCGGCGGCGCGGAGGCAGCGCCCACGGATCGGCTTCCTGCACCGCCGAAGGACGTCACGACCGTTGCAGGCAATTGCGCGCGGCTGGCAGCGGCCCAGGTGGCGGGGTGGGGAAACGTCGAGCGTTGGCAGCTCATTTACCTGTGGAAGAGCAGTGTCGAGGTGCCATTCGAGTTCCAACCCACCCAAGGCTACCGCACCGAGCAATTTTGCAGCCGGCTCCGGCTCTTCCGAGCGGACCATTCCGTGACCGAGAACACGACTTTCCTCTGCACGGTGGCGAACCGCGGCACGCCCACGGAGGTATGGTCGTTCGGCAATCGCGACCCTGCCCAGGCAATCTGTGAATTGAAGGCACAAGACGTCACCGCGATGGACCGCAGTCCGCCGCTGGCGGAAGGCGCCGTCGCGCCGGCAACGGCCACAAAACGGCCCGTTTCTGCGGGTACGAGAAAATGATACAAGCCCCCGCCCGCGCGGGCGTTCCGCGGGGCCGAGGAGAGAGTCACATGAAACCGGCCGCCGTCCTTCTTATCGTGTTCGCGCTATCGGGAATGTCCTTCGCGGCGGCGCCCGCCGCACCCGCGCGTGCAGCGAAGTGCGTGAAGATCGAACTGCTGGATCAGGACAGCTTACCTCTCCGGGAGCAGCCGGCCGTGGTGGGCCTCCTGGTCGGCGGTAAGCCGATAATTCCCGAAGGCGACTACCCGTCGCATTCAGCGCTCCGGGTGGGAGTTCCGACATCCTGCCCCCCCGCATTGGTTGAGAACGTCGCAGAGAGCTACAAGGAATCCTGCTTAACCGTGGAACGCCGCGCCCAAACTGCGCGGAACAATAATGTGTCCAACGAATCCGTTTCGGCCCAGTGTCAGACCATCCGGGACGATCTCGGCGACAGCCTCGCCCCGTATTTGAAATAGCCGCCCGAGGGCCCTTCCGTCGCGGCTAGGCCTGGATGTCTTACAAGACCTACACGCGGCCGATGGAAGCTTGACTTGGGCCCGGCAATCCCAGAAGTGTGTCGCCACGGCGCGAAGCGGGCCTGGGGTGGATTTCTTCAATGTTTGACGGCGCGAGTATTCTGATCACCGGAGGCACGGGCTCTTTCGGGCGCAAGTATGCCGCCACGTTGCTGCAGCGCTACAAGCCGAAGCGCGTCATCATCTACTCGCGCGATGAACTGAAGCAATCGATGATGCAGCAGGAGTTCGACTCTCCCGCGCTGCGCTACTTCATCGGCGATGTGCGTGATCGCGACCGCCTGACGATGGCGATGCGCGGAGCGGACTACGTGATCCATGCCGCTGCTCTCAAACAGGTTCCGGCGGCCGAATACAATCCGATCGAATGCATCCGCACGAATATCAACGGTGCGGAGAACGTGGTGAACGCCGCGCTCGCCAATGACGTTAAACGCGTCATCGCGCTATCGACCGACAAAGCCGCCAATCCGATCAATCTCTACGGCGCGACCAAGCTGTGCTCCGACAAGCTGTTCGTCGCCGCCAACAACCTCGTCGGCGCGCGCGATATTCGTTTCGCCGTCGTGCGCTACGGCAACGTCGTTGGCTCGCGTGGTTCGGTGGTACCGTTCTTCCGCGAGCGCATCGACAAAGGTGCCGACCATCTGCCTGTGACCGACGCACGCATGACGCGCTTCTGGATCACGCTCCAGCAAGGCGTGGACTTCGTGCTCGACAATTTCCAGCGTATGCGCGGCGGCGAGATTTTCGTGCCCAAGCTGGCGTCCGTGCGGATTGTTGACCTGGCCAAGGCCATGGCGCCGAACCTGCCGATCAAATATGTCGGCATCCGTCCGGGCGAGAAATTGCACGAAGTGATGTGCCCGGGGGATGACTCGCATCTCACGCTTGAGTTCGACCGTCATTACGTGATCACGCCGTCGATCCAGTTCTACGACGAGAACCGCACGTATGATGTTGACGGTAAGGGCGACAAGGGTGCGCCAGTCGCCGAGGGGTTCGAGTACAATTCCGGCACAAATCCGAACTTCCTGGATGGCGCGCAGATCCAGAGCATGAACGACGCCGCCTAACGCATCGGGTGGGGAATGAACGCGCCCTTCCGCATCGCCAATCGCCAGATCGGTCTCGACCAGCCGCCCTACGTCATCGCGGAGATGTCGGGCAACCACAACCAGTCGCTGGACCGTGCCCTGGCGATCGTCGAGGCTGCCGCGAAGACCGGTGCCCATGCGCTCAAGCTCCAGACCTACACCCCCGACACCATGACGCTCGACATCGACGCGGGCGCTTTCCGCATCGACGCTGCCGACAGTCTGTGGAAGGGGAATTCGCTCCATAAACTGTACGGCGAAGCGATGACGCCGTGGGAATGGCACGCGCCGATCATGCAGCGCGCCAACGAACTCGGCATGGCCTGCTTCAGCACGCCGTTCGACGAGACCGCTGTCGACTTCCTCGAGACGTTGAACGTGCCCTGCTACAAGATCGCCTCGTTCGAGAACACGGACTTGCCGCTCATTCGAAAAGTAGCCGCGACCGGCAAGCCGATGATCATCTCGACCGGCATGGCCAGTATCGGCGAGCTTGGAGAAACGGTCGACACCGCGCGCGCGGCGGGCGCCAAGCATATCGTGCTGCTCAAGTGCACCAGCACCTATCCCGCGACACCCCACAACACCAATGTGCGCACCATCCCGCACATGCGCACCCTGTTCGGTTGCGAGATCGGACTGTCGGATCACACCATGGGGATCGGCACCACGGTTGCCGCGGTCACACTGGGCGCGACGGTGATCGAGAAACATTTCACCCTGCGCCGCGCTGACGGCGGGGTCGACAGCGCCTTCTCCATGGAGCCGGAGGAAATGGCGTCCTTGGTGACCGAAAGCGAGCGCGCCTGGCAGTCGCTCGGCGAAGTGCGCTACGGCTGCGTGGACGACGAGAAGGAATCCGCCAAGTACCGGCGGTCGATCTATGTCTCCGCCGACGTGAAGGCCGGAGAAATCCTTACCGTGAAGAACATCAAGCGCATCCGCCCCGGCGAAGGACTGGAGCCGAAGTACTGGGAGCGCGTGCTCGGCCGGCCGATTCGCAAGGATGCCAAGAAGGGCACGCCGCTGTCCTGGGATCTTCTGTGATTGGGGACAGGCCCTAGCATGCGCGTCGCCATTATCCCGGCCCGTGGCGGCAGCAAGCGTATACCCCGCAAGAACATTCGCCCTTTCGCGGGCAAGCCTATGATCGCGCATCCCATCCTCGCGGCGAAGGCCTCGGGTGTGTTCGACCGCATCCTCGTCTCCACGGATGACGAGGAGATCGCCCAGGTCGCGGGCGCGTGGGGCGCCGAGGCGCCGTTTCGCCGCCCTTCTGCACTCGCCAACGATTTCGCCGGCACCGGCGAGGTTATGACCCACGCCGTGCGCTGGTGCCTCGACCAGAAATGGAACATCGATGCCGTTTGCTGCGTCTACGCCACCACGCCGCTGTTGGAGCCGGCGTCCCTGCGTCGGGGCCTGGAATTGCTGACCTCGTCCGGAAAGGCCTACGCCTTTTCGGTCGCGTCCTTTCCGGCGCCGATCCAGCGCGCGCTCAAGCTGACGCCGGAAGGCGTGGAGATGTTCGAGCCCAAGCACGCCGGAACGCGCTCACAGGATTTGATCCCGGCCTATCACGACGCGGGACAGTTCTACTGGGGCACGCCGGCTGCCTGGCTGGAGAATCGCCCGGTCTTCTCTCATGAGTCCGTTGGCGTTGTGCTGCCGCGCCACGAAGTCCAGGACATCGATACGGAAGAAGATTGGGCGTTCGCCGAAGCGCTCTATCGGCTCAACCAGACCCGCGCGCAGACATAATCGCAGCGCAGACGGCATCGACATCGTCGTCGGTTGGAGTCACCACATGCGCAGGGATGTTGCGCAATTGCGCAATCCCGGCGGCCGTGCGCGCCAGGGCGCTGCGGCCCTCCATGAGGATCATCGCGTCCGGGCGGACATCATGAAAGAGCATCTCAAGCGCTGATGCAGCGAGATGCGCGCTGAACAGATGGCTGCCTGCGATCATCGCGGCGGTCGCTTCGCTGGGGGCGATCTCGGTGTGCAACTGCCGTGCGGCGCTGTCCGCGGCCCAGTCGCCCAGGCGCCAGTCGCCGGCGGTCGCGGTGGCGTGATCCTGCGGCTTCAGCCCGGCCACCCACGCCCCGGCCTTCCGCGTCGCGTCTGGTGAGAGCCACCGGCCAAGCCACCGGTAGGGCATCTTCCAGGCCGCCAGCCGCCCGGCCGCGTCCGCTTGGCAGAGGAGGCATGCATCCACCGGACGTAACCCGGGCCCGAGATAAAGCTCGCATGCGCTGAACAGGCCGTCGCATAGCACCGGGGTCACGACGCTGCCACGCAGGGTCAGCGCGTTGAGAATACGGGCAACCGCCTCGTCTGCGCTTGCCGCGAAGGGAATGAAGGCAACGATGAGCGGCGCGGCGGTCATGCCGAACCCCTGAACGCGCGTGCATGTTGCAGGATGGCGGCCCTCTCGGCGGATGCGTCGCCGCCGGCGGGTGCCCGATCATCGAAAAGCGGCGTGCCGTGCATGAGCGTCGCGCAAATCCGATCCATCGCTGCGTCGCGCCCGGGCGCCAGTTCGGCCACATCGGTATACGCGGGCTCGCCAAGGAACCAGGCGGTCTGGCGCACGAGCGGGAACGGCAGCGTGAACCGGAAAAACCACACGGTGGCGAAACGCCACGCCTGCACCGTCCGCCGCTCCAAGTCCGCGTCGGATGTGCTTAGGGCCGCAGCGACTGCCGAGGAATAGGCGTCCGCTGTCGCCGCCGCAAACATGGCGTCGCAGTCTGCGAGCCATCCGCCGCCGACGTTCACGACCGGTCGGTGCGCTGCGGCCATCTCCAGGCCGATGGTTGAGTGCCACACCAAACCAAGCTGGGCGGCACCGGCAAGCGTATAGCTGCTGGTCTCCTCGTCGGACGGCACCAGCCGCACGTTGTCGGGCAAGGTTCCCGACAGGGCGGCGAACAGGGCCGCATCTTGCGGGTTGCGGCCAAGGGATCGTCGGCTGCCGGCATTCGGATGGACGCGGATGACGAGTTGTACGTCCGGCCGGCGCTGCAGTTCCACCAGCGTCGCCTTGATCCAGGCCCCCTGATCCGGAAACGCAGCGCCATGCTCCTCGTCGAGGGTTTCGTCGAGGGACGAGGTGTAGAGCACCCACAAGGGTCGCGCGGGATCGAGCTTGAGCCGGGCGAACACGGCTGATTTTTCCTCAGCTCCCGCGCTGAAGGCGCTGATATCCCTAGAGCGGCCATACCAACGGTCGGTCAGGAGTTTCGCCAACTGCGCGATCTCGCCGGCGGCCAGCGGCGTGTGGCGCCACTGTCTCCACAAAGCATCGAAGCCCTTCAGATCGAAGCAGTGCGTATCCTCGAACAGCGTGATGCGCGTATCGACCGTGCCGCGTTCTTCGACAAGGGTGCGAATGCCGCGCAGCTTGGCCAGTTCTAGGGCGACCCGTGTGGGCGCCATGCGTCCGTTGAACAGCAGTTGGCTCGTGGGACGTTCCGCCGCGAACAGGCGCGACAGGGCAAACGCCGTCAGCAAGCCCACGCGCAAGTTGCTCACGTACGCGCTCTGCACGGCTGTGTCCGTCAGGTCGAGCGTCTGATGGCGCAGGTATGTGTGAACGCTCGAGCGCGCCCAGGCGCCGATCTTCCAGGGCTCGCCGTCCGGCCGGCCGTCCGCCGTCGCGTCATATGTGGCGGCCGGAAACGCGCTCGGCGTGAGGGTCGCGATCCATGCATCGACGGTCGCGGCATCGCCGGGTTGCAGCCAGCGGCCCATCCATCGATACGGCATGCCCCACGCCGCCAGCCGCGCCGCAACCGAACTCTGGCACGCCAGGCAGGTCTGCGGCCCCGGGCCGACCTTGGAGCCGGTCGACTTCTGTGTCATGTCGCAAACGTCGTAGGCCGCGTCGCAGGCGATGTACGACACCGAACATCCGCGCAGGCGTAGCGCCTGCAGGATCGTCACCTCCCGCGCGCTGTGGATCGACCAATTGGTGTAGGGGGCGAAGCAGACGATATGCACTTACGGCCCCGCGAGCGGCAGCCACGAAATGCGCAAGATGCCGGCGACAAAGCAGCCGAAGATGCCGAAGGCCAATCCGGGCCCCAGCGGCATTTCGCCCCGCCACAAGGGCCGCCGTACGATTGCGCTGGCGATGAGCGCGCCAAGCAGGGTGCCCGCGCCGCCGATGGCCATGATGTAGGGCAGGCTCCACGGGCCGACCCAAAGCCCGCCGACGACGACCAGCCATATGTCGCCTTCACCCATGGCCTCGCGGCCCTTCCACTTGCTGACGCCCCAGCGCACGCCGGCGAAGACGATGCCATTCAGGCCTGCGCCGATCAGGGCGAGGCGCCAGCCGATTCCGGCGGGGGACCCAATGACGGCGACGATTGCCCCGGCGACGGCGAGCGGGATCTGGATCGAGAACGGCAGGAAGCCGGTGCGCAGATCGATCCATGATAGGGCGCCGAGCCCTGCCGCCAGAATGGCCAGGCAGGCCCACGTCCACAGGCTCAGTCCTAAAATGAGCGTATCCACGCCGCCCCCTGTTTGCCGCCCCAGGGGCGCCGTTTACGCTTTTGCCCCGGCAGCGCCGCGCTTCGACGTGAGCTTCATGGAAATCGTGTGGGTGATGTCGGCCAAGGCATTCTCGAACTTGTTGAACGGCGTCATCCCGGTGCTGCGCGATGTGCTCCAGAACAGCAGCGTCGTGAGAAGCGCGAAGGCGATGAACACAAGCCAGATCGACGTCGCGGCCGGTATCTTTCCCGCGGCAGCGCCTTTGCCGGTGAACTCGAGCATCTTCTGATAGGCCAAAATCCCCAACAGCCCCACGGCGGGTCCGGCGAAGCGGCTGGAGCGCGGCGAGGTGATGCCCAAAGGTGCTGCGAAGAAGGGCATAAGCAGAATCGAAAATGCGTAGGCGATGCGCTCGTTGAGTTCGGCCGTGATGCCGGAGAAGTGGATGGTCTTCGCGTTGTCGGGAACGCCGGCGGGCAGGGTGACGCCGCCTGCGTCCCAGTCGCCGCGCAGGCCGGCCAAAAACACCCGGGCCAGTTCGTCCATCGTCAACTCGCGTTCGTCACCGCCGCGATCGCGGAAGTGCAGCAGTGTGCTGAGGTCGAACGGCAGATCGAACACGTCGAAGCTCACGACCTTTTTCGCTGGCTGGTCGACCGTCCACTCGACGCGCTCGCCTTCCTTCAGGCGCAGCACCAGGGAACCGCTCTCGAGGTTCTGCAACTCGCCCTGCTTGGCGGTGAAGGTCTCGAGATGGCCGTCCTGTGCCTCGCGCGCCACGAACACCCCGGACAGTTCGCGCCCCTCGCGGCGGGATTCCTGAACGCGGATGGTGTAGCCGCCCGGGATCTTCACGAAGATGCCCTCGCCGATGCCGGACTCGATCACGCCGTTGGTGACGTCGAAGTACAGCAGGTTGTAGATATACCGGCCGTATGGCTCGCCATAGCCGACAAGCCCAAAGCTGACGAACAGGCCGACGACGCTGACCACCACGGCGGAGCGCACCATCCGCAACAGGCTGACCCCGGCGGACTGCATGACGTGGAACTCGCTGTTCATTGCAATCGTGCGGAACGCGAACAGCACGCCCAGGAACAGACCCAGCGGCAGCACGAGGCGCAGGTAATTCGGCACCAGCGTAAACATCATCTTGATGGCGATCAGCGCCGACACGCCGTTGCCGATCGTCAGATTCAGCAGGGTGAGCAGCTTGTCGAGCATCAGGATCACGGCTGCGACCATGAGCGTCAGAACCATGGTCGGAATGATCTTGAACAGGAAATAGCGATCCAGCAGCGGCATCGACCTCGACCCTCGGTTTCCTGCGGCCCTCACGTCGCCCGTTACAGAGCAACCGGCCCGATGGCGTGTAACCGCCTAATAGATTGGCATAGCAGGACAAAGATAACACTTTGCGGCGCGCGACACGGGACCTATTTTGGCGCGGTTTTGGGGCCCCCTGTCCGGGCCTCAGTGGTGGAAGAAGCCGGCCGTATGACCAACGCTGCGAGAACCAAGGCCGTCATCATGGCCGCCGGCCAGGGCAGCCGTTTGCGGGAACTGGGTCCGAGCAAGCCGCTCACGCATGTCGGTGGCGTGCCGCTGATCGAGCGGGTGATCCGCAGCGCGGTTGACGGCGGCGCGGACGGCATCGTGGTGGTTGTGGGCTACCTCGGCGATCAGGTGAAGGCTTTCCTCGAGCAGCTCGCCCCCCGCGTCGGCGTGCCGATCGAGACCGCGCCCAATCCGGACTGGCAGCTCTCCAATGGGCGCTCGATCCTGGCCGCGGCCCACCTGATCGACTCACCGTTCCACATCCTGATGTCCGACCACTTGTTTGATTCGGAAATTATGCGACTGCTGCGGGCGACCCCGCTGCCGGCGGGCGCCGGACGTCTCGCCACGGATGCCAACCTCAAGAACCCGAACGTCGATCTCGACGACGTCACGCGCGTGCTGCACGACAACGGGCGCATTACCCAGATCGGCAAGACGATCGCGGACTACAACGCCTTCGATACCGGGGTTTTCTACGTCAGCCCGGCCCTGATCGATGCGATCCGGACAAGCATCGCCGAGACCGGCGACGACTCATTGTCGGGCGGCGTGCGCCGCCTGGCGCGCGACGGCAAGATGGAAGCGGTGGATATCGGCGCACGCGAGTGGATCGATGTCGACGATCCGGCGGCCCATGGGCTCGCCTCGCAGCTGCTCGCCAAAGCGGCGGTCTAATTCGTCCCTCCGAAAGCAAGACCGGGACCCACGTCTCCGCGGGTCCCGGCCATATGCTTTTTAGAACGATGCCGACAGGGTGACGAACACCATGCGCGGTGGGATCGGATACGTGTTGTAGGTGCCGGAGTTGGCGCCCACCACGATCGTGTTCGAGCCCTTCTCGTCGAACAGGTTGGTGACGTTTAGACGCAGGCTGGCGTCC
Organism: Fidelibacterota bacterium; assembly: GCA_947476275.1. Taxonomy (GTDB): domain Bacteria; phylum Pseudomonadota; class Alphaproteobacteria; order Rhodospirillales; family Rhodospirillaceae; genus SCTM01. Next base: position 44,249 of record CANJPQ010000004.1, read on the forward strand.
TTCAGCCATGAGGTCGTGGCACCCAGGCGGTATTCCGCCTGCAAGCCCGCGATGAAGTAGCTCTGCACGCTCAGGTCATTGAGGTAGGTCGCGTAGCGTTTGCCGATGTAGTTGCCCTGCAGTTCGGCGGAGAACGCGCCGAACTCGGCGCGGGCGACGAACTTGTTCATCCAGGACGGCACGTCCGGCACCAGCTTGCCGCCGGTGGCAATGACCGTGTTGGTGGCGCCCTGCACGTAGTTGTCCTTGTAGGCCGAGCGATTGTACGAGAGCGCATCATAGATCGAGAAGTGTTCGCCGAAGCGCAACGTCACCGCCGCGTCCACGCCGTCGGTCTTTACGCTGCCGACGTTGGCGAGGATCGAAGACCCCGACACCAACGATAGGATCACCGGCGTCGACGAGATTTGCAGCAGGCGATTCGAGAAGTCGACGTGGTAGTAGTTCAGCTGTCCTTCGATCCCGGTGAGCACCCCGGCATCGAGATCGCGGCGGCTGCGGATGCCCGCTTCGTAGGTCCACGAGGTTTCCGGTTTCACGGTCTGCTTGAACAGCTCGAACGCCGCTTGGCTGCCGAGGCTCCACGGCGAGAAGCCGCCGGCGATGTAGTTGATGTACTGACGCAGGTTTTTCTGCGCGCTCACGAAGACCTGCTCATGCTCGTTCAGATTGTAGGTGGCGCCGATCTGCGGCAGGAAGCCGCGTGTCGTATTGATCTTGCCGGTCGGGTACAGCGTCGGATTCAAGTTCGTCGGCAGGTTGAGCTGCTGCACCAGCACTTTGCCCTTCGCCCATTGGAACGCCGACTTGAAGCCGGCTTGTACCGTAAGGTCGGATGTGGCGTGCCACGTGTCCTGCACATAGGTCTGCAGGTTGCGTGTGATCGCCCGCCCGGCGTACTGGGTGAAGCGCGAGTTGGTCGGGATGTCGTAAGGCGTCAGGTTCGTGTTCGCGGCCGCGAACGGATACCAGCGACGGTACTGGGTCGACTGGTTGTGCTGATACCAGGCGCCGGCTTCCAGGTCGTGATTGGCAAGGCTCGCTTTCACCGAGGTGAGCGCACCGACGCGGCGAATGGTGTATTCCGTCGTGCGCACCGCGTATCCGGTGCCGCCGAAAACGCTCTTCAGGTCCTGACCCGGGAAGTAGACCGAGAACAGGCCCGGCAGGCCCGCCTGGTTGATCGGGCCGGCGACGATGCCGCGACCGTCGTTACGGTGATAGTACGCCGTGGTCGACCAGGTGATCGCGTCGCTCAGGTTCAGTTCGTACTTGCCGTAGCCCAGCCAGTCGGTGCGCTGCGCTGCGCTGTGATAGTTCGAGAAGTTATTGCCGGCGGAGGCCGGCGGTGCGCCGCTGGCCGACAGGTAGGCGAGGGCGCCGTTGTAATCCGGGTACAGGAACGGGCGCGTATAGGGCGGGTTCGGGTCCGCCGGGCCGTGCACGATGGAATCTTCGTTCGGCTCGACCTTGTCGTTGTAATTCAAGAACGCGGTGAACTTGCCCGCTTCGCCCTTATGCACGAACTTCGCATTGGCTTGGCCGCCGCGCTGGTGGCCGTTGAAGTCCCATGCCTTGGCGTCGTGATACAGGCCCGACGCCTGCAGATAGTTCTCGCCGGCGAAGGCGCCGCTGTCGAGACGCACGAATGTGCGGGTGGTGTTGTGGCTGCCGAGCGTCTGCTGGATGTTCGCACCACGCTCTTCTGCCGGATCGATCGAGTAGGTCTCGATCGTGCCGCCCAGGTTGCTCGATGCCGCGGTGCCGAGGTTACCCGCGCCGGACGACAACGACACGCGACCGGTGTTTTCGCTGATCAGGGCGCGCGACGGCGACAGGCCGTTCCAGTTGCCGTACTGCTGATCGCCCAGCGGCACGCCGTCCATCGTGTAGCCGAGCTGCTGCAGGCTGAAGCCGTGCACGAACAAGGTCAGGTTCTGTTCGTTGTTGCCCCACGGATCGGCGGTCTCGAAGTCGACGCCGGGCAGCATGTGGATCGCCTTCAAAGGGCTCATCCCGGGCAGCAGGCGCTGGATCGCGGCCCCGCCCAGGTCGACTTCGGATTTGATCGTGCGCTGAACGGTGACGGTGATCTCTTCGATCTCGTTGGCGGCAGTCTGCGGGGCAGCGGCCTCGCTGATCTGAACCGGGATTTGGCGCGGCTCTTCGGCGAAGGACGTGCCGGTGGCGAGCGCGCTCACGGCGCAAGTGGTCATGAGCAAAGTCGCAAATGGATGACGCATAGACAACACGATTACCCCTTAGGAACTGGTTTGTGGTGCGGCGCACAATTGCAGTTTTCGAAGACAGAACTGCTCACCTAAGGCGACAGAAATATGAATTCGCGCATGGTGTTGCGTTGAAATCGCAGCAAAGAAAATTCGCGCGTGATGTGCGCGTCTCCCGCTTTTTTCGCACAAGCGTAACGTTGCGCGTGATGCGCGGTGTTAGCGTCGCGCAATCACTCACCGGGATTTAGAGCAGATGAAGAATTCAATGCGGATGATCGGCGCTCTCGCCTTCCTCGGGGCGAGCGGCGCGCAAGCTTTCGATCTTGAAGCGCACCGCGGCGGCCGCGCGCTGTGGCCCGAGAACACGCTGCCGGCTTTCGCCAACGCGCTCTCCTTGGGCGTGGACACGCTGGAGCTTGATTTGGCCGTCACAAAGGACGGCGCGATCGTGGTGTCTCACGATTCGCGGCTGAACCCCGATATCGCGCGCGATTCAAACGGCGCGTATGTTGTGCCGCCCGGCCTGCCGTTCGTGCAGCTGACATTGGACGACGTGAAACGCTACGACGTCGGCCAGATTCGCCCAGGCAGCAAGTACGCCACGACGTTCTCCGACCAACGCGCGATCCCAGGCGCCCGCATTCCGACATTGGCGGAGGTGTTCGCGCTCGTCCGGAAGTCCGGCAATACCTCCGTGCGCCTCAATATCGAGACAAAGATCAATCCGAACGCGCCGGCGGACACCGTGTCGCCCGAGGTGTTCGTGGCCCGGCTCCTCACCCTTTTGCGGGAGGAGGCTTTCGTGGACCGGGTCGTGGTTCAATCTTTCGACTGGCGCACGCTGCAGCTTGTGCAGAAACAGGCGCCGCAGATTCCCACGGTCTATCTGACCCAGCAGCAAGGCGCAGACCCGAACGTGCGCGTCGATGGCGCGACGCCGTGGACGGCCGGATTCAACCCGGCGGATCACGGCGGCTCGGTGCCCCGCACCATCAAAGCCGCGGGCGGACAGATCTGGTCGCCCCTGTTCTACGACGTCACCGCCGTTGCGGTCGCAGAGGCGCATGGTCTGGCTTTGACCGTGGTGCCGTGGACGGTGAATACGGAGGAGGACATGGGCCGCCTCATCGACATGGGCGTCGACGGGCTTATCTCGGATCGGCCGGATCTTCTGCGCAAGGTGGCGCAAGCGAAGGGCAAGACGCTGCCGGCGCCCGCGGCGGTCACGCCCTAGAGAATTCCGGGACCCACTCTTCAGCGCGTGCTGACGGGCGCGCGTTGATGAATGAGTCCCGGCCTCGCTCCGGTACAGGAGCTTAGTCGTAGTATTCGTGGCCCAGGTGGGTGATGAGCTCTTCGCCCTTCATCCAGCGCAGGGTATTCTTCAGCTTCATGAGCTGAATGAATAGGTCGTGCTCCGGGTACAGCTTAGGCGCAGTCATCGGCGCCTTGAAGTAAAAGCTCAGCCATTCCTGAATGCCCTTCATGCCTGCCCGCTGGGCGAGGTCGAGGAACAGCACCAGGTCAAGCACGATCGGCGCGGCCAGAATTGAGTCGCGGCACAGGAAGTCGATCTTGATCTGCATCGGGTAGTCGAGCCACCCCTTGATGTCGATGTTGTCCCAGCCTTCCTTATTGTCGCCGCGCGGCGGGTAATACTCGATGCGCACCTTGTGGTGCATGTTGCCGTAGAGCTGCGGATAGAGGTCCGGCTGCAGGATGTGCTCGAGTGCGCCGAGCTTGGTCTCTTCCTTGCTCTTGAACGAGCCCGGATCGTCCAGCACCTCGCCATCGCGGTTGCCGAGGATGTTGGTCGAGAACCAGCCTTCCACGCCCAGCATGCGCGCCTTGAAGGCCGGCGCGAGCACGGTCTTCATCAGCGTCTGGCCGGTCTTGAAGTCCTTGCCGGCGATGGCCACGCCTTCCTGGACGGCGAGTTTCTGGATCGCCGGGATGTCGACCGACAGGTTCGGCGAGCCGTTGGCGTAGGGCACGCCGCTGGTGACGCAGGCCCAGGCGTAGAGCATCGACGGCGCAATTGCCGCATGGTTCTTCTTCATCGCCTCGACGAACTTCTCGGGCGTCTGATGGACCGCGTGGGGCTTGATGTAGCTTTCGGTGGAGCCGCACCAGCAGGCGACCGTACGGTCGACCTTGTTGACCTTCTGGAAGTTCGCGATGTCGTCCTTGATCTGTAGGGCGAGGTCGTACTTGTTTTTGCCCTTCTTCACGTTCGGGCCGTTGATCAGCTTGACGAACGCCGGATCGAAAGCCGCCTTCATCGGCTTGATTTTCGACAGCGCCTTCTTCGACGCCGCGAGATGTTCATGGTTGAGCACGCCGGCGTTGACCGCGGCCTGATAGGCGTCGTCCTTGAAGATGTCCCAACCGCCGAACACGATGTCTTTCATGTTGGCGAGCGGCACGAACTTGTTGATCGCGGGCGTATTGCCGTCGGTACGCTTGCCGAGGCGGATCGTGCCCAGCTGAGTCAGAGAGCCCACCGGCACGGCTTTGCCGGTGCGCGCGAGTTCAACGCCGGCCATGAAGGTGGTGGCGACCGCGCCCATGCCGGGCGTCAAGACGCCGAGCTTGCCTTTGGCCGGCGCGATCTTGGTGGGTTTTTGCATGTAACGGAACTCCAACGGATACGAAGATGGGCGCTTTATCCTCGAAAAGGATGAGTCCGGCAAACGTTCCGTGCTATTTATCCCATTGAGACAAGTACGCTGAAACAATGTTAACGGCAGCATGTTGCGCTTTTCCAAGAGCCAATTCGACGCATCATTTCCTGACGAACGCGCATGCTTGGCCGCGCTCATGCAGGTGCGGCACGGCGGCACGGAGATCTGGTGTCCCGCCTGCATGACGCGTGCGCGCTTTCACCAGATGCGGCGGCGGCGGGCGTACGCGTGCCAGAACTGCGGCCATCATCTGTTTCCCTGCGCCGAGACGATCTTCGCCAGGTCGCGCACGCCGCTTCAGACGTGGTTTCGCGCCATGTATCTGATGAGCGGTGCCCGCACAGGGGTCAGCGCGAAGACGCTCGAGCGGGAATTGGGCGTGACTTACAAAACCGCGTGGCGCATGGCGCAGCTTCTGCGGCGTCTGATGGCAACGGCGGACTATCGCGGCGCTGTTGCAGGGTTGGGGCCGGCTTTGGCTTTCGCCGCGCTTACGCGCCTTGCGACGCGAGCCACGCCCTGATCCGGGCGGCCCGTTGATGATTCATGCTGATCAGCAGGACGAGCGCGAGATTGAGGAGCGTGACCTCCACGAGGAAGTACAGGATCGGCCGGCCCAATAGGCAGGCGAGGAAGATCGCGATGGTACGATTGTTGGCGCTCTCCCACGACCAGCGCAGCACCGCCGTACGGAACGTGTCCGCATAGGCTGCGCCAACCGCCGCCGCAGTCTCCGCGCTCCGCGCGCCGTAAGCCTGAAGCCGCTGGGCCGTGTCTTCGTCGATGGGATGAAACGGCCGCTGAACAGCCGCGTACGACGCCGCGAAGAATCGAAGCAGTGCGAACGGGGACGCCTGTCCTTGCGTGGCGCGCTGGGCTGCCGCGGCGGCGGCGGGCGCGAACGCTTTGCCGCGCGCCCACTTATTGTATGCGGCGCGCTGCAGTTCGAAGGCAGCCGCCTGCACGATGTGGCTCAGCCCCGCGGCCACGACCAGGATCCAGATGTCGCCGCCGAGCTTCTCCGCCAGCCGCAGCGCCAGCGCGATGTAAACGAGAATGAACGTGGTGTAGTCGCAGATGCCGTCGATGACGTATCCGCTCGCGGTCACCTTGCCAGACAGCCGCGCAAGCTGGCCGTCGGCGCCGTCCATGACATGCCAGGTGATCATCAGCACAAAGCCGGCGATGGTCAGGGCGAGATGCTCGTAGCCGTAGTAGCACAGCGCCGCCAGGGCGCCCGATACGGCCCCCGCAATCGACACCGTGTTCGGATGCACATCCAGGCGATGAAACAGCGGCACGAGCCGTGCGCTGATCGGGTGGATGAGCGCGCGATTGGTGAATTCTTCGATTTCGACCGCGCGCTTGATGTCGTTTGCCGTATCCATCCCCATCCTTGGCCCGACCCCCGGGCAACGGCGGTAATCTGCTGGATCGGATTCGGGTTGTCCATCGACAGTCGTCGCGCGCGCCCCGCGCAACTGGAGGATGAGCCGGGTTTCGCGCCGAACGTGGCGCTTCCTGCGGTTTCCCCATATGGTGATCGCAGCGGCCGGGGGGCCGCCCAACAGGCCCTAAGAGCACCGCAAACGATACCGTGACTGCGCAGCACGCCTCGCATCAGCGCGACCAGCGCCACCTCTTCCGGGGGTCGCTGCTGAACATCGGCGGCTTCCTGCTGCGGATGGCCAGCCGCGTGCCGTTCCTGTTCATCGCCGGCCAGCTTTATGGGACCGCGCGCTACGGCGAGTACGTGCTCGCGACGGCGCTGATCGAATCCGCCGCGGTCATCGGCAACTTCGGCTTCAAGCTCACGCTGTTCAAATTCTTGGCCGAAGCGGAGAACGAGCGCTCCGAGGAAGAAGTCGTGCGCCACGTCCTGGCGCTCACCCTCGGCCTCGCCTTCATTCTTGCCGGCGTGCTGTGGGGCACGGCGGTGCCGCTCGCCCAACTGTTCGGCATGCCGGATGCGGCGCCGAAGATCGCGTTTCTCTCCTGGGTGATCCCGGCGATCGTCGTCACCGATCTGCTGCTGGCGGCAACCTGGGCCAAGCACGTGATCCACTTCGAGGTAATCGCCCGCAGCCTGATCGAGCCGGCGACCCTAACGATTGTCTCGGCGATTCTGTTCTACGCTGGCTTTCCACAGATGGGGCTGCCGATCGCGTTCGCGTGCGGTTTCAGCGCATCGGCGGTCGCCGCGCTGATCTCGTTCTCGCGCTGCTATTCCTTCCGTACGCTGATGACCGGGCGGCTGCGCGTCGACTACCTCGTGCACCTCGCGCGCCGTTCGGCATCGACCTCGCTGCACGACATCATCGCGCTTCTATTCAACCGCATCGATGTGCTTGTTGTCGGCTATTTCTTCGGCAACGCCGCGGTCGGCCTCTACGGCATGGCGCAACAATTCCTCACGGTGATGGAGAAGGTCACCTTGAGTTTTTCGCCGGTTCTGATCCCCGTCTTGACCGAGGCCCTGAAAAGCCGTGACGTCCCGCGTGCGCGGCACCAGCTGTTTTCCGTCGCCCGGCGAATCCTCATGATGCAAACGCCGATCGTTGTCCTGTTCCTCGTTGGCGGTCCGTCCCTGCTGCGGCTGATCGGGCCTGGCTTTGTCGACGCCTGGGGTATCCTGATGGTGCTCAGTCTCGGCGCCTGGGCGAACGGAGCCTTGGGGCTGACCGAATTCGCGCTTTTGAGCATCCGTCCTCTCGCCAATCCGCAAGCCTCGCTCGTGCGGCTGGCGCTCTACGGGGCGGCGATCGTGCCTTTTCAATCCATGTGGGGTCCGGTCGGCGTCGCGTGTGCCAACGTTCTTGCGACACTTGCCGCGAATTTCATTCGAACTTTGATCTGCCGCCCGGCCTTGCGCGCGCTCGCCTGAATTCCTACCTCTCGGGACTGGACGGATTCCGGAACGGAATTTCAGAATCCGTGCGGGGGGTGGGGACGGGAAAGCAGACGGGACTTGCGGCGCGATGTTGGATGCGGAACGGCAGGAGACACCGCTCGGTGTGCCTCCTGAGATCGGCAGCTGGAAACGGCGCCTCACATTGGCGCTCGGTCGTGCCACCCGCCACGGCATCAGCGGGACAATCGCGCGCTACTCGGCTGTCGGCGATCCACCGATCTTTGCGAATGCGCAGTTCGCCTGGGTGAAGACCCTCGAGGACAATTGGCGCGTCATCCGCGCGGATGCCGACGCGATCCTGCGCCGCAAGGATACGGTTCCGTCCCTGGTCGAGATCTCGCCCGACCACAAAGGAATCTCCGACGGTAAGTGGAAGTCGTTTTTCCTCTGGGGATACGGCTTTCGCATCGCGGAGAACTGCGAGCGCTGTCCGCAGACCGCAGCCCTTCTCGACAACATCCCCGGCCTCCAGAGTGCGTTCTTCTCGATCATGGACCCGGGTGCGCACCTGATTCCCCATCGCGGTGTCACGAAGGCGATCTTCACCACGCATCTTGCGCTGCGTGTTCCGCGCGCGGCGGAGCGCTGCTGGATGACCGTAGACGGCCAAAAAGTGATCTGGCGCGAGGGGGAGGCCTTGCTGTTCGACGACACCTACGAGCACGAGGTGCGCAATGAAACGCCGGAGGATCGCGTTATCCTTCTCCTGCACGTGAAGCGGCCGGTGCGTTTCGCCGGCTCGCTGCTGGCGGATTTCTTCCTGTGGTGCGTGCGCTCCAGCCCGTTCATCCAGGACGCTCTGAAGAACCTGGAAGCCTGGAACTCGGGTCAGAAGCCCTAGGCGCGCGATCAGGAAAAGCGGGTTTGCGGTTTTCCGGCCGATCGCGCGCCAAATTTTAGCGCTACTCCGTGCCGATGCGGGCGAGCACGAAGCGCGCGATGAAGAAGCCCGCGGTGCACGATACACTGCTCAAGAACGTGCCCCATGCCATGTCGACAATGGCTATGCGCGCCGGAAATTGCGCGAGCGTCGCAAGATTCGTCAGGTCGTAGGTCGCGTAAGCGAACAATCCGAACAGCGCGCCCCACAGCACCGCATGCTTCCAGGCGTTCTCGGTGAGGGCGGGGACGACCACGAACAGCGACAGTCCGACGACGTACAGCACGTAGAACGCAACGGCCACGGCGATATTCGGCCGCTCGGCCATAATTGGGCCGAGGCCATCACGATAGAAGTTGCGCGCGATGCCGCCGATCCAAATCAAGTCGAGCGGAAATAGAATCGCCGCAGTGCAAACGTAAGCTGTAAAGAAACGAATCATATGGTGCCCTCCCGCGCCAGCGGCCAAGCTATCATAGCTTGGCGGCTGGGGGCGAGAGATCGGACCGCGTGTCTACACGCGTCCGGTCAACAGCAACACGATCAGCACGATCAGCAGCACGCTGCCGAGCCCGCTGGGGTAATAACCCCACGCGCGGCTGTGCGGCCACGTCGGCAGGGCGCCGACGACGATCAGGATCAACAGGACCAGTAAAATGGTGCCCAACATGGCAACTCTCCAGATGCGAGCCTCTGGCCCGGTCTCGTGTGGAGGGGCGGCGAGGCGGACCTCACGAAAACGGAGATAGGCCCCTAATAGTTGCGCGCAATCACGTTCGCGCGCCCCGCGATCCGTGGAGCCCGGTCCTGCGAACAATTTCCCGTGCGCAGCGTTAGGAATGTGCAACGCTGCTAACCCCGGCGCCTCGGGCGCTGGGATTAGCCTTGCCAATTCATGCAACCCCCGGGAGGACGCGTCATGACCCTTTCTTCGCTCAAAAAGGAATTGCAAGGCCCCGTTGAGGATATCTCCGCGCTGGTCAGCGATATTCAGGAACTACGCAAGGACGTTGCAAAGGTGCTGCGCAAGGTTCGCGCCCAGTCGGAAGACCACATCGATACGGTGACCGAGCTTGCCGAATCCGTCACGGATGGGGCGGCCTCGTACTACAGGGACGCGCGCAAAAAAGGCATTAGGCAATACAAGGTCTGGAATCGTCGCTTGCACGACCAGCCGGCCACAGCCGTGCTGATTGCCTTCGGGGTCGGGCTCATTCTCAGCCGCTTCCTGAGCAGCGACCGGGACTGATCGTCCCCATAGCCGCCGATAGTCGCCCCCAGGTCGTGAAAATCCGCAGGTGCCAATTTGCGCGTCCGCGCGCGCGTGGTATGAAAGCCACGGCGCGCGGGTGTAGCTCAATGGTAGAGCAGAAGCTTCCCAAGCTTACGACGAGGGTTCGATTCCCTTCACCCGCTCCAGCCTTCCTCCATAGTGCAGTGAAGGCCATCGCTCCCGCCCGTGTGAATAGCCCTCGTGAATAGAGAGCGGCGATGTGATGTTGTCATCGCAGTGGCACAAATTTCGTGTCGATACTTCAACCCCCGGCTTTGTTGACAGGCCCCAAACCCCCGGCGCATAACGCGAATCCCCGCGTGTCGTGGCTGCGCGGGAAGCAGGGTTGCAGGGTCTTATGTCGCCGTCCGATACGGAGCAGCCGGCCGAAGGCTCACCGACGGTCGCGCCCTCCCGCAATACGCACTTCGTGTTCGAATCCCGGGTCTTCCAGGCCCCCGGCGCTAACTTCAGGTTGGTCGAGCAATTGGGTGGGCCGAAAGAGCCCATGTATGGCGTCGCAATGGCCGAAGGCGAGGCTATGCTCACGCTCAAACAACTGCGCGCCAACTTCAACATTCAAGCGGGCAGCCACGACGATCAGCTGATTGAACGGGCTGAGCAGGGCTTGAAGTATGTGCCCGACATCCGGCCTGGCGACGCCATCCCGAACGAGATCCTCGACGGGTCCGCGTCCTGGACCGTGAGCCGCAAGCACAAGCGCATCGCCCGCGAGCGCATTCAGATTCAGCTCATCAACTGGATGGGCGGCAAACCCATGGAGTTCGCCGGTCCGGACGAACTCAAAGCGTTCCTGGAGGTGCCGTCGGTCAGGAAGCAGTTGCGCGAGGCGTTCCAGAAGGCGGCGGTGCAGCTCGGCTTGAAGGCGAACGATAGCGAAGCGGTGATCGAGCGCATCGAATCCCTGGCGCGCGAGCTGTGCTACATCGAGGCCCTGCGCGAGCGCTGCGATCAGGTGAAGCGCATCCGTGAGATGCTCGAGGTCTTCACCAAGCAATACTACAACGATCCGCGCGCGGTCGATGAGATCGGCCGCTGCAAGAAGCTCATTATCGAGGGCGTGCGCGAGCTGTTCACGCCGCTCGCGCTGCTCGATGTGAAGATCGCCGACGTCATGAATGCGCTTCAGACCGTCGATGAGCTGATCGGCACCGTGCGTGAGACCCGCGACACGGTTCACTTCATCCTGATGCAGTGGGATCCGGTGATTGCCCAGTGGCAGCCGCTGGAAGCGGTGCGCAGCAAGGCGGCGGACAAGGCAATCAACGTGCTCTACAAGCTCCTCGCCAGTCGGTTCCGCACCGGCAAGAGCCTCATGAACAAGAGGAAGTAGCCGCTAGCGGCTCGAATAGACGATCAGGTCGCGGATGAACTTCGCGCCCAATGCCAGTTGTTCCACCGCGATGAACTCGTTGGGCTGATGGGCTTGCGCGATGGAGCCTGGCCCGCACACGCAGGTCGACAGTCCTGCCCCCTGATACTGGCCGCCTTCCGCCGCGAAACTCACCGCACGGGTCTGATTGTCGCCGGTGAGGCGGCGGCAAATTTCTTCCGCGGCGGACGTCGGCTCCGCGCGCAAGGCCGGCGTGCCGGCGCGTGGCACGGTCTCGATGTCGCAAGTTGGCGCGATCGCACGCAGGCGCGGCAGCACGTCGTCGCGGCAGTGGGCCATGAAGCGCGCGATGTATGCATCCGGATCATCCTCCGGCAGCGCTCGCACATCCCAATTGAACGTGCAGTGCCCGGCCAGGATGTTCACCGCCGTCCCACCTTCGATCTTGTTCACGGTGATGGTGGTGTGCGGGGGATCGAACAGGGTGTTACGGACGCCGTCGGTGGCGGCTTCCTTGGCGAGGGTCTGCAGGAAGCCGATCAGTTCCGCCGCCACCATCACCGCGCTCACGCCGCGGTGCGGCTGGGAGGAATGCGCCTCGTGCCCGGTCACTGTCGTGCGTACGGCGGTGATGCCTTTGTGGGCGCTCACCACCTTCATTTCGGTCGGCTCACCGACGATCACGGCGGCGGGCGCCGGCAGTTCGGCGCTCAGCAGACGGATGAGGGACGGCGCCCCCAGGCAACCGACTTCTTCGTCATAAGAGAACGCGAGATGCAGCGGTACCTTGAGATCGGCCTTGGTCATCTCCGGCAGGGCGGCCAGGATGACCGCCAGAAATCCCTTCATGTCGCAGGTGCCGCGGCCATGAAGCTTGCCGTCGCGCTCGGTCACTTTCCACGGGTCCGTGCGCCAATCCTGATCGTCGATCGGCACCACATCGGTATGCCCCGACAGCACCACGCCGCCCGGCACCATGGGGCCGATGGTCGCCAGCAGATTGGCTTTGGTGCCTTCGTCGTTGTGTACCAGCCGGCTGGTGATGCCGAAACCCGCCAGCAGCGCGCGGACATCGGCGATGAAGGCGAGATTCGAATTGCGCGACGTCGTGTCGAAACTGACCAGGCGGGCCAGCATGTCCTTGGCGCGGGCGAGTTCGATGTCGGGCGTTGGAGGAGGAGCGCTGGCGATCATGTGCCTACTTTACTCGCCAAGTCGGGCCGTTGGGACCATCTTCGACGATCACGCCAAACTTATCCAACTCTTGGCGAATTTTGTCTGCCTGGGCAAAGTCACGATTCTTTCGAGCTACTGTGCGGTCGGCGACCAGTTTGTCCACCAACGCCTTGTTTACGGCCACAGCCAAAGTTCCTGCAAACCAAGCGTCGGGCGACATTTGCAATACGCCGAGGAGTTCGCCGGAAGCCTTTAAGGCTCCACCCAAGGAAGCGAGTTCGGTGTGATCCGCTTCCGCTGTTTGATAAATCGCGTTTGCGATTGCGCTGAGTTCAGCCATTGCGATCGGCGTATTGATGTCGTCGTCAAGTGCTGCCAAGAATTTTTCCGATGGCTGAGTGGCCTCTGGAGCCTTGCCGATCTGCTCCTTAACCAACTCCAGCGCGCGATAGAGGCGATCCAACGTGCGCTTGGACTGACCGACAAGATCGTCCGACCAATCGAGCGGTTGGCGATAGTGCGCGGACAACAGCGCCCACCGTAGCGCTTCGCCCGGTGTGTCCTTCAGCAGGTCGTGGATCAGCGCGATATTGCCGAGGGACTTGGACATCTTCTCCTTGTCCATCGTCAGGAAGCCGTTGTGCATCCACACGCGCGCATAGGTCGCGCCATCGTGGGCGCACATGCCCTGCGCCATCTCGTTCTCATGGTGCGGGAAGATCAAGTCATGCCCGCCGCCATGAATATCGATGGTCTTGCCCAAGTGCGTCTCGATCATGCTCGAGCATTCGATATGCCAGCCCGGACGCCCACGGCCCCACGGGCTGTCCCACCCCGGCAGATCCGGCGTCGATGGCTTCCACAGCACAAAGTCCGCGGGGTCTTTCTTGTACGGGGCGACTTCCACCCGCGCGCCCGCGATCATGTCGTCCATATTGCGGCCCGATAGTTGGCCGTAGCCCGCGAAGGACGGCACGCTGAACAGCACATGACCTTCCGCCGCGTAGGCGTGGCCCTTCTTGATCAGCCGCGCGATCATATCGATGATCTGCGCCACGTGGGCCGTCGCATGGGGCTCCAGCGTCGGCGTCAGCACGCCAAGGGCTGACATATCCGCGCGATAGATCGCGGCAAACTTGTCCGTGACGGTCGCGATCGGCACGCCGTCTTTCTCGGCGGCGGCGTTGATCTTGTCGTCGATGTCCGTGATGTTGCGGGCATACACCACGCCCGCGAAGCGCATCTTCAGCATGCGGAACAGCACGTCGAACACCACCGCCGGCCGCGCATTGCCGATATGGGCGTAGCTGTAGACCGTGGGCCCGCACACGTACATCGTTACCCGGGCCGGATCGGCAGGCGTGAAGGCCTCCTTGCGGCGGGTTAAAGTATTGTACAATATCAACGACATAGGGCCGTCCTGGAACCAGGGGCGGGCAGCAATTGTGCGGGCCGCCCTGATACCCCATCGGCGGCGGGATTGCAAAACGGGCCAAAAACGGGCAATTGCTCCCGCCCGATCTTGCGAGCCCCCTTCACCGGGGCCACATGCACCGGATCGCGACAAGGAACACGGTTATGAGCGCTTCGCCTGCTACCGGCTTCGGCCCCCGCATCTCGATCGAACAGGTTGAGGAGGGGCATACCCTTGCGCCCAAGTTCGATGAGCGCGGCCTGATCCCGGTCGTCACCACGGAAGCCGAGTCCGGCGAACTGCTCATGCACGGCTTCATGAACGCCGAAGCCCTGTCGAAGACGATCCAGACCAAAGAGGCGCACTACTTCAGCCGCAGCCGCCAGGCCGTGTGGCACAAGGGCGCCACCAGCGGTTTGACGCAAGCTGTGGTCGAGATGCGCATCGACGACGATCAGGACTCCGTGTGGCTGCGCGTGAAGGTCGCCGGCTCCGGCGCCAGCTGCCACGTTGGCTATCGTTCGTGCTTCTACCGCGCCGTCCCGCTCGGCGGGACTGTGGCCGACGCGGTCGACAAGCTGACCTTCACCGAAGACCACAAGGTCTTCGACCCGAAGGACGTCTACGGTGACGCGCCGAACCCGACGAAGCTCTAGCTTCTACCAGCCCATTTCGAAGTAGTGATACATGCGCTCGGCCGCGCGGCCGATCTGCGCGTCGTAACCGCGTATCGATTTGAATTCCGGCAGGTCGGTGGTCTTGATGATCTCATCGAGCGGCTTGCCCGCATCGAAGTCCTTCTTCACGGACGCCATCACCGCTTCGAGAAATCGCCGCCGCTCCGTCATGGCCGCGCGCGGTGCCCCCGGGATGCCGTGGCCGCCGACCAGGCGTGACCAGTCGTTCCGCGCCTCCATGCGCTTCAGGCTGTCGATCCATCCCGCCGGGTCGTAGTCCGGCATGAAGCCGAGCCCGATGCTGAACGGCGTCACCAGGTCGTTCACGTACAGCATGTCGCTTCCATCCGCCTGCATCACCAGCATGCAGTCGCCGTGATTGACGCCGTAATAGAACAGCCGCAGCTGCCGCTTGCCCAGTTGCACGGCGTCGTCGCCGTTCACCGTCTTGTCGGGCCGGACGACGGCGGGATTGGGGTGGGCGTCGAAATGCGCCAGGCATTTCTCGTGGGAGATGAACGTCGCGCCTTCCTGCTTGAAGACCGCGCCGCCGCTGGCGTGGTCCCAATGCTGATGGCTGTAGACGACATACTTCACCGGCAGCGGCGTCACCGCCGCAATGGCCTTGCGGTAAGCGGCGGCGAATCCGGTGCTCACCGGGTCGGTCGCGATCACACCCGCATCCGTCACCAGGAACACGCTCCGGCGCGAGAAATTGCCGAAGGTGTAAACGCCGTTGCCCAAGTCCGTCGTTACCATGTCCCGGAATTCCTCCGGGATCGCCATGGCCTGCCCCCAGGCCTGTGTCGCAAACAACGCAAGCGCGGCGACAACCGCCCAGACGGATTTTACGCGCGGCACTGGCGCTACCACCCGATCCCGTAGAACGCCGTGATTCGGCGCGCGTTGTCGCGCAGGTTCTGCTCGGTGTTGCCGCGCAGGTAGGCGAACTTCGGCAGCTTGACCCGCTCGGGGATTTGCGACCGAGGAATGCCGGCGTCGATATCCGCTTTCACCGCCGCGATCAGAGCTTCAAGGTATTCGCGCCGCTCCGTCACCGCCGACTTGCTCGCCAGCGGCACGCCGTGCCCCGGCAGCACGACCGTGAAGTCCATCGCCTCGATTTGCTTCAGGCTCTTGATCCACTGCACCGGAAAATAGTCGGGCATGAAGTCCATCGGCGCGCCGCCGGGCGTCAGCAGGTCGACGATGAACAGATACTTTCCGTTCTCGATGTCGGGCCGCATCACCACCATGCAGTCGCCGTGATTGCGCCCGAGATAGATCAGCTCGAGTTTGTGTTGGCCGAGCTTCACCGTGTAGTTGCCCTTGAACGTGATGTCCGGCATCACCACGTCGGGATCGGGAATTTCCTTGAAGTGCGTCACGCAATTCGCGTGGCTGATGAACTTCGCACCCTCGTCCTTGAACACCTGCCCGCCGCGCACGTGATCCCAGTGCTCGTGGCTGTACACCACATACTTCACCGGCTTCGGCGTTACCTTGCGGATCGCCTCGCGATAGGCTTTCGCCATTTGCGGGTCGCCCGGGTCCGTGGCGATTACGCCGTCCTTGGTGACGATGAAGATGCTGCGGGTTCCACCGCCGCGAAAGCTGTAAAGGTCCGGCGCGATCTCCATGGTGTCGTTGCCCGCGACCGCGAACTTGTCCCACGCCGGGTTGGGATACGGTTTCATCAGATCGTCACGGCTGGGCGCGTCCGCCGCCAGGGCGCTTGCCCCCCAAATCAGGCCCGCCCAAATCAGGTTCGCAACAACGCTCGCTGCACGGTTCATGGGTAACCCCCTCACTTGGGCGAGAAATTCTCCCGGCCGCCAGCCCTCTGGCGCTGGCCTCTCGCCCGAACGACCGCCATAATAGCTTGAATCTTCAGGCTGACGAGCGAAGGGGTCTCCAATGGTCGGCGCCATGCGATTGGCCACGGTCGGCGTCACCGACATGCAGCAGGCCTTGGGACTGTTCCGCGACATCATGCGCCTGAAGGTCGAGCGGCGCGGCCCGGTCCCGCGGGCGCTCCTGAAGGCCTGGCGGGTGCCCGGCACCGTGAACGCCCACATGGCCGAACTGTCCTGCAAGGGCTACCCCATGGGGCGCCTGCGCCTGGTGGAGTTCGATCCCACGCCCACCCATAAGGTCCGGCTGGATCACGGCTCCGCCAATCCGGATTCGGGCACCGACGTCGGCATCAAGGCACTCGATTTCTACGTCGCAGATCCGATCCTGCCGTCCGTGCGCAAGATCGAAGCGGCGGGGTACAGGTTCCGGTCGCGGCCGGTGAAGCACCAGATTGGCGAGAACATCAGCGAAGAGTGTCTGTTCTCCGGGCCCGACGGCGTGCCGATCCTGATCATGGTCGGCCACAAACATGCGGCCTCGTCGCTGCGGCCCGGCTCGCCGGACGGTCCGTTCAGCGAAATCCCCACCATCTCGGTCGTCGCCGGCGATCTCGCCAAGACGCGCGCGTTCTACGAGGGCGTGCTCGGCCTCACCGCGACCACCGATGCGGAAACCGGCGATGCCTATCGCGATCTGGTCGACGATCTCACCGGTGTGCCGCACGGCACCCGCATCCATTTCCTGATGTACACGCAGAAGGGCGAGGCCAGCGGCAAGATCCTGCTGGTGCACTTCTTCGACCGCACCGGCAAGCGGCTCACGGGCCGCATGAAGCCGGGCAATCTCGGCTTCTCGCTGCTGACCCACGATACGGATGACGTCAACGCGCTCTACACGCGCCTGCGCGCCGTCGGCGCGGACGTGGTGACACCGCCGACGCTGATCGAAGGCGATGGCGCGCCCTACCGCGTGATGCTGGCGAAAGGCCCGAACGAGGAAATGTTCGAATTCGTCCAGGCCGGCGACGGGGCCGTCGCGAAGGTGCGAAAGAAGTCCAAGGCGGCGTCCAAATCAAAGCCCAAAGCCAAAGCCAAAGCCAAAGCCAAAGCCAAAGCCAAAGCCAAAGCGCGGCCCAAGAAGGCGAAGAGCAAGTCCAAGGCTAAGCCAAAAGCAAAGGCCAAGAAGAAGACAAAGGCGAAGAGGAAGCGCCGCTAGCGCCCACGCACATTTGTCACCCCGGACAAGGCGCGGAGCGCCGCGATCCGGGGTCCAGGGTTGTGAGCACGGCGCGCGCTTCGCTTGGCCGGGTTGACGATCAGGGCCCAGCCGCCGACTTCGCGAAAATCTTATCGGTGATCTTGCTGTAGGCGCCGTCGAAGTGGTGATCCCCCGGCAGCACCACGCTCTCGATGCGGCCGCGCGATTTTACGGGGCAGGGGCTGTCATCCTCTTCGTCGCTACGGACGCACAGCACGGGATGTTCGATGCCCGCCATGGCCGCGGCAACGTCGGGTCCTTCGCTGGTGTCCTCGCCGATCCAGCCGCCGACGCTGATCTCGAAATCCGCCTTGGGTGAAGGCGCGAGCAGGCTCGTGAGGATCAGTTTGCGGCGCAAGTCTTCCGGCAGCCGCGGGATCAGGAACGGCAGCACGCCCGCGCCGAAGGAATAGCCGATCAGCATCACGCGCTTGCGGTTCCACGCTTCGCTGTAATGCGCGATGACGCGGGCGAGGTCCGTGGCGGAATCCTCCGGCGTTCTTTCCTTCCAGAAATATTTGAGGCTGTTGAAGCCCACCACCGCCACGCCGCGCGCGGCAAGCGCCTCGCCAATAGACTTGTCGATGTCCGCCCAGCCGCCGTCGCCGGTCATGATGATGGCCAGGCGCTCGTCGCGTCCCGGCGCGCCGGGAATTTCGATCAGCGGCAGGTCCGCCAGGTCTGCGGCACTCACCGCCGGGGCGGTGGCAAGGCTATTGCCCGTCTGGGCGGCGACGGACACCAGCAGGTCCACTTCCCGGTTCGGCACGGGATCGACAAGACGTGCATCGGGGATAGCATCGGTGAACGCGTCGAGATCGACGCCGGTGCATTTTCCCCCGTCCGCGATCGCGACGAACGGCGTGTTCAACTGCTTGGGCGGCGCCAGGATCGTTCCGCCCGTTGCATCGTCGGTTGCCGCCTCGCCTGCCGGGCCGCGACAAGGCGGCAGCGCGGTGAACACCCGCGGGCAAAACTCTTCCGCGATCACGCCCTCGATGCTCTTGGGTTGGCTTTGCGCTGACGCTGCCAACGCCACGGTCCCGCCGTCGCCGAGGCCCATCACGAGCGGGGCGGGGTCGATCGGATTGTGGGTGGCCTTGCTGACCGCCTGCAGCAACTGCGGCATGCCCGCGGTGAAGTCGAGACATGCGCCGCCGCCATGATCAGCTGGCTGCAAATTCTTGAGGTAGGTCGGCAGATCGACGCCGATGACGGTGCGGTCCGGCCATGACACGCCCCAGGCGCGATCCGTCAGCGGGCCTTGCCAGCCCTCGCTGCCGGAGAACAGGATCACCACGTTGTGCTGGACGCCCTTGTGGCGGAACACGCGCACGTCGCCGTATGTCGCGACGTTCAGCTTGGTCTCGCCGGGATCGCGCTCCCCGCACGCGCCCAGCGCAAGCAGGATCAGTCCGGCGATGCAGGCGCGACGCGTCATGGCCTTATCCATCCCTTTACGCCGCCGGAAATCATGGTCGCGACATCCAGCAGCACCCGTGGCAGCGCCAAGCCGCCCGGGCAGGCAAGGAACTTGGGCCGCCATTCCGGATGGAACTTCTCTTTGTACTTCCGCAGGCCCTGGAAATTGTAGAACTGATCGCCGAACCTGTAGGCCAAGGCGCCAAAGCGGTACCACACCGGCGACAAGTGCCGCGTGCCCAGCCCCGACAAGGGCGCCATGCCTAAGTTGAACCAGGCGTACCCTTGGGCCTTTCCCCACAGCATCAGTTCGACGAACAGGTAATCCATCACGCCATAGAGGTCGCCGGGGCGATAGCGCATCAGGTCGACGGACAGCTCGGCCTTATCCGCGCCCAGCCACATATTGGCGAAGGCGACGATACGGCCTTCCTTGCGCACGATCGCGCACGGGAAGTGCGACAGATAGTCCGTATCGAAGTAGCCGACCGAGAAGCCCTTCTCGGCGCCGTTGCGTTCGCTCAGCCAGGCCTCGGAGATCGCCTTCAACTCCGGCAGCAGGGCGGGCACCTGTTCCGCCGGGATCACCTCGAATGCGCCGCCTTCGCGCTGCGACCGGCGATAGCCATAGCGCAAGTCGCGATAGCCGCTGCCGGCGATGTCGAACGTCGCCAAGCGCACGCGCGCTTCATCGCCGAGCTTCAGGAGCGTCAGCCCCAGATCGAGATATAGCGGCAGGTTCTCGACATCGACCTGGTAGAACACCGGAATGCCATCGTGCTGGTCGCACATCTCGCGAAACTTCCACGCCAGTTCCGCGCGGCACGATGCGGGTCCGACCGGATCGCCCATGGACACCCAACTGCGCCCGCGCAGGCCGTACATGACGAAGCCGTCCTGCTTCTCGGAAAACAATATGTTCTTGTCGCCCACCAAGGCCAATGCGGCGCGGGTCTCTTGCGCCCGTTCCACCAGCGGCAACAGTTGCTCCACATGGGCTGCACCGGGCGGCGGCGACACCGGCGGCACCGGGCGCAACAATTGAGCAAGCGCGAAGCCCATGGATGTCAGGATCACCGCGACACTGGCGCGCAGGAACCGCGGCGCATCGGCGGCGAACTCGAATTGCCACCACAGATCGTGGTCGTAGTCGACGTTGCGGTAGGAGAACATGCCGAGCCACAACGTACCCGCCAGCACCACGATCACGGCTGCCAGCCAATCGCCGGAGAAGCGTTCGCGAATCAGGACGCCGTGGCGATAGAACGCCCGCCGCGCCGGGATCAGCAGGATCGCCGACACCGACAGGATCGTCGCCTCTTCGTAGTCGAAGCCCTTGAGCAGCGAGGCCACCGCACCGGTCACCAGCAGCGCCATGGTCAGGAAGTAGGCGGAGTCTAGTCGGCGCAGCAGGGCCCGCGACAGCAGCACGAGCGCCGTGCCTGCGATACTGCCGATCAGGTGGGACGCCTCGAGCAATCCGAGAGGCAGGATCTTCTCGACATAGACGACGCGTTCGTCGATGGAGGGCAGCGCGCCCGAAATCAACAACACGGCGCCGCAGAGCAGGGCGGCCAGCGCGCTCACTTGCGGCGCAATGCGGGTCCATTGGTCTTGGAGGAAGCGCATCGCGCCCGCGACCCGCGTGCGCCCGCTCGACACTTCCGCGGCGGCGAGCAGTGCTGCGGCGATCATCAAGGGCAGCAGATAGTAGATCAGGCGATAGGTCAGCAGCGCGCCCGCGACTTCCGCCGCCGGCACATCCGGCAACAGCGCGATCATCAGGCCCTCGAACACGCCCAGGCCGCCGGGCACATGGCTCACCACGCCGGCGAGGATCGCGACGATGTAGAGTCCGATGAACGCCGGAAAACCAATTGTGAGCGAGTCCGGCATGAGTTCGTAAAGTGCCGCCCCCGCCAGCGCGAGATCGAGGCTCGACAGAGCCACTTGCGCGAGACTGAGTTCGAACGTCGGGATACGCAAACGCCAGCCGCCGATGACGAACGCGCGCCGGCGTAACAGGCTTGCCAGCAGATACGCCACCACCGGCAGCGCCATGGCGAAGCCGATGGTTTGCACCAATAGCGGCGAGATGTTCTCAAGCCCCGCGAGCGCTTCGGGCTGGAAGAACAGGGTGAGCCCACCCACCAGCATCAGGCCGACGAAGAAGGTGATCACGCTGAAGGCGATCACCGCGGTGATCTCCAGCCCGCTCAAGCCCTCGGCGGCGTACAGCCGGTATCGTACCGACCCGCCCGTGAGGGTGCCGAAGCCTCCTGCGCCCAGCGTGTTGGTAAAGGCATAGGAGATGAACGACGTCAGCGCGACGCCCTGGATCGGCACGGACTTGCCGACGTAGCGCAGTGCCAGCAAGTCGTAACCGGCCAGCATGACGTAGCTGCCGGCGGTGAAAGCGATTGAGGCCGCGATATGGCCGGGCCCAAGCACGTCGAGATAGGCGCGGATGTCCTCGACGCTGTGCCCCGCAAGGGCGCGCCACAGCACCCAAATCGCCGCGCCGAAGGCGATCAGCATCAGGAACGGCAGCACATGACGCAGCCTGCTCAGCAGAGCGGGTGCGGGGGCGTCCGGAGGGATTGGATGTTCGGTTGGTACGGGCACGGGATGGACGGGTCAGTCGCCCACATCAGCGTGGGAGGATGACAGCCCGGATTATAGCCTACTCCGCGCTGGAAAGCTTCAAGACGGCGTGCGTTCTCGCCACGCCACGGACATCAGGTTCCTGGGCCTTCGCCGCGGCGGCGCGTGCCACGGCCGGTCATGCCGGGGGTGGATGTCGGCACGGGCGGTGTCCAGACCTTGCGCTCCCACTTGGCGGCACGCTCAGCGCCGGATTTCTTCGCCGCCGCCGGGATCGCCGCGTCCACGGCGGCAATCTGAGACCCGGTTGGCGCCACGAAACCTACGCGGGACTTACCCGTGTTGGTGTTGTAGAGCGCGAACCAGTAGCCGGCCTCATCGTCGTTGCGCAGGGCTTTGGGGCCAAGGGCGTGAATTGTGGCCAG
This sequence comes from Fidelibacterota bacterium, assembly GCA_947476275.1. Classification (GTDB taxonomy): domain Bacteria; phylum Pseudomonadota; class Alphaproteobacteria; order Rhodospirillales; family Rhodospirillaceae; genus SCTM01. The sequence continues at coordinate 66,414 of CANJPQ010000004.1, forward strand.
GCGGAACTGCGCTTCCGGCCAGCCGGCCTCGCTGGCGCGGCGTAGCCAAGTGAGGCCTTCGAGATAGTCTGCGCTCAGTTCGCTGTTGCCTGCGGCTTGCAGCAGGCATTCGCCGAGGGCCGTCTGGGCATTCTCATAGCCCACGCCGATATTGGCGACCTGGCGCAGCTTCGGCACCGCGCCCGGGCAGTTGCCTTGCGCCTTCATGCCGATGGCTTCGGCGTAAACGGCGTTCGCCGACGTTCCGGCACGCAGCACGATGCCCCGGCCGCCGAGGCCATCCATGTAGACTTCGGACTGCTTCGGTGTCGGCGGCTCCGGGCCATCGCTTGCGCAAGCACCCAGCAGCAGCGCGGTCAGTGCGACGGCCGCCGGCGTGAAACGCTTCATGAAAACCTCTTACAGCCGGAACCGCAAATTGATGGTTGCCGTGTGGGCGACGAACTTGCCGGTCGCTTCGCCGTCATAGTCGAGCGTGATGGACGAGAAGCTGTCCTTGTGTCCGACGCTGAAGCCCGCGCTGTAGTAGTTCGGGCCGTGCAACAGGATGCTGTTGGTGAACGGTGTGGAGTCCGACGTGAAGCGCGAATTGAACACGTTCTGCGCGTCCTTGAACTCGTGGCTGTAATTGCCGCGCACGGTTGCCTGGAGCGTGGAGTCGATGCCGACCACGTACTCGCGGTTCACGGCAAAGCCCGTGCTGCCCTTGAGCGAGGTCTGATCGTGCGCATCGACCGTCAGGTTCACGCCGTCGCCGCCGCCGGTGTCCTGGTAGAGGCCCTGATGCAGCTTCAGGTACTGCGCGCGCACATAAGGATCGAGGCTGTAGCTGCCCAACCCGATCTGGGTGCCGAGTTCGATGGTGCCGCCGACTTGATAGCCGTTGCCGCGGCCTTCCGCGGTGCGCTTGAGCGTACCGATGCGGATGTTGCGCGTGCCTTCGTAGTGGTTGAGGCCGCCGCCGACCAGGCCCTGGACGTAGAAGCGGCCGAGGTCCTGCCGCGCATACACGTTGAGTTGGCTGCCGTAGATGAACAGTTGCGAATTCGGCGACACGCCGAAATCGACCGAGTTGAACATCTCGGTGATGTTGACGCCCACCTTTGTGGTTGCGCTGAGCGGCGTATCGGCGCCGAGCGCGATGCCCACGCCCCAATCGCCATAGCCGAGATCGTCGCCGTCGCGGCTCGCGCTCAAGCCGGTGCCGATGGCCTGCAGCCATAGGCTCGACCGGTCGCCGTCGCGCCCGGCGCGCAGATCGGGAATTCCGGTCAGGCGGCTCCGCACCGCGCCGAGGGACAAATTCTGCGCGGCCGTCGCGATCTGACGCGTGGCGTCGGACGTGTCCGGCATCAGCTGGCGGAAAGCGGCCAGGAAACCCTCGCGGTCGGACGGCGCCAGCACCGCCGCGGCTACTTCCGGATCCTTGTTGATGGCCGTGATTGCGCCGTTGAAGGCGGCTGACATGTTGGGGTTCAACCCCATCTCGCCGGTGGTGCGGCGGCGCACGGTCAGCTGAATGTTGTTGGCGTTGGTCGGATCAAGCTGCGCGTTGTAGGTGTTCACGAACGAGACGTTGGCCGACACCAGGTTCGCCATGGTGCTGCCCAGCGTGAGGTTGCCGGCAGTGACCAGGTTCACCGTCTGTTGCGTCGCCGCGATGCCGGTGAACACCGGCATGATCTTGGCGCCGTTGGCGAAGCTTACGTTACCGGTGCCCACCAGGGTGCCGTTGCCGGTTTGGCCGCCGGTCAGGCCCATCTTCAGGACCGAGGTGGCATCGAAGCTCGCGTTCGTGACTTTGAGCACTTGGCCGGACGGCGTGTTGATCGTCGAGCCTTGCGAGGTCAACGTCAGGCCGCCGGTGGTGAAGCCGAGGCCGCCGTTGATCGTCGAATTGACCAGCGACATCGTGCTGGTGCTGTTGCCCAGCGCGATGTTGCCGTTGACGGTGCTGGTCTTGATGCTCAGCGTATTGGTGCCGCCCACGAACGACACGTTGCCGTTCTGCTGCGCGGTGTCCATTGTGAAGCTGTTCGTGCCGCTGCCCAAGTACACCGGGCCGGTGATGATGCCGTTACCGGTGTTGGTGAAGTTCACGCCGGTGGTGTTGGCGCGGAGGTCCACCGCTGTGATCGAACCCGGGCTCAACACGTCGATGCTTGGCGTGATCTTGCCGGAGTTCAGGAACGTCTTGATCGACCCGGACAGGTCGACCACGCCCAACGAGCTGTTCGGGCCGGTCGATTTCACCGTCAGATTGCCGGTGTTGGTGAAGCTGGTGAGCACGCCGCCCTGTTCCACCAGCACGCCGTAGGCCGTGCCGCCTTTAGTGCCCACGAGGCCGCGGTTATTGGCGGCGGTGTTGTCGTTGGTCAGTACCGAGATATCGCCGGCGTTATAGAACTCTTTCACCGACCCGCCGGCGCCAACGTGGAATGCGATCGCCGAAGCGTTCACCGCACTCGCGCTGATGTCGCCGCCGATGTTGGCGAAGCCGCCCGGTAGGCTCGCCGTGTAGCTCGTGCCCCCGTTCACCGCGCCCTTGATGTCGACGCCGATGGCGCCCACCCCGTCCGAGGATGAGGTCGAGAAGATGTTGGCGTTGCTCAGGATCGAGTACGGCGAATCTGGCCGTGCGCCGATCACAACGTTCCGAAAGCCGCCACCGCCACCCGGCTGCACCAGAAGGGCCGTGCCGCCGATGGCGGTGATGGTGGAATCGCCCGTGGTGCTGATGCTGGTGTCGGCGGCTTCCTGCGCCTTGGTCTTGCTGTTGCCCGACAGGAACACGCCCTGGGTCACGTTGCCGGCGACCCAAATGCCGGGGCCGCCTGTGACCTGCGGGATGATCGCGCCGATCCCGGTTTTCGGGTCGACGTCGGTCGTGCTGTACGTCGGACCCTGGCCGAGGTTGATGATGCCGCTCTGCACCAGCGAACCGGTGATGGTGTTGCCGATATAGATGCCGGTGGCGCCGGTGCCGGAGCCGGTGATCGTGCCGCTGTGGGTGATCGTCCCGCTGATCGGTGCGATGGTGTAGATGCCGGCGTCGTTCGTGCCGGTGGTCTGGATCGTGCCGCTGTTGGTGATGTCGCCGATCAGCGGCGATGCGATCCAGATGCCGTGCGAGGCATTGCCGCCCACGCCGACCGTGCCGCTGTTGGTAATGGAACCGGTGAAGCTGCCCAGCCCGCTCAGGCGGATGCCGGCGTTGAACACGTCAGTGTTGACAATGCTCGAGGTGCTGGACGGCCCGACCGCCGCGATGGTGCCGCTGTTGACGACGCTGCCGGCGAGGAAGTTCGCCACGCCGTTGCGCGTGGTGAAGATATTCAAGCCCGTGGCGTTCTGCTCCACGCTCGTGCTGATGGCGCCCGCGTTGTTGACGGTGTTGCTTGAGTCCAAAGTGACTGCGGCGGCCTCGCCGACTGCAATCGACGCGCCGGCGTTGACGGTCAGGTTGCCAGCCCCGGTGCCGTCGATGTTGCTGGTGGTGACCGACGTGGTGCGGGCATTGGTGACGGTGAGATCCGCCGCCAACGCCGAGGTGGCCAGGCAGGTGGTGGCGAGCAACAGCGGCGCAAGGGCCCCGACCGTGGCGGAGGCATTCCGCCGACGGCGTAAATCGATAAGCATCATCAAACCCCTGACGATCGTCTTGGAAAGGCAACAGAACTTGGCTCGCCGTGGGCAATAAACCCACCCGCGACCCCGGGGGTCAAGCCCCCACCGGTAACATTATGCAACACTTGGGCGGAATCGCGTAGCGAACCTCTAACAGCGATTTCAGAGGCCAAGGACCGCTTCGTGTCCTAGGATCGCAAGGTTCGAGTCCTCTTAAGCCCCTCCCCCTCGAGGACTCCGCAGCCGCCGGCGTAGTCCCCCTCCGCTGGCGGCTGCGTCACGAGGCTTTCTGCAAGTCTTCGACGCCGAATCCATAGGCATCCATCCGCAAGATCCCGAACTCGCTGCTGTCGTGCAGCCGCTGGGCCGCGGCGCCGTCCGCCGCCCCTTGGGCGACAAACAGGGGCAGCAGATGCTCCTCCGTCGGATGGTTATCCACAGCGTGCGGCGCGCGCGTCCGATAGTGCAGCAGGTCGTCCTGCCGATTCTGCACCAGCGCATCGTCGAACCAGTCGGCGAAGGCCACCACATCCGGTGGCGCCGGTGTATCGATCGGCTGACCGTGAAACCGCCCCAGGTCGTGGGTGAAGCTGCCCGAACCGACGATCAACACGCCTTGATTGCGAAGCGGCGCAAGTGCCCGTCCCAGCGCCAGGTGATGCGCCGGACCTTTCGCGGTCTGCAGTGACACCTGCAGGGTCGGGATGTCCGCCGCCGGGTACATCAGCGACAGCGGCACCCAGGCGCCGTGGTCGAGTCCCCGCGCCGGGTCCGGCGTTCCGCCCAGGCCTGCGGCGTTCAGCAGACCCGCGATCTGCGCCGCCAGGGCCGGATCGCCCGGCGCCGGATACTGCATGCGGTGCAGCGCGTCGGGGAAGCCGTGAAAATCGTGGATGGTGGTATTGCGCACCTGCGCGCTGATGCGCGGCTCGGTCGTTTCCCAATGCGCGGATGCGACCACGATTGCCTTCGGGTGCGGCAACTGTTTGCCAAGCGCTTGGAGGAAGCGATGCGCCGCGGTGTCGGTGATCGCAAGCGTCGGCGCCCCATGGCTGATGAAGAGTGTGGGCAGCGCGGTCACGCCTTTGCCGCCTGGGTCGCATCGCTGATGTCGCCGTCGTCCAGGCTTTCCATCAGTTCCTTGACCTGTTGTTCGGTAATGTCGCGGACAATGAACACCAGCCGCGTGCGCCGGTCCGCGCTTGGCCACTGCTTCAGCCATGTGATCGGGTGGAACACGTGCTGCACGCCATGGATCACGGCCGGCGTATCGGGTTGACCCTCGACATTGACGATACCCTTCACCCGCAGCAGGTCCGGCCCGCGCATCATCGCCAGCAATTGCAGCAGGAAGTTGAGGCTATCGAGCTTCACCGGATTGTCGCGCACATAGCTGAACGAGCGGATGTGGTCGTCGTGACGTGTCACGTCATGATGATGGTGCCCGTGATGGTGATCGTCATGTGCATAAGCCTCGGCCTTCAGCCACGCTTCCACCTGCGGGCCCTTTGCGGCGGGATCGAACGGGCCGAGGTTGAGGATCTCGTTCGGCGCGATTTCCCCGTTCGCCACGGCCACGATCGGCGCCGCGGGATTGAGCGTGTGCAGCCGCGCAATGAGCGCGCTTGTGTCGGCAAGGTCGCTCTTGGTCACCAGCAATCGATCCGCCACCGCCGCCTGTTTCACCGCCTCTTCGTGATGATCGAGCGTCGCCGCGCCGTTCACGCCGTCGACCACCGTCACCACGCCGTCGAGGCGGAATTTGTCCCACGCCAGCGGATCGGACATGAACGTGTGCAGGATCGGCGCCGGATCGGCCAGACCCGTGGTCTCGATCACCACACGGTTGAAGGCCTTGATCTTACCGAGCGCGCGCTTCTCCAACAGTCCATGGAGCGCCTCCACCAGATCGCCGCGCACGGTGCAGCACAGGCAGCCGCCCTTGACTTCCACCACGTCGCCGTCGGTCTTCTCGATCAGGTCGTGGTCGAGGCTTACCGTGCCGAACTCGTTGATGATCACCGCCGCGTCCGACAACGCGGGCTGCTGGATCAGATGACGCAACAGCGTCGTCTTCCCCGCGCCCAGAAAGCCGGTGAGGATGGTGACAGGCAGGCGTTGCGCCGCCGGTGTGGCGAGGGACATGTCGTGCACCTGGAACTTCGGCATTGCTTAGGCCCTTACTGGCCTTCGCGCCACCAGGCCACCATGCAGCCGGCCATGATCACCAGCAGCACCAGCGCCAGCGGCGCAAGGCTGGTCTGATCGACGCCGGTGACGACGGATTGCTTGTTGGACTGCAGGCCCATCCAGGTGGAGCCATGCGCCGTGCGGCCGGCGGTCACACGGCGCACCGCCGGCGTGCCGCCGTCCGAAAGCCAATAGGTGCCGCCGCCGGTCGCCTGGGCGAGGGGGCCCATCCGCTCCTCCGTGCTCACCACGTCATAGGTCTCGAGCGGATTGGGTGAGCCCACCGCGGCCACGGCCGTGTGCTCACCATCGCTCAGGCGATACAGGCCGGGCTCGGTCACCGGCATCCGCGCGAGGAAACGACCGCGGCCTGTGTCCTTGGGCGTCACGGTTTCCTCTGCGCCCGACGGCGCGGTCACCGTCACTGATTTTTCTTCTGCCGCGACGCTGCGGCGCGTCACCATCAGCGCCCGGTCGCGCACTTCCGCGCCCAGGGCTTCCTCTTCCAACTCCGGCTCTTTCATCAGCCAGTGGGAGACGCGGCGCAGCAGTTCCACTTGCGGCCCGCCGCCGTCGAAGTCTTTGCCCCACAGCCAGATCGTGTCGCTCAGCAGCAGCGCAACCCGGCCCTTGCCGACGCGGTCGAGCACGAGCAACGGTTGATCGTTGCCCCCGGTCATGACCGTTGCGCCGCGCGCGCCGGTCACGCCCACTTGCCGCAGCCAGCGGCCCCAGCCGTTGTCCTTGCTGTCGTTGGCGACCACGCCGGACAGATCGGCGGTCACCGGATGGCGTTCGCCCAGTTGGCTCACATGCGGCCGGAACGGATCGGTGATCATCTGGCCCGTGGGCGCCGCCGGCAGCACGTCGTGCAGGGGGCTGTCGTAGAGCGAGAAGTTGTCGGCGTATTCCGGGCCCACCGCCAGCATCACCGCGCCGCCGTTGCGCACATAATCGCGCACGTTGCCCATGAACTGGAACGGCACCAGACCCTTGCGGCTGTAACGGTCGAAGATCACCAGATCGAAATCTTTGAGCTGTTCCTCGAACAGCTCGCGGATCGGGAACGGGATCAGTGCCAGCTCATTCAGCGGCGTGCCGTCGTCCTTGGTGAGCGGACGCAAGATGGTGAAGTGGACCAGGTCCACATTGGGATCGGACTTGAGCAGGTTGCGCCATGCGCGCTCCCCCAGATGCGGCTGCCCGGAGATCAGCAGCACGCGCAGGCGGTCCCGCACGCCGGTGATGGACACCAGGGTCGCGTTGTTCGCGGTGGAGAGTTCGTCGGCGCGCGGCGCCACCCTGATCTCGAATACGTTCGGACCGGCATTGACGATATCCACCGGCATCTCGATCGCGCCGCCCACCGGAAGGCTCAGTTCGCGGTCGGCCTCGCCGTTGCGGCGCACGGTCACGGGCACGTCGCCGCCGGCGTCCGCGCCGCTGTCCTCGATCTTGAGGCGCACCATGGCGCGTTGGCCCACCAAGCCGAAGTCAGGCGCGCGCTCGATCTTCACGCGCCGATCGTGTTCCTGCTTGTCGCCGCTCAACAGCACATGCAGCGGCGCCTTCAGCCACGGCGCACGGGCGGCATTGGCCGCATCGGGCGTGGGGGCGTCATGCACCTGTCCGTCGGTGATGAAGATGGTGCCGGCGAGGCGTTGCACCGGCACATCGCCCAGGGCGCCGTTGAGCGCATTGAACAGCCGCGTGCCGTCTTGCGTGGCGGCACTCGACACATGCACCGTGCGCACGTCCAGATCGCCGGACGCGGCAAGTTCCTTGGCGACCTTGTCTGCGGCCTGTGCGGTGCGCTCCTCGCGCTTTCCGAGTTTTTGGCTGTCGGTGTCGTCGACCACAACCACCGCTACGTCTTTCAGCGGCGTGCGGCTCTCGCGCACCAGCATGGGATCGGCGATGGCGATGGCCAGCCCCAGCAACGGGATTGCCCGCAGCACGATGCCGCGCGCCCGCCGCCACGCGCCGTAGATCAGCAAGCCCACCGCGAACGCCGTCAGCAACAGCAACAGCGGCACGGGGATTCCCGGCGCGAATGCGAGGCTGCCGATCATTGCGCCCGCCTCATTGTGTGAGCCGCTGCATGATGTGCGGCAGGTGCACCTGGTCGGACTTGTAGTTCCCGGTCAGGGCATACATCACCATGTTCACGCCGGCGCGGTAGGCCAGTTCGCGCTGATTCTCGCCGCCGGGCACAACCGGGAACAACGGCAACCCATTCGCTTCCCGCGCCCAGGCGGACGCCCAGTCGTTGCCGCCGATCACCACCGACGACACGCCGTCATTCGCCGACGAGCCTTTCTCGACGTAGACCGGCGCGTCGGCGAAGCGGCCCGGCAATCCGCGTGTCAGATAGAAGCTGCGCGTCAGCACGTGATCGTCCGCCATCCGCACCAGCGGCGGCAGGTCGATCATGCGCAGGAACTCTTCCATCCGCGCGACCGATCCACCGCCGGCCGCGGCCCCGGCCTGCTCCGGCGCGTCGAACACGATCATGCCGCCGTGATGGAGATAGTTGCTCACCGCCGCGAACGCTTTGGGGCTCGGCTTGGTCTGATCCGGCGTCATGCGCCAGTAGAGGATCGGATAGGGCGACAGCATGTCGGCGCTGATCTGTGCCGCGCCCAAGTCCACCGGCGCCGGCTGCGCCATCTCCGCCGAGGTGCGGCTAAACAACACCTGCGTCAGCGACGTCAGCCCGGCGGCGGTCACGCGGTCGATGTCGCCGCGGCCGGTGACGATATAGCCCAGGCGTGTATCCAGGATCGCGGCTTTCACTTGCGGGTCGACCGGCTTGTCTTCGGCGCGGGCCGCGAAAGGCGCGCACAGCACGAGCAGAAGCACCGCCGCCGCGCCGGTCCGCGCCAGCCGCGCCGGCACCGTCGGCGCAAGGCCGCGCAGGATGAAGCTGATGACGAGATCGGCGATCAACAGCAGCAGCGCGAGGCTCAGCAGCCACGGTTTCAGCGCGCGCTCCCGCGCCACGCCTTCGAACGTCATGTGCGCCGCCGTGGGCAAGGGATTCAGGGCCTGCAGATCGACCAACTTGCTCGATAGGTTGAACGCCAGCGTATTCCCCGGCGCGCCGTAAAGTCCCGGCGGCGCATCCGGCCCGGCGGTGAGTTCGCTCAGCGCTTTCGCGGCGATGGGTGCGGCCGTCGGTCCCGGTGGTGCCAGATGGCCGAGGCCATCCAGCAGTTCCAGCGGCGGCAACACACCGTCGAGGGTGGCTTCGCCGCCGCTCACGCCGGCGCTCATCTCGATCAGGCGGCGCAGCACATCGACGAACAAGCCGGACAGAGGCAGCGACGACCACTCCGGCGTCGCGGTCACATGGAACAGCACCACGTAGCCTTGGCCGCGATGTTCCGCTGTTACCAGGGGCGTACCGTCGGACAAGCGCGCCCAGGTCTTGGACGCCAGTTCCGGCGTCGGTTCGGCGAGAACTTGCGTTTGGATGGTGACGTCGCCCGGGATCGCAATCCCGCTGAACGGCGTGCTCTCCGGAAACGCCGACAGCGCGACCGGATCGCTCCACGACATGGCGCCGCCGAAGCTGCGCCCGCCGGACCGCAGCCGCACCGGCAGCAGCGGATCGACATTGCTGTCGAGCGCCGGCCCGGCGAAGCGCACCAGCACGCCGCCGTCCTGCACCCATTTCGTCAGTCGGTCCTGCTCGGTTTCGAGGATGCGCCCGCCGCTGGCCATGAACAGCACCGCGAGCGGGCGGCTGAGGAGTTGATCGAGATCGCCGGCGCGCACGTCGGCAAACGGCTCGAGCGCCTGGCGTAGATAGAAGCTGTCTTCCAACAGCGGCGGCGTGATGCCCTTGGCGGTCGCGCTGGCGATGCCCACGGGCCGGCGCTGCCAGCGCGCATCCGCAAGCACGGTTGTGGCAGCCCCCGGCTGGCCTTCGACGTCAAAGCGCGCGATGCGGTTGGCGAGTTCCGTCGGCAGCTCGAACGACGCACTCCCGCCGCGCGCATCGGTGGCCAGACTGACGGTGGTGCGGGCCAGCACCTGGCCGTTGGCGTCGAGCGCGCGCACCGTGTGTGCCAGCGGCGGTGCATCCGGCCCGATCACGCGGCGCACCGTCACCGCGATGCGGTTCGCGCCGTTGTCCGCCAACGAACGCTGCGGCGGCGGCAGCACCAGCGGCACGTTGGCATCGCCGGCTTCCATGACGGTCACTTGCGTGAAACGCGCCAGCGCGTCGGTCAGGGCCGCATCGTTGCGCGTGGCCACGCCGTCGGTCAGCCACACCACGCTCGCCGGCTGCGGCACGTTCAGGGCACTCACGACCTTTGCCGCTGCCGCGCGATCCACCGCCCAGGCCTGCGGCACCAACTCGGCGCTGCGGGCGAAAGACTCCCGTGCCGGGCCCAGACGCGGCGCGGGTTGCGCGGTTGCCACCGGCGCGGTGGTCACCAGCGCCACTTGTTGCTGCCGATGCTCCGCGCGTTCGAGCAGATTTCGCAGCGCCTGGAGGCGCGCGTCCCACTTGTTGGCCGCCGCCCAGCCGTCGTCGAATACCACCACTAGCGGGCCTTCGCTCTCGCCGCGCCGCGCACTCAACACCGGATCCGCAAGCCCGAGGATCGCAAGAACCAACAGGCCGATGCGCAAGGCCACAAGCCAGGGCGGCGTGCGCGCCGGCGTGCGTTCTGTGCGCTCCAGATCGAATAGCAGGCGTGCCGCCGGGAAATCGATCCGCCGCACCGCCGGCGGCATCAGGCGCAGCAACAGCCACACCACCGGCAGCGCTGCCGCTGCGGCCAGCGCCCAAGGCGCCATGAAGGTGAACGCGCCGAGCGTGAACATATTATCGCCCAGATCCCGCGGCGTATCCGCTGAGCGCCTGGTGCAGCGCGGACAGCGCCAGCTGCGGCGGGCGATCGGTGTGATGGACGGCGAAACTCCAGCCCGCGCGGGCGGCCAGTTCGCGCACGCCGGCGCGATGGGTCTGCATCCGCACGGCATATGCCGCGCGCGCATCCTCGGCGCGCTCGACGATGGTCTCGCCCTCGGATTCCATGCCGACGAAGCGGATGCGGCCCTTGAACGGCAACGCTTCTTCCGCCGGGTCGAGCACCTGCAAGATGTGGCCGGCGCTCCCCTGGTGCGACAGCGCCTTGATGGCGTTCGCGATCTCCGCGAGCGGGCTCAGCAGATCGCTGATCATCACCACGGCGGCGTGGCGGGGCAGGGTGGTGGTGAAGCGCATCGGCACCGGTGATTTCGAGTCAGCGCTGGCGTCAAGGTCGCCCGCCAGACCGTCGGCGAGTTGCGCAACAGCCAAACGTCCCGCCGCCGCCGCCCGTTGCGGCTGTCCGTTCGCGGACAAGCGCAGGATGCGTTCGCCGCCGTCCACCAGCAGTTCGCCCAATGCAATTGCCAGCACCACGGCGCGCTCCGCCTTGGTAGGCAGGCTGCGCGTCGATCGGTAGTGCATCGACGGCGACGTGTCGGACCAGATCGCCACGGTCTGCGCCGCGACCCATTCCCGGTCGCGCACGAACACATGATCGAACTTGGCAGTCTGGCGCCAGTCGATGGATTGGGGTGCATCGTCTCGGGAATAGGGACGGAACTGCCAAAAGGATTCACCGGGTCCGGCGCGACGCCGACCGTGACTGCCCAGCGCCACGGTCGCTGCAATGCGCTTGGCCTGCACCAACAGCGGCGGCAGCCGCGCCGCGACGTCATCCGCCGCAGTCCTCAGGCGCCGACTTGTCTCACGGGTGGTGGTGGCGGTCATACCCTGCGATCACGCAGCGTCGATACGCGCGCAGAGCATGTCGATCAGCCCCGCCAGGGAGCGGCCGTCGGCGCGGGCGGCGAAGTTGAGCGCCATGCGGTGCTGAAGCACGGGGCGCGCCAGCGCGATCACATCGTCCACCGACGGCGCGAGACGGCCTTGCAGCAGCGCGCGCGCGCGCGACGCCAACATCAACGCCTGGCTCGCACGTGGACCCGGCCCCCATGCCACCTGGTCGCGCACTTCCGCGATATCGCTGGTCTCCGGGCGGCCGCTGCGCACGAGTTTCAGGATCGCGCTGATCACGCTCTCACCGACCGGGATTTGGCGCACGACGCGCTGGGCGGCGATCAGCTCCTCGCCGGACAGAATGCGCTGTGGCACGGCGTCCTCGATGCCGGTGGTGCGCAGCACGATCTCGCGTTCCGCGGCCAGGTCCGGATAACCGATGTCCACCTGCATCAGGAAGCGGTCGAGCTGCGCTTCCGGCAGCGGATACGTGCCTTCCTGCTCGATCGGATTTTGTGTCGCGAGCACATGGAACGGACGCGGGATCGCGTGCGTGGTTCCGGCGATGGACACATGGCCTTCCTGCATCGCCTGCAGAAGTGCCGATTGCGTACGGGGGCTCGCGCGATTGATTTCGTCCGCCATCAGCAGCTGGCAGAAAATCGGTCCCGGGATGAAGCGGAAGAAGCGCCGGCCTTCCGGGTCTTCTTCCAACACTTCCGACCCGAGGATGTCCGCCGGCATCAGGTCCGGCGTGAACTGCACGCGCTTGTCGTCCAGGCCCAGCACGGTACCCAGCGTTTGCACCAGGCGTGTCTTGGCCAGCCCCGGCACGCCGATCAGCAGCACGTGGCCGCCGGCGAGCAGGGTGATCAGGCTTTCCTCGATCACCGCCTTCTGGCCGAAGATGACCTTGGCCACGGCGTCGTGCGCCTGCTGGATGCGGGCGCCGATGCGCTCGATCTGCGCCAGTTGCACCTCGGCAGGATCACTCCGTGCCGGGTCGCTCTGGTCCGCGGGCGCGCTTGATTTCGTTGCGCTCACAGAGGGCCTCCACCATATGATGTCTCAGCGCTGCGCGACCGACTGTCGCGCTTTGCTGCAGGTGCGAGTATGGGGCGAGCCCCGTGCGCAATTGAAGCGGAATCTCCGAACAGACCACTCCCATGGCCCGCCCGCAGACACCATCAGTTGCAAGTCCCGTGGTAGACGCCTTTCCGGAGGGTCTCTGCGGCGATTTCAATATGCGGATTGGCCTCGACGGCACCTGGTATTACCTGGGGTCCCCCATCGGCCGTATCGCTCTTGTGAAGCTGTTTTCCACCGTGCTCCATCGCAAGGACGACGGCTCGTTTTGGCTGACCACGCCCGCGGAAAGCGGCCGGATCGAGGTGGAGGACGCGCCGTTCGTCGGAGTCGAACTGCAGCAGGACGGCGTCGGCCCATCGCAAACCTTGCACATCCGCACCAACCTCGACGATGTCGTGCCGTTGGATCGTGACCATCCCTTGCGCGTCGAGGAATCCGACGACGGCACGCCGCGGCCGTACGTCTTTGTCAGGCGCGGCCTGGAAGCCCGTCTCGCGCGGCCGGTGTTCTACGAAATGGTGGCGATGGCCGAGCCGGACCCGGCGCAGCCCGACATGATCGGCGTGTGGAGCGCCGGGCAGTTCTTTCGGCTCGGTCGCACGGTATGATTGCAGCTACATGACCGTCACGCTCCCGCTGCTCGATCGCGCCGCCATCCGCGCACGCCTGGCTGCACCACCTCCCGCCCGCGCCCGCGGCGACTTTGCGACCGCGACGGCCTTGATGGCCGAGGGCGATCTCCAGGCTTTCGCCGGCGAGGGCTTTGGCCCGGTGCCCTCCAGCGGCATTCCTTACGATCGCGCCGCCGGCGCTCCGGGCGTGAACGTGAAGCCCATTGCCGCCGCCGTGCTTGTACCCTTGATAGAGCATGCCGACGGCTACACGGTCTTGCTCACCCAGCGCACGAGCAGTCTGAAGAAGCACGCCGGCCAGGTGGCATTTCCGGGCGGGCGCATGGAGCCAACCGATGCCGACGCCATGGCCTGCGCGCTGCGCGAGGCGCAAGAGGAAACCGGCCTCGATCCGGCTCAGGTGGAGATATTGGGGCGCCTGCCGACCTACCTCACCATCACGGGCTTCGAGGTGACGCCGGTGGTGGGGGCCGTCACGCCGCCGCTCGCACTCACTCCCGACCCGGTCGAAGTGGAATCCGCCTTCGAGGTGCCGCTTGCGTTCTTCCTCGATGCCGCCAACCATCAGCGTGTCGCCCGCGACTATAACGGTATGAAACGCGCCTACTACGCGATGCCCTACGGTGATCGCTATATCTGGGGCGCGACCGCCGGTATGCTTCTGAACCTGTATCAGGCGCTTGCGCTGTAAGGGGCCGGATGGTCCGTATCGTGTTTACCTATATCGTTCCGCTTCTGCTCCCCAGCGCCGTGTACTTCGCCTGGGGCTGGTACCGTTCGCGCTACGTCGCCGAACACGACGGCGTGCCGCCGAAGCTGGAACGCGGTCCGTGGGCGATCCTCTTGTTCCTCGGCGCGGTGCTGACGCTGGCGTCGTTCGCGACCACCGCGCTCCTGCAAGGCAGCGCCGCCGGCTCGGTCTATACCCCGCCGCATCTTGAGAATGGGAAGGTTGTGCCCGGCCGGATGGATGCCAAATAGCGTGCAGACCACGCTGACACCGAAGTGGCTTGCGGAGCCGGAGGTGCAACGCATCTTCACCGCCCTCGGCGCGCCGGAGATCGACGCCCGCGCGGTCGGCGGCGCTGTGCGCGATGCCGTCATGGGCCGCGACCGCGGCGACAGTGAGATCGACCTCGCCACTCCCGAAGAGCCCGACGAAGTGATCGCGCGCCTGCAGAATGCGAACCTGCGCGTGGTCCCGACCGGCCTGTCCCACGGCACCGTCACCGCGGTTGTGGGCAAACGTACTTTCGAGATCACATCCTTGCGCCGCGACACCGCGACCGATGGACGCCACGCGGTGGTGGAATTCACCGAGGACTGGCACGAAGACGCACGGCGGCGCGATTTCACCTTCAACGCCATGTCCATGGAACGTGACGGCACCGTCCACGACGATCACGGCGGCATGGAGGATGCGAAAGCCGGCCGCGTGCGCTTTGTCGGCGCGACCGCGGACCGCATCCAGGAAGACTATCTGCGCGTGCTGCGGCTGTTCCGTTTCCAGGCGCTCTACGGACGCACCCCCATCGATGCGGACATCCTGTCGGCGTGCCGTGCGCATGCGGCGGGACTTGCCCGGCTCTCGGCGGAACGGGTGCAGGCCGAACTCGCCAAGATGCTGGGCGCCCCCAGCCCGTACCAAGCCGTCGCCCAGATGCAGGAAGCCGGCGTGCTCGATCGCGTGCTGCCGGTGCGCGACGGCGGCGCGCAATTCGCGCGGCTGGAGGGCGTGGAGCACGCGGCCCACGTCGCCGACGCGGCGTGGCTGCGCCGACTCGCGGCCCTGGTCGATGGCGCCGATGCGCGCGCCGTGGCGGACGCGCTGAAGCTCTCCAACGCGGATCGCGCGGCGCTGGTGCAACTCACGATGGATCAGTCGATCACGCCCGATCTTCCGCCCGCGGCCTTGCGCCGCGCCCTCTACGATCTCGAGACCGCGGTCGTGCGCAATCGCGCCCTGCTGGCCTGGACTCGCGCGCCATACCCGCGCGGGATGGAACGCTGGCAGGCGCTGTTGAAAACCATCGCGGACTGGGTCCCCACGTCGCTCCCCCTGAGCGGCGGCGATGTCCTGGCGCTTGGCGTCGCGCCGGGCCCTCGCGTCGGCACCTTACTGGAGGAGCTGTTGACCTGGTGGCTCGCCCGCGAACCCGCGCCGGACCGGGCTGCCGCGCTTGCGGAGCTTCAATCCCGCGTTTCGAAACGATAACGGCCCCGCCGGGGGGAGCGGGGCCGTTACGGTCTTGCTTCAGGTCCCGGGGGGAACAGGACCTTTTCGCACCAGAGCGCCGAGGGGGCGGCGGGTCTGGGGCAGTCCGGGACGGGATCAGGGGATCGATGTCCGGACCGCTTCTGTGAGAACCAATATAGGGCGGGAAACCTTACAGGAGCATGTTCGGCGGATGACAAAATTGTCAGACCGCCGTCATCTTCTAAAGCATTGTTTTTTCAGCAAATACGCCCTGCTGACGTAACGCTTCCGTGAGCACGATCGCCCCGGCGACGGCGACATTAAGGGAACGTTGGCCCGCAGCGATCGGAACCCGCACCGCCGCGTCAGCCGCCGCCACCACCTCCGGGGTCACGCCGGCGCTTTCCCGGCCCAGGACCAAGGTGTCGTCAGGGCGGTAGGCGAAGTCCGCGTGGCCAACGGCCCCGGCGGTTGTCAGCAGCACCAACCGACCGCCCCGGACCCTGTGGGCCTCGAGAAACGATAGCCAGGACCGGTGCCGGACCGTCTCCGCGGCAGGGCCGTAATCCATGGCGGCGCGCTTCATGCGCTTGTCGTCGAGGGGAAATCCGCACGGCTCGATGATGTCCAAGGCGACGCGGAAGCACGCCCCGATGCGCATCAAAGCGCCGGTGTTCTGGGGGATGTCCGGTTGAAATAACGCAAGGCGCATAGGGTGTTATCGGCCGATAAGCCGACTCAATCTTTCGCGATAGCAGCCCTTTTCAAGGCGGGCGTTTTATCCTATACCCAGCCCGCTGAAAATCCTTGTGCTTCCGCCGGTTGACGACCGGAGTGGGGGTCGCCGCAAGGTCCACGGCACTGCTGGGGGACACCGTAACCGCGAGATCCCGCTTGGGATGGATTTTGCTCGGAAAACGGGTCCTTCGCGTGGCGTGCGGACGTCCGGAGTCGCGTTCCTAAAGAAGGGGTTCAAGTATGGCCAATACCGCACCTGCCCATCCCACGCATGCGGGTGGAGCAGCCGGGGAGACCCGTCGGGATTTCTTGTTGGATATGACGGTCGCCACGGGTGTGGTCGGAGGCGTCATGATGGTGTGGCCGCTCATCCACAGCATGAACCCGGCCGCGGATACGCTGTCCTTGTCCACCACCGAATTCAGCGTCGCCGGCATCGCGGAGGGCATGGGCATCACCGTGCTCTGGCGCGGCAAGCCGGTGTTCGCCCGCCACCGCACGGCGGCGGAGATCGAGGCAGCCCAGAAGGTCAACCTCGCCGAACTGCGCGATCCGGCGAAAGACGCCGACCGCGTGAAGAAAGACCACGAGAACATGCTCGTCCTCGTCGGCGTGTGCACCCACCTGGGGTGCATCCCACTTGGCATGAAGCCGACCGATCCGCGCGGCGAGTTCGGCGGTTGGTTCTGCCCCTGTCACGGGTCGGAATACGACACCTCGGGCCGCATCCGCCGCGGACCCGCGCCGGCGAACCTGGAAGTTCCGCCGTACAGCTTCGTCAACGACACCACCGTCCGCGTCGGTTAAGGGGAAACGATCACCATGACCAACGCGACGGAAAAGACCACGCTTCGCAAGATCTTCGATTGGCATGAGCAACGCCTGCCGATCGTCTCGTTCATCGACCATGCCGTCGGCACGCAGTATCCCGCGCCGCGCAATCTGAACTACTTCTGGAACTTCGGCTTCATCGCCGGCTTCATGCTGGCGGTGATGACCGTCACCGGCATCTTCCTCGCCATGAACTATGTGGCGCACACCAGCATGGCCTTCGACAGCGTCGAGCGCATCATGCGCGACGTGAACTACGGCTGGCTCTTGCGCTACATGCACGCCAACGGCGCCAGCTTCTTCTTCATCGCCGTCTACATCCACATCTTCCGCGGCCTGTACTACGGTTCCTATAAGGCGCCGCGCGAAGTGTTGTGGTGGATCGGCCTCTTGATCCTGCTGGCCATGATGGCCACCGCGTTCATGGGCTACGTCCTGCCGTGGGGCCAGATGAGCTTCTGGGGCGCCACCGTGATCACCTCCATGTTCACCGCGATCCCGTGGGTCGGCAATGCGATCACCACCCTCCTGTGGGGCGGCTTCGCGGTCGACTACCCGACGCTGAACCGCTTCTTCGCCCTGCACTATCTGCTGCCGTTCGTGATCTTCGGCCTGGTGTTCATGCACATCTGGGCGCTGCACATCCCGGGCTCGAACAACCCGCTCGGCATCGACGTCTCGACCAAGGACAAGATCCCGTTCCACCCGTACTACACGGTGAAGGACGCCTTCGGCGTGGGCGTGTTCCTGCTGTTCTACTTCGCCGTCGTCTTCTGGGCGCCCAACGCGCTCGGCGAAGTCGACAACTACGTGAAGGCGAACCCGCTGCAGACTCCGCCGCACATCGTGCCGGAATGGTACTTCCTGCCGTTCTACGCGATCCTGCGCGCCATCCCGAACAAGCTGCTCGGCGTGATCGCGATGTTCGGCTCGATCCTGATCATGTTCGTGCTGCCGTGGCTCGACACCAGCCGCATCCGGTCGGCCACCTTCCGTCCGGTCTACAAGTGGCTGCTGATCGTGTTCATGCTCGACTGCGCGCTGCTCACCTGGTGCGGGGCCCAGTTGCCGGAAGGCGCACCGCTGATCCTCGGCCGCATCGGGGCGGCCTGGTACTTCCTCCACCTGCTGGTCCTCACGCCGGTGGTCGGCTGGCTCGAGACGCCCAAGCCCTTGCCGGCGAGTATCGGCGAACCCGTTCTTCGGCCCGCGGAGTAGCCGCCATGCGTAAGTACATTCTCACCGCGGCTGCGGCTCTCGCTCTGGCGCTTCCCGCAGCCTCCTTCGCCGCCGAAGCCGAAATCCACATCCCCGCGGAGAAGTGGAGCTTCAACGGCATCACCGGCCACTTCGACAAGGAACAGGTCCAGCGCGGCTTCCAGGTCTACAAGGAAGTCTGCTCGGCCTGCCATTCGCTGGAATACATCTCGTTCCGCAACTTCGAAGCGCTCGGCTACAGCGAGGCGCAGGTCAAGGCGCTCGCGGCCGAGTACGAAGTCGAAGACGGTCCGGACGACAACGGCGACATGTTCAAGCGCAAGGCCAAGCCGTCCGACAAGCTGCCCAAGCCCTACCCGAACGAGAAGTTCGCGCGCTCGGCCAACGGCGGCGCCCTGCCGCCGGACCTTTCGCTGATCGCCAAGGCCCGTCACGGCGGACCGGACTATCTCTTCCACCTGCTGCGCGGCTACGACGAGGCGCCGGCAGACATGAAGCTCGCGGACGGGATGAGCTACAACAAGTACTTCCCGGGCCACCAGATCGCCATGGCCAAGCAGATCGAAGACGACAAGGTCACCTACGCCGACGGCACGAAAAGCGACGCCGATCAGATCGCCAGGGACGTCTCGGCGTTCCTGATGTGGACCGCGGAGCCGAAGATGGAAGTGCGCCACGCCACGGGCCTGCGCGTGATCATCTTCACGCTACTGTTCACCGTGCTCGCATACTTCCTGAAGCGCCGCATCTGGGCGCGCATCGAACAGCACTAAGACGTCGCTCGTCGATCGAGACCGAACCGCCGGCCCAAAAGGCCGGCGGTTTTGCTTTGGGGATCGGCGTGCAGAGAGCGTCTGACGGGACGCGGGGAGACTCTAGGCCGTCGGCGAGTTCGACATCGACGAGGCGCGGTCTTCTTCACGCTTGCGGCCGCGCATCTCGCGGTAGGCGACCCACACGATAAGCACCAATCCAAGGACAAGAGCGGTATCGACCAGTGTTGAATACTCGGCGTACTCCATGGCGCAGCCTCCTGGATGTATGTCGCACCCGATCCGCTGATGTTCGCCTCACGGGTCTCTACATCCTACGCGCGTCGCCCGCGCTTGGTTGCAAGCGACGCGCAACGAAAAAAACCCGACCCGATCCGTGCAAGACCGGGCCGTAGGAGCCGTCGCTAAGTCCGTGGCCTATCTAACTTCTTAGAACGTCGCGCTGAGGCGCACCCCATAGGTGGCCGATTGGCAATCGTTACTGCCCATGCGGTTCTTTGCCTCGAGACGCGCCAGGAACATCATGCCCGCGTCACCGGCTTATCCCTGCGAGGTGTTCCATGAC
Organism: Fidelibacterota bacterium; assembly: GCA_947476275.1. Classification (GTDB taxonomy): domain Bacteria; phylum Pseudomonadota; class Alphaproteobacteria; order Rhodospirillales; family Rhodospirillaceae; genus SCTM01. Next base: position 86,059 of record CANJPQ010000004.1, read on the forward strand.
GTATGAGTTGTTCTACTGGCCATCCATCCAAGGCCGTGGCGAATATGTGCGGCTGGCGCTGGAAGATGTCGGTGCCGCCTACCGCGATGTGGCGCGCACTGCCGCCGGCATGAAGCGGATGATGGCGCTGATGGACAGCCCACGCCTCAAGACGCCGTCGTTCGCACCGCCGTTCCTGCGCGATGGCAAGGTGATCGTCGGCCAAACCGCCAACATCCTCCTGTACCTCGGCAGTCGCATCGGCCTTGCGCCGAAGTCCGAAGCCGCGCGGTTGTGGGTGCATCAGCTCCAGCTGACCCTCGCCGATCTGGTGGCGGAGACTCACGACGCGCACCACCCGATCTCCGTCAACCTCTACTACGAAGACCAGAAGCGCGAAGCCCGCGCCGCGTCGCGCGCATTCCTGAAAGAGCGCGTGCCGCAGTTCCTCGATTACTTTCACGGCGTGCTGGGCAAGCAGCGTTATCTCACCGGCGCGCGCGCCACTTATGCGGACCTCTCGCTGTTCCAGGTGATCGAGGGATTGCGCTATGCCTTTCCCAAGAACATGGCGCGCATCGAGAAGAAGCGCCCGCGCCTGGCGGACTTCCGCCACCGCGTGGCCGAACGGCCGCGCCTCGCCGCCTACCTGACGTCGGACCGCCGCATCCGCTTCAGCACGGAAGGAATCTTCCGGCACTATCGGGAACTGGATCGGCTTTCGTAGCTGAACTGCTCACACCGTGACATTGGACGACTTCTCATCCCGGCGGTATATTTGAGGGTTGGTCCAATGATGTCGCGCGGTCGCATCCCGCCGCATCACGGGTCCGAAATTTCTCCCGCGTAATTGGCGCGTAAATGCGCGGGAGAGCCGGACGCGTTTTTGAGGCGGGTGCCCGAGTCGAATTGGTCCGAACCGGGCCTCGCATCGGCCGGAACGTTTGGGAGGGAAGTGCCATGCGGATCGCGTTCGGACTTGGGCTCGCGGCGGCCCTCACCGCCACCTCCGCGCTCGGCAAAGACCGCGACGCGGCCGAATTGTTCGATCCGGCGGTCGTCGCGCGCAACCTCTGCGGCCGCGACATGCAACGCCTCGCAGACCCTGCGCAACAGCAACTCTCGCAAGCGCCGGATGAGCCGAAAGCAACCCAGCCGCCGTTCTGGCCCGGGCTGGGCGAGAACACCTTTCCAATCTCCAGCGCGAACCCCGATGCGCAGGCGTATTTCAATCAGGGCATCCGCTTCACCTATGGCTTCAATCACGGCGAGGCCATCCGCGCGTTCCGCGCCGCGGAGGAGATCGACCCCACCTGCGCCATCTGCGCCTGGGGCATCTCCGCGAACCTGGGCCCCAATATCAACGGCCCGATGCGGGAGTCCGACAATCCGGCGGCGGTTGAGGCGATGCGCCGGGCGGTCCGCCTCATGACGCCGGCGACGCCGCCGAAAGAACGCGCACTGATCGAGGCCCTGGCCACGCGCTATTCCGATGCCAAGGGCGCGAAGCGCAAGGCCCTCGACGCTGCCTACGCCGATGCGATGAAAAAAGCCTACGCCGCGTTCCCGAACGATCCGGACGTGGCGCTCGCCCACATCGAGGCGGCGATGGTGGCGTCGGGCTACCCCTGGTACGCCAAGCGCACGATGGTGCCGCTCGGCCGCATCGGCGAAGCGCTGGCCGCGACGGAAAAGTTGCTCGCCGCCGATCCGCGCCACCCCGGCGCGGTGCATTACTACATCCATCTCGCCGAGCAGCCGAAGCCGGAGAAGGCCGAACCTTATGCGGATACGCTCGCGGGCCTCACGCCGGGCATCGGGCACATGGTGCACATGCCGTCGCACCTGTACTTTGTCCTGGGCCGCTATAAGGACGCGCTGAATGCGAACCTCACGGCGATCGATCTCGATGCCGCTTTGATCGCGGCGGTGCCGGAGACCTCGGCCGCCTACAAATACGGTCTCTATCCCCACAACATCAATTTCGCCATGTCGTCCGCCAGCATGAGCGGCGACGGCGCGCTGGCGATGTTTCTGGCGGACAAGTTGGAGAAAGCGCTGCGGCCGAACGATCCGGCGCGCAACGACTTCTATACCGCCGCGGCGATCCATCCGCGTCTGCGGTTCGAGACGCCAGCGGCGACGTTGGCGCGGCCCCTGCCGGATGCGAAACAGCCGATCGCGCGGGCCATCGCGCACTATGCCCGCGGCTCGGCCTATGCCTGGCAGAAGGATGCCAAATCGGCGAAGGCCGAGTTGGATGCCCTCGCCAAGGCGCGGCGCAGTGCCGGGAAGTCGCAGTCGCGCCGCACGCGGCCGGACGCACTGCTCGCCGTGGCGGAGGAAGTGCTGCGCGCCCGCATCGCCATCGCCGAAGGCGACACGCGCGCGGCGCGTCGACGGCTGGAAGCGGCCATCGCCCTGCAAGACGAAGACATGCTGTTCCGCGGCGATCCGCCGCCCTCGGACGTGCCGCTACGGCAATCCCTCGCGGCGCTCCTGATTCGCACCGGCGATGCGACGGCCGCGATCCCGCTGTTGCGCCAGGCGCTGATCGATACGCCCAATAACGCCTGGGCGCTCTATGCATTGAAGGAAGCCTCGGCGCGGACTGGCGATACCGGCGCGGCGGCGCAGTACGAAAAGCTATTCGCCAAGGCCTGGGCCGGGCAGGGCACGCCGGACCTCGACCGCATTTGATGTTGGCTCGGTTCGTTACGCGCATCTCAACGCGCTTTCGCGCGGTCTGGCTGCTGGGACTCCTCCCGCTGTGCGTGGTCGCGCTTGTGGTCTTCGGTCCGTTCCGCACGGAGACCAAGTACCTTTATGGTCAACTGGCGTACGATCGGGTTGGCGGGCATCTGCCCGGCTATCCGACCATCGACCCGAATGTGGCGATTACTTCCTACACACTGGGCGTGCGCGCGACCAAGGATCTGTTGGCTGGCCACCTGCCGCTGTGGAACCACTACGAGGGCCTCGGCACGCCGCTGCTGGGGGAGATGAATTCCGCCGCGCTGTTTCCGTTCACCTGGCTGATCCCGCTGCCTCACGGCCAGGATATCGAACAGGCTCTGCTGCAACTGGTTGGCGGGATCGGCATGTGGTTGTTCCTGCGCCGCTACGGGCTCGGCGTTGCCGGGGCGCTTGCCGGCGCCGTGCTCTACGAAGCCAACGGTGTCTTCGCCTGGCTACGGCACTCCACCTTCAATCCCGTCGCGTTCCTGCCGTGGCTGATGTTCGTGTTCGAATGGATGCGCGCCAACGCCATCGCGCAACTGCCGTTGGCGCGACGTCTGCCGGCGGTTTGCGTGGGCGCGCTGGTCGCAGCCCTTGCGATCTACGCCGGGTTTCCGGAGCAGGTGTACCTCTATTCGCTCTTCCTGATTCTCTGGGTCGGCTTCCGCGCCATCGGCCTGGCGGCGCGCGCGGGGACATTCCTTGCCGACGTTGCTGCCATGAGCGTCGTGGGTCTGATGCTGAGCGCCCCTGTGCTGGTGGCTTTCCTCACCTTCCTTCCCGAGAGCACCACGGGACCGCATGAGGGCACCGGGTTTTACGGCCAAACGCTGAACCCGCTGGCGCTGCTGCAATATCTGCTGCCCTACACCTATGGCCCCATCTTCACCGCAGGCGCTCCGATCAACGTAACCTTCGGTGGGATTGGCGGCTATACCGGCTTCTTACCGGTCGCTGCGGCGATCGGCGCCCTCGTGGTCGCCCAGGGGCGGGCCGTAAAGGTTTTGCTGATTATCTGGATCGTCATTTGTCTCGGCGCCACTCATGGCTGGCCCGTGATCTACGAGGCGTTCATGGCACTCCCATTGGCCAAGACCGCCGCGGTCTATCGCTATCTCAATCCGGCATGGGTGTTCGCCACGATCTTTCTTGCGGCGATGCTCGTCGATCACCTGCCGCATTTGTCGCCGACGGTCCGGCGGCGGGCGATGATCCTCGGTGCGTCCGGCGCGTTCGCCCTCGCGGCGGTCGCGATTGCCGTCGCATGGCCGGCCCTGCCGAACTTTTGGCAGCGTGAGCCGCGCCTGCACCGTTTCGCGGGCGGCTCCGCCATCGCAGCCGTAGCGATGGGGATCGGCATGATCGTGACCGGCTTTCTGCGCGACGGGCGCCGCGCCACCCAGCTATTCGCCCTTTTGCTGGCGTTCGAAGCGGCCGCGTTGTTCTTCGTGCCGTTCGGATCCCATCTGCGTCGCGCGAAATATGACGACGGCGCTGTGGCGTTCCTGCAAGCCAAAGCAGGTTTTCATCGCATCGTCTCCACCATGGACAACGCCGTGGGGTCCAACAACGGGTCCGCCTGGGGCGTGGCCGACCTGATGTTCAACGACATCCCGGTCCCGCGCCGGACCATGGACTACATCCGCGCCCATCTCGATCCGGAAGCCAACGGCACAACTTTCGAGCCGCCCTTGCCCGGGGAAACCTCGGGCAAGACGCGGCTGGCGGATCGCGTGCCCGCCTATGCCGCGGCGGGCGTGAAATACATCGTCGCCGGCCCGGACTTCCAGGCGGCCGGCGTCAATGCGGTACCGGCCTACAATGGGCCGAAAGTGTCGATCTACGAGATCGAAACCCCCCGCGCTTACATGTCTGCGCCCGGCTGCACTATCGCCCTCCATTCACATAACCACGCCGATGTCACCTGCGCGCAAGCGGCGACGCTGACGCGTCTTGAGGTTTTCATGGACGGATGGGGGGCGACCGTGAACGGCAGCGCGGTCGTGGTCGGGATGGAGGACGAGACGTTCCAAACTGTCCCGCTTCCCGCAGGCACGTCGACAGTCGTATTCTCGTATTGGCCGCGGGGCTTCACACTGGCGCTTCTCGCCGCGGGCGTTGCTCTTCTCTTCATCGGTGCCGTAGCCTTACGGCGGAGGTTCTGATGCGTACACGGTTTCCCCGCGGGTCGCTCGCCTACACCAAGGACGGGCGCAAATACATCGTCGAGGAAATTGCTGACGGCACGGTCTACTGCGTCACCGACAGCGGCGCGGAGAGCGAGTTCCCCGAAGCCACCCTGATGAACGAGGCGGAGTGGGCCGCCAAGTCCGGCCGCCCCGGCGGCGGGGCCGCCCTGAAGCGCGACATCGACTACAGCCGCATCCAGAAATCGCGCCACTATCTCCCGGCCGGGGAAAAACTGGATGCCGCAGCTTCCGAGAAGATGCTCGCCAAGGCCGATCGCGTATTCGGCGGAATCCTCGACTTCGCGGCGTTTACCGTTGCCACCCTGGTGCTCGACGAACACAAGGAACGGGAACTGATTCCGCATTTGTCCGTCCGCAAGGCGCGGGCTGTCTTCAATGCGGCACCGCCGGCCGTCCGCGCGCGTCTACTCGCCGACATCCTCGGCGCGCGGCCCGATGCGCTGGTGAGCGCCGGCGGTCTCGGCGATAACTTGATCAAGGCCATGATCACCAAGGGCCTCGAAGTGCGGCGCGACGAGTACGAGGATTTTCAGGACAGACCGCGCAATTGAAATGGCCCGGTGTGCTTGACCGTAAAGGCTGAGACAGCGTGATGATTGGTTCGCGCGCACGTTGGAACATGAGCCGCGGCGGTGCGTTCGCTCCATGCACGCCCCTTTTAAAGCATGAGCTCTTGAATGAACGCGCTGTCTCCCCGTCGCGGGCGGAAGGTCGCCACGACCGGACACTACGTCGCGGACCTCCATATCCGGGACCGCACCATGCTGGGCTCCGCCAGCTTCCTTGCCGAAGGTCTGGATGCTGCCATCGCCAAAGGCATGGCCCCGCCGTCCAGGGGGCGATCTAAGCCCAAAGAGGCCGACTACCGGCCTAGGTGATTCATCTTGCTGGTATGATAACATCCGTCCCCGACCCACCATGGGGAGGGCGGCATGAGGGTTCGACTAGGTGCGGCGGTTGCGGCTCTGGCCTGCATTGCGGGTCTGAGCACCAGTAGTGCGGCCCCGCGCGTGGCTGAGAAGGGCGAGACCCTCGGTTTCCTGGTCACCAAGTTCGCGGTCGCGATCTACTATGGCGACTTTGCGACGGATTGCCCCGAAGGCTTCTCCCCCACCACCGACGAACAATACCTGCTCACCCAGACCCCGGCTGAGCGCGCGCGTCTCCTTAAGCCGGAGAACGCGCCGGAACTCGAGAAGAAGTGGAAGATCGAGTACACGAGCGGTCCCAACGGCGAGGACATCTGCCGCAACCCACGCTCCTTCCTCGATGACCCGCGCCACCCGGTGCAAAAGACCGTGCAAGGCAAAACGTCCTACGGCATGAATCTCGACGGCACCGACGACGGCCGCGCCACGGCGCGGTCGTGCCAGCACGCGAAGTTCCGCAATCCCCAAGGCGAGCTGGTCGATAACCAGCTCTATCGCATCATGGGGTGCGCCAAGTCCTGGCGAGGCGAGGGGGCCACCTTCGGCGGGTCCATGGCGCTGAAGTACAACAGTTACATGAAGGACGGCCTGCACAACTATCTCATCGAGCTGCGCGGTGTGAACGACCGGCGCAACGACGACGATGTGGAAGTGGGCATTTACTCGACGGACGACAAGTCCATGCTCGACGGCTCGCGTGAGCATCTGCCGAACCAGACATTCGCCGTCACGTCCAATCCGCGCTGGCGCAACGTCGTGCACGGCCGCATCGTCGACGGCGTGCTCACCACGGACGTCATCGACACCATGTACCTGAACTGGTTCTTCGCGTTGAACGGGCCCTACGGTGCCGTGAACGAGCACGAGTTTCGCCAGGTGCATTTCCGCCTGACGCTCGAGAAGAGCGGCATTCTGAAAGGCATCATGGGCGGCTATCAGCCGATCGAGATCACCTCCGCGCAGGCCCGCAACGGCGGCAAGGGCGTGGCCACCAACGGCAACCGCGATTGCGCCTCGGAGTACAAATCCATGGTGGCCTTCGCGGACGGCTACCCGGACGAGAACGGCCAGTGCACCATGATCTCGCTCGCGCAGGACGTTGAGGCGATCCCGGCCTTTGTGCTCCATCCGGAAGCCGCCCGCGCCCAAACGGCCGCGTTGCCGTAACCGTGGTACGTCGCGTCGCCACGCTTCTGCTTCTCGGCGCCCTATGCGGCAGTTTATGTGGCTGCAGCCCGGCGGAGCCCGAGACCTCCGGCGCCCCGGCCGGCATGCGGCGGCTGACGGAAGAGCAATACCGCAACAGCATCGCCGACATCTTTGGCACCCATATTCAGGTCGCCGGTCGCTTCGATCCGATCCTGCGCCCGCAGCACGGCCTGATCGCCGCCGGCACCAGCCAGATTTCCGTGTCGCCGGCGGGTTTCGAGCAGTACCAGATCATGGCGACCAGCATCGCCGCCCAGGTGCTCGACCCGGCACACCGCAACACATTCCTGACGTGCGCACCGAAAGACGAGACTTCCGCCGATGCGACGTGCGCTGAGTCCTTCCTGCGCCAGGTCGGCGGGTTGCTCTACCGTCGGCCGCTGACGGATGCAGAGGCGAAGGCCTATACGGCGGCCGCGGGAGAGGCCACGCGGATCACCGGCACCTTCACCGGCGGCTTGAGCCTGAGCCTTGCGAGCATGCTGTCCTCGCCGGCGTTCATCTTCGAGATCGACGCCACGGAGCCCGATCCCAATCATGCCGGCGGCCAGCGCCTCAACGCCTACGCCAAGGCCTCGCGGCTCAGTTACTTCCTGTGGAACACCACGCCCGATGCCGCGTTGCTCGCGGCGGCGGCCCGTGGCGATTTGCACACCGCATCCGGGCTGTCGCAGCAAGTCGACCGTCTGCTGGCGTCGCCACGGCTCGAAGGCGCAATGCGCACCTTCTTCGCCGACATGCTGCAGTTCGAGGTGGATGCCGAACTGGTCAAGGACCCCGCGATCTATCCCTTGTTCGTGCGTGCCGTGAAAGAGGACATGCCGGAGCAGACGTTGCGCACCTTGGTCGACGTCACGTTGACCAAAGCGGGCGACTACCGCGACGTCTTCACCACCCGCGATACCTTCATGACGCGGCCCTTGGGCGTCATCTACGGCATTCCCGTCCCGCAGAAGTCAGGCTGGATGCCTTACCAGTTCGCAGAAGGCGACAAGCGCGCCGGCGTGCTGACGTTGATGAACTTCCTCGCCGCCTTCTCCCATGACGGCCGTAGTTCGCCGACGCTGCGTGGGAAGGCGTTGCGGGAATTGGTGCTGTGTCAGCCGGTGCCGATCCCGCCGGGCGATGTCGACTTCGCGCTGGTCCAGGACACCAAGAACCCGCTCTACAAAACCGCGCGCGATCGGCTCACGGCCCATCGCGCCAACCCGAGCTGCGCGGGCTGCCACAAGATCATGGACCCGGTCGGGCTCGCGATGGAGAACTTCGACGGTATCGGCGTGTTCCGCGCCGAAGAAGGCGAGGGCGCTATCGACGCCAGCGGCGATCTCGATGGTGTGGGGTTCGCCACAGCCGCGGATCTCGGGCGGGTCATCCACGACAACCCGGCGACGCCGGCGTGTCTGGTGAATCGCATGTACGAGTATGCGGTACGCCGCTCGTCGGTGGCCGGCGAGCGGGCGTGGCTGGAAAGCCTGAACCAACGCTTCGTCGCCGACGGCTATCGCATCCCAAAGCTGTTGCGCCGCATCGCGCTGAGCGATGCATTCTTCAAGATCGCGCCGCCGGAGACCACGAAGGAGGCCTTGCGATGAGAACCTTCGATCGCCGTCGCGTGTTGCGCAGCTTGCTGGGCGGCAGCGCGATCAGCGTCGCCTTGCCTTTGTTCGATTGCGTCCTGAACGGCAACGGCACCGCGCTCGCGTCCGGCGCGCCCCTGCCGGTGCGGTTCGGCACGTGGTTCTGGGGCCTGGGCGTCACGCCTGGCCGGTGGAAGCCAACCAAGACCGGCAAGGACTACGACATCCTGCCGGAACTGAGGCCGATTGAGCCGTTCAAGAAGAAAATCTCGATCTTCAGCGGCTTCGACGTTCTGCTCGACGGCAAACCCAACTTCCCGCATCAGACCGGCGGCCCCGGTTTCCGCACGGGCATCGCCCCGCCGGCATTGGCGTTCCCCGGCGTGTCATTCGACGTGATGATTGCCGATGCGATTGGCGGCAACACGCGCTTCCGCTCGATTGAGCTGTCCGGCATCGCGGATTCCACCAACACCTTGAGCGGTCGCGGCGCGGGGCAGATGAATCCGTCCGAGAGCTCGGCGCTTGCGTTCTACACCCGCGTGTTCGGCCCGGACTACAAGGACCCCAACGCCGGCGCCTTCGTGCCGGACCCGAAGATCATGGCGCGCAAGAGCGTGCTGTCCGCCGTGACCGAGCAGCGCCAGGAACTCGAACGTCAACTGGGGGCGGCGGATAAGGCGCGGTTGGATCAGTACTTCACCTCCCTGCGGCAGGTGGAGAACCAGCTGGCCATGCAACTGCAGAAGCCCGAGCCCCTGCTTGCTTGCGCCAACCCGCACGCGCCGGAGGGCTTCGATGTCGGCCATGAGGTCGAGAACGTCGTCAAGAACCACGAGCTGATGGCGCAAATTCTGGCCATGGCGTTGGCGTGCAATCAGACCAAGGTCTTCAACATGCACATCAACAACAGTGCGTCGTCGCTGACCAAGCGCGGCAGCACGACCTCGCATCATCAACTCACGCACGACGAGCAGATCGACGAGAAACTCGGCTATCAGCCGGTGGCGACCCAGTTCGTCAAGGACCTGATGGACCAGTGGGGCACGTTCGTACGCGTTCTGGATGGCGTGAAGGAGGGCGACGGCACGCTGCTCGACAACACGCTGGTCGTGGCGCATTCGGACACGGACTTCGCCAAAGTTCACACCGTCAGCAGTCTACCGGTGATGTTCGCCGGGAGCGCCGGGGGCCGGGTGAAATCGGGCGTGCACATCGAAGGCAAAGGCGAGCCGGTCACACGTCTCGCGCTGACCGCCATGCAAGCCGTGGGTTTGGCGCAGGATCGCTTCGGCTCCGGCTCCATGGAAACGAAGAAGCCGCTGACGGAAGTTTTCGCCTGATGCGTTGGCTCGCCGCCCTTCTTATCGCCGCCGCGCAGGCCGCGTCGCCGGAGGTTCCGGCCGAGGTCACCATTCACGAAACGCCCGGTGGGCCTGTGTTCGCAGCACCCACCGGCATGTCGCTCTATGTGTTCGATCGCGACACCCAGCCCAATGTCTCCACCTGCATCGGCCAATGCGCCGCTGCGTGGCCGCCGCTCGCAGCACCCGCCGAGGCCAAGCCGATCGGCGACTGGACGGTGGTGGCGCGGCCCGACGGCGCACGGCAATGGGCCTATCGCGGCCGTCCGCTCTACCGCTATGCGGAAGAGCTCAAGGCTGGCGGCACCTATGGCGATGGTGGCGGCGCGTGGCATCTCGCGTTGACCGCCTGGAACTTTCCGGGGCGTGCGAAGACTGCGCAGGCCGCTATTCCCGCGGTGGAACTGCCGCTGCTCCCCGCGGGCGTGACGGCGCAGCATGCGGCGCAAGGCCTTGTTCTCGCGGACTTTCGCGGCATGACGTTGTACGCGTTCGACAAGGATGTTCCGGGATCACGGCCGTCCTGCAACGGCCAGTGTACGTTGCAGTGGCGTCCGCTGGCGGCGCCTGCTGCAGCGCACGCGCTCGGCGCGTGGACCACGGTGGCGCGTGTCGATGGTGCAGTGCAGTGGGCGTATAAGGGCAAGCCGCTCTACGTTTGTCTCCAGGACACCAAGCCCGGCGAGACAAGTTGCGCATTCGACGGCAGAGGTCCGTGGCACGCTATTGGCCCCTGATCAACCAAGGGCATCTTGCAACATCACCGCGAACAGATAGACTCACGTCGCTGTGTGAAACGTCTGCTTGGTGAATGTCATGACCAACGCGTTGAGTGTTCGCCAGTTCGTTGCCGCTCTGGCGACTGTTTGTCTCTCCTGTGCCGCTTGGGCCGGGCCACTCGAAGACGGCATTAAGGCCTATACCAAGGCTGACTACGCGCGCGCCAACCGGTTGCTGGAGCCGTTGGCGCAGGGCGGGGATGTCGATGCGCAGTACACCTTGGCCGCCATGTATCTAAAAGGCCAAGGCGTCAGCGAGGATAAGGTCCACGCCTACATGTGGTACGCGCTCGCCGCGCGCAAAGGCGACAAGGATGCGGCGGCCGATCGCGAGCAGGTCGCCAGCACCATGACGCCGCAGCAAGTCGATGAAGCCAAGCGCCTCGTGGCTGCGTGGGCCCCGAAGGCGAAGTAGCGTTCGCTAGCCGATGGCAATGTGATCGGGCGGAAGCCCGGCCTGCAGGCGTTCGTACATCGCCGTGTATGCCGCCTCGAGATTGCGCGTGAACAGCCGTGAGTCAAACAAGCGGCTGCTTGTGCGAACGCGGCGCAGGCGATCCTTGAGTGCGGCGATTTTTTCCGGTGATTGCGCCAGGCTCACCGCGAGGCGCTCATAATCTTCCCACGTTTTAACGACCAACTCGGGCAAGTCTGCAGCTTTCAGCAGGCTTGCGGCCACGCGGCCGGCGAATGTCTCGCCAGGACAAGTGATCACCGGCAGGCCCATCCATAGGGCATCGCTGGTGGTGGTGTGGGCATTGTAGGGCGCGGTGTCGAGGAACAAATCGCCGTGAACCTGGCGCCCGATATGCAGCGGCATCGGCGCGCGGTCGGCGAACACCAGCCGTGCCGGATCGATGCTGCGCGCCTGCGCTTCGCGGCGCAGATTGCGAATCATGGTTGGGTTATCGCCCAGGAGCCAAAGCACGCTGCCGTTCACTTGGCTGAGCACGCGCATCCAGATGTCGAACACTTGCGGCAGGATCTTGTAGGTGTTGTTGAAACACACGAACACAAAGCCGGCCTCGGGCAAGCCCAGTTCGGCCCGGGTGAACGTGCGCGCGGCTACCGCACGGTGGGTGTCGTTCGGCTGATAGGTGTCCGGGAGCGTCACGACCTTTTCGGCGTACCAGCGGCGGTCGGATTCAGGAATCAGCACGGGGTCGGCAATGATGTAGTCCATGTATGCCGCGCCCATGGTGCCGGGATAGCCGAGGTAGTTCACCTGAATCGGCGCGGCACGGTGAGCGAAGAGCCGGCCGCGGGCTTCATTGGTGAGGCCCTTCAAGTCGACCGCGATATCGATTTCCATCTCCCGCGCCAGTGCGGCGATGTCCATGTCCGCACGGCCGCGGACTTCGATGAAGCGATCGAAGCTGCCCCGCAGTCGCTCCTGCATGTAATCGCCGGTGGTCGGACTGGAGCAGAACGCGATGATCTCAAAGCGCGAGCGATCGTGAAGTTCAAAGATTTCCGCAATGAGGAAACCGACGGCGTGGGCATAGAAATCTCCCGTGAAATAGCCGATGCGGATCTTGTCGTGCCGCGACGGCTTGTTCAGGGGCGGTAGCGGACGGGTCAGCTTGTGCCACGCGTTGTCCCAAATCTGCGCACACTTGAGTTGCGCTTGCGGCGCATTGGAAACTGCGAGAAACGTGAACGGGTTGGCGACCTCTTCGTCCTGCGTCACTTGTTCCGTCAGCCGTGCGATATCAGCATCCAGTCCGGTCCAGTCGCACGTCTGCAACTTCATCCCGATCCGCATGCCGGGGACAAACCGGTGAGTCGGGTCTATCGCCAAAGCGCGGTCGTAGCTCGCGACCGCATCCTCATGGCGGTTGAGTTGGCGCAACACTTCACCGCAGTTGGCATAGGGAGTTGGGTCGCGGGGATTGAGGGCGGTGGCCGCCTCGTACGCTGCAAGCGCTTCCTCGAACCGTCCCAATTCCGCGAGCACGAGGCCTCGGTTAATATAGGCGGTATGAAGATCGGGCTTCAGCTTGATCAGCTGATCGTAGGCCGCCAGCGCGTCGTCCAACCGCTTCATCGACTGCAGGGTGCGAGCGCGGCCATCGTGGAGGCGATGGTTGGTCGGCTGAAGTCCGATCGCTCGCGCATAGTCTGCAAGCGCGGCGTCATAGCGTTCCAGTTGGCGAAAAATGACGCCACGGTTGACGTAGGCTTCGACCGCGCCTGGGTTGAGGCCAACCGCCGCGTCGCAATTGGCCAGCGCTTCGTCCAGACGTTTAAGTTCGGTCAGCGCTGCCGCACGGTTGATGTGCGCATCGACGAGGGACGGCTTCAGGGCAAGCGCACGATCAAAGCTGGCGACTGCGTCTTCGAATTGCTTTGTCTCGTGCTGTGCCATGCCGAGGGTGCAGTAGGTGCGCGCAACCGTGGGGTTGATGCTCACGGCCTGGGCCAGCAGAGCCGCTGCGCGCACAGCCTCTCCGGCCTGAAGCGCGATACTGCCGGCAACATTCAATGTGTCGAAGTCGCACGCACCGGACGCTAGGATGCTCTCGCACAGCTGCCATGCGTCGCGCGAGTTTCCTTGCTGCCATTGGGCAACGGCCGCAGCGAGGCGGTTGCCGGTCATAGGGCGGTCCTGACGGGTGAGAGCAGTCTCATCGAATTGCTTGTGCCAAAGGCGGTGGCGGATGTCGAGTGCGCCTGCGGTCGCGGTTCAACTCGCTGCGGCGGCGGTGTATGATTGCGCCTGCGATCGCCTGGAGGGGAAATTGTGAGCGGACTTCCGGAAGCCGAGCTGGAAAAATTGCTTGCCAACCGGCGCCGCGTGGCGCCGGGCGAGGTCATATTTCTGGAGGGTCAACAGGGGGACAGAGCCTACGTGATCCTAACGGGAGAGGTGCACATCACGATTGAAGAGGCTGACGGCAAGCAATTGGTGATCAACCGCATCCATGCGGGCGAAATCTTCGGCGAAATTGCCCTGCTGCAGAAGGACTGCAAGCGCACCGCGACCGCGGTCTCCAAGGATGGATGCGAACTACTGTCAATTGATAAGACGGTGTTTGACACGCGATTGAAAGAAGCCGATCCGCTGCTGCGATTCGTGATCGACCACCTGTGTCAGATCGTGCTGACGTGGACCGATCGCGCGCGGCGATAGCGAAAGGCCCCACCGCACAATGCGAGGGCCTGATTTTAGCTATTTGTCTGCGGTGTCTGCGCACCGGGCTGCTTCCGATGCTGGTCGCGGTCCTTGGAGCGGTCATCGCTTTGGCCCATCTGGCCCTGGCGCTTTTTGTTCTGTCCCTTCCGACCCGATTGATTCTGCTGGGTCTGTTGATCTTGCGAAGACGACTTCTGACCGGCCAGTTGGCCTCGATGCTTGTTGTCCATGAATGTCTCCTGAGTTTTGTGGCGGATTGCCAATCAGGACAACGGATGAAATCGCAATTCGTTCAACTGCGTGCGAGTTTCATCGTGTAGTCGCGGACATCTGCAGGCCATCGCGCGAGAAGTGTGGCGAGCGTATCGTACGTACCGCTGAACAATGCACGCGATGCTTCCTCGAATTCCGGGAGATTCCCCGCCATCGCCGACATGAACGCGTAGGCCGCGTCGCGTGCACGCCGCGCGGAGTCTTTGCCCGATTTATCGCGTCGTGCCTCTTCAACCAGCTTGCGCAACGCCACCGACGCACCGCCGGGTTGCGTGCTCAGCCATTCCCAATGACGCGGGAGCAACGTGACCTCGCGTGCGACGACACCCAACTTCGGCCGTCCACGTCCGCGTGGGACGTCGGAGGATGTTGGCGCGGCATCGGCTTGGGCACGCGGGAGGCGCGCGATCATATCCGCATCGCTACCGCGCGGATCGATGTCGATCACGCGGCCGGTGGCATCGTCATAAATTTGGACCAGCACGGCAGCGCCGGCCTCGGCGTGTTTCACAGCGAGGGCCACCTGTTCGAGGGGGCCACTCGCGAGTCGCTTCTGGCCGACAAATGCGGTGCAGGTGATGACGGCAGGGCTCATGTCGAAGATTATTCACAGGTCATAACGCCTGTCAATATTACCCGGGTAAAAAACGCCGAAATCAAGCTGCGTCCATTAAGTGATACTGAACGGAGAATTGTCGCCATTTTTCCCCCTTCGGCTCCCAAGGTCTTGCGCGAAGGTTGCGCCGGCAGGGTGCGAAACAACCAGGGAGGGGCAAAAATGACTCACAGTCATCAGCTGATGTTCGCCTGCGTAGGCGCGATTGTCGGACTCGGATCGTCGGTCGCCACGGCGCAAGTCGCCACGGGCGTCGAAACAATCACAGTGACGGCGCGGCGCACGGACGAAAAGCTCCAAGATGTGCCGCTGCAGGTCTCCGCGTACACCGCGGATATGCTCAAACAGGTGAACGTCGCGACGATTCGCGACATCAACAATCTGACCCCCAGCATGAACTTCCAAGGCGCGTCGTTCGGTCGCGCCGGCGGTGCCCCGCGCTTGTTCTTCCGCGGCCTTGGCGCATCGGCTTCGGGCAATCAGAGCAAAGCCAACTCGTTCATGGACGGCATCTATCTCGCCGGCGGCATCCTCAACATTCCCTACGATTATCTTGAACGCGTCGAGTCCATGCCGGGTCCTCAGAGCGCGCAGTTCGGCCGTGCGACGTTCGGCGGTGCGTTGAACTTCGTCACGAAGGATCCGACGGAGACCTATCAGGCGAAGGTCAACTTCGACGTCGCCACGGGCCATCAGCAGAATTTCAACGCCATGGTCTCCGGTCCCCTTGCCGGCGAAAAGTTGCTGGGCCTGTTGTTCGTCGCCTACGAGAACTACGGCGGTCCATCGTCGTGGACGAGCCCACCCGACATTCTGCACCCCAAGGGCGTTGGCGTGCAGGCCACCAACACATACATGGGTGCGGCGAAGTTCATCTTCAAACCCAGCGACGATTTCCGCATCGAGGCTCGCCTCACGCGCAACAAGGATCACGACGGTCCGTCGATGTTCTATTGGACGCCGCTGGCGGAAAAGAACGGCGTTTTCATCAATCCGCTCACAGGGGCAACCGTTCGCTATCCAGTCGGTGTGGTCAAAGCGCCTGATACGGTGAACCCCACGATCAACCAGTTCCCCAACTTCGATACGATCCCCGATCCGACTGTGCACACCGAGCACACGCGCGCCAGCTTGGAAGCGAACTGGCACATCGCCGAGCACGATCTGACTTTCAACTACGGCCATGAATACGAATCTGTGAAGCGGGGCTGGGATACGGATTTCGGTCCCTTCCCGGCAAGCTACACGCTTGGCCAGAAGCAGCGGACGAAGGCCAATCAGTTCGAAATCAGGATCGCGTCTCCGCGGGAGCAGCGGCTGCGCTATGCATTCGGCGGGTACTACTTGAAGCAGGCCAATCCCACGGTCTCGACCGGGTATACGGTTCTGTCGTGCGTGGACTCGTGCTTCCAGACCAACGGCTTCGCGTCTTACTTCAGCCCCGTCGCCAGCTACAACCCGGTGACGCGTTCGATCCCAGGGTGGACCGGAACGGTCAATCGCGTGAACACGGTGACTCCGACCGACAACACGACGGAGGTGCGCGACATCGCGGGCTTCGGCGCGGTGAACTTCGATGTCATCGACAAGGTCCGCGTCAACCTCGAAGGCCGGTATCAGTCCGAACGCGTGTTGAATAAGAGCTTCCTGCCGGGCGGCTTCGTCGGCCAAACTACGGTCAAGACTTTCTTGCCGCGCCTCACCGCGGAATATCGCCCCGCGCAGGACGTGATGCTCTACGTGTTGTACTCGGTGGGCAACAATCCGTTGGGCTTCAATACTTCGCCGTTCATCGGCGCGGCGGGAACCGGCACGACCGCGGCCGACCGCATCGTGAAGGAAGAAAAGCTCTACAACTACGAAGCCGGCATGAAGGCGACGTGGCTGGAAGGGCGTTTGACCACCAACGTGACCGTCTATCACATGCGCTGGAAGAACCAGAGCGTCTCGCAAACGCTGCTGGCGCCGGACGGTACGACGCTGTTCAGCCTGCTGCGCAGCACCGGCAGCACCACCATCGACGGCTTCGGTTTGGAAGTGCAGGCGGCGCCGATGGAAGGTCTCTCTGTGCGCGGCATCCTGTCCTACAACCGCTCGGTCTATAAGGACTACTGCTCGACGGCGGCGTTCCAGTTGCTCGGCCGGCGGAGCCCCGGCCAATTGGGATGCGCTTTCGTCAACGGCAATCGGATGGAAGCCGTGCCGCCTTGGACGGCATCCACAATGATCGCCTATCAGCGCCCCATCAACGACACCTGGGATTGGTTCGTGCGGGGCAACTTCGCCTACCAGCAGGGCCAGTGGGAATCCGACCTCAACTTGGCCAAGCAGGAAAGCGGGTATATCTTCGGCCTGAACGTGGGCGTGGAGAGCGAAAAGTACTCCGTGCAGGTGTACTGTTCCAACTGCACGCAGGACACGGAGATCTACCGTTTCGTGCGCATCTTCGACAATCGCAGCGGAACTAACCTCGCCGACCGAAGCACCGTCGGCGGCACGCCGCGGCGCCCGCGTCAGTTCGGCGTCAAGGGCACCTGGTCATTCTAAGGAGAAGACGACATGCAACGCATCGCAACGACCCTCGCGGGCGCGCTCTTGAGCACTGCGTTGGCGGCCCCTGCGCTCGCCGACCACATCGCCGGCAATGGCGAGCTTAAGGGCACGGTCACGGCGCCGAAGGCATTCACTGCGGCAAAGGTCTTTGCTCACAAGGCCAGCACGAACATCACCTATATGGTGTTCACGCAAGGCGGCAAATATGACGTCGTCAACGTCATGCCCGGAACTTACGAAGTCTGGGCACAAACGCCGGACCTGCTTGCACAGAAAAAGACCATCGAGGTGACGGCTGACAAGACCGCCGCCGCAGAGATCGCGATGAGTGCGGTGACACCTGTGCCGCAGGCCGTCGGTCCTTACGCCTTCGGTAAGGAACGCCAGCTCGTGTCATACGATAAGCTCTATCCGCCCGGGCCGGGCCGCGACATTCTTCACGATACCTGCTTCGTTTGCCACGCCTTGAACTTCCTGCCCGCGCAGCCGCAAAGCCGCGAGGGCTGGGGGGCGGCGGTCGACTACATGACCACCTCGCCGCGCTGGGGCATCAAAGAGAATACGCCGTTCCTCTCGACGGAGCGTTTGACGCCGGAAAAGCGCGAGATTCTGCTCGACTATCTCGGCAAATATCTCGGGCCGGATCAGCCTGTGCGCGCGGTCCTCCACGAGGAGGACGAGCCGCGGGACGAAGCGGTGCTCGGCAAGGCGCAGTACATCATGTACGAGCTGGCCGACACGCCGGACATGCAGAAGCGCCTGACGCAGGAAACGACCTTCGACAGCAAGGGGAACGTCTGGGTCACAGAGCCGCGCGCTGTCAGTGCGATGACGCTCCTGGACCCGCGCACCGGCAAAGCCACCGTCTACAAGACGCCTAACGTGATCTGGGCCCCGCATGGTGCCGCGATCGATACGGATGACACCGTGTGGTTCGGCGGGCTCAAGGCCGGACTCGTGCACTTGGATCCCAAGACCGGCAACTGGGACACTTACGGCAAGACCGCCGAGACCCACAAAGACAGCGGCGGCCTGTCGCCCTTCTGGGACTCAAAGGGCAATGCCTACTGGACCGATATCCGCTTCAACCGGATCGGTCGTTTGGATCGTAAGACTCTGACGTGGAAGTACTACAACACCGTCAGCAGTTTGGGCTCGCCCTACGGCATCCTGGTCGACCGCAAGGACAAGGTGTGGTTTGCCGAATTCCACGGCTGCGCGATCGTGAAGTTCGATCCGGAGACGGAGACGATGCAGAAGTATCCGTCGCCGAGTACGCCGTGCCTCATCCGCCGCCCCGGTCTCGATTCCAAGGGGAACATCTGGTACGGCGCCTATGACCGCGGCCGCATCGAGAAGCTCGATCCGAACACCGGCAAGATCACGCAGTTCCAGATCCCGGTGAAGTTCGCCACACCGTACGACACGTGGGTGGACCCGAACGACAACGTGTGGAGCAGCTCCGACAACTATTTCGTCAAGTTGGAGCCGGCCACCGGAAAGATGTCCTACTACCCGACGCCGCAGCAAACCGACGAACCGAAGATCACAATCACCCGCGAGGGCGCAATCTGGTACACGGCGCGGTCCGCCAGGCCCGCGTCCACGGCGGTGCTGTATCCGGATAAGGCCAAGATGAAGACGTTTGGCGCTTACTTCTCGATGAACGACCCGAACGCCAACATCTACAAATACAAAGGTCCGGCGATCAAAGTCACCGGCAAAGACAATAACGGCGGCCCGGGACCACGGCCGAAGAAGCCGGGCGAGGACGGCAGCAATCCCAACCTCGGCGCGGCTGTCGACTAGGCGCGGGAGGGGTTTGCGGAGGCAGTCCGCAACCCCCTTCCTCATGTCTGTGGGTCTGCTACTTCTGCTCCGCCGGCAGGGCGCGATAGACGGTGCCGTAGTCGCCGTCGATGATCTCGCGGCCATGGATGTAGCCTTGGAATGCCAAGGCCAGTGTCCCTTGCGCGATCACCAGGCCCGCGAGCAAGGCGCGGGTGACGGTCCTGGAGCGCTCGGTTGCCCGCGTCCCCGCGAAGGCGACCCACGCCAGCGACAAGGCCGGCAGACAAAAGGCGATCACGAAATAGTGCAGGTATATCGGCCGCAGCAGTGTGAGCAGGAACAGCCCGTAGCCGAACATCGCGCTCGTCAGCACCAGAAACGTGGGCGAGCGTAGGTTGAAGTACACCGGGCACACGGCGCTGCGCTCCGCGACCATGCGGGCACCGAACCGCACCGCGACCGTAAGCATGAGGGTGACGATAGCCGCGATCAGCACCGCGACGCCGTATCCGCTCCACGGCCCGATGAAATTGTCGAAGTCGTTGCCGAGGTTGTACTTGAGCCCAACGCCGCTCGCCATGTTCAGC
Source organism: Fidelibacterota bacterium (assembly GCA_947476275.1). Taxonomy (GTDB): domain Bacteria; phylum Pseudomonadota; class Alphaproteobacteria; order Rhodospirillales; family Rhodospirillaceae; genus SCTM01. The sequence goes on from CANJPQ010000004.1 coordinate 105,804, forward strand.
CAATGCTGTACGAAGGCGAGGTTCAGATAGTCCCGGCCCCAGGCACTGACATGGGGCGGGGCGTGGGCGATCGCGATGACCCAGGGGATCAGCGGCAATGCGCCAAGTACGCTACCGGCAAACCACCCGCGCCAATGGACCGACCGGCGATCGAGCCAGGCGGTGATGAGGAAGAACGCGCCGGCGAAGAAGAACCCGGGCATGTGGATCTGGCCGAGGCAGGCACCGATCAGGCCCCAGAGGAATGCACCTGCGGTGCGCGACCGGAACCACCACGCCCACACCATGCCGACGATCAGCGGCGGGAACACGTTCATTTGCCAGATGCAGCGGCTGAAATGGATCGCGAATGGATTGACGGCGACAAGCGCGGTGGCCCACAGCCACGGCTCCCGTTCGACCGGATGGACACAGCGGCGCACGAACGCCAACAGCATCAGCAGCGCGGCCACGTTCACCACTTCCACTGCACGGGTCAGCGGCAGCGGATTGTCGATAGGCACGAGCGCGCTGAGCGCGATGAACACCCATTGGCTCAGGGCAGGATTGGGCGGGCCGACGCTGGAGGTCATGCCGATGGTCGGGATCGCGCCGGTGGCCCAGAACTCCTGCACTCGCAGGAAGGTCCACACCTGGTCGGCCTTATATTCGATGTCGTCGTGCCACAGGAGCCGCAGGACTGCGCCGAACAACAGCGCTGCCGCGAGACCGGCACGCGCGATCTTGGGCGATTGAAACAGTCCGCCCATCAGAAGCGGAATTTCAGGATATACCAGAGCGCCTTCAGGCCATCGCGCCAATTGATCTTCTTCCCCTCGGCGTAAGTGCGGCCGTAGTAGGAGATCCCCGTTTCATAGATGCGGAGCTTGCGATTGAGCGAGATTTGCGCAGAGATTTCGACTTCTATGCCGAAGTCGTCGCAGGTCAGCCGCAGGGTATTCAGCACGTCGCGGGTGAACATCTTGTAGCAAACCTCGATGTCCGTGAGGGTCTGGTTGTACAGGATGTTGAACAGCACCGAGATCAGCTTGTTGGCGAGAAAGTGGTGATAGAACAGGGACCGATGCGGTCGGCCATAGAAGCGCGAGCCATACACCACGTCCGCGACTTTGCGTTCCGCGATCAGGTTGTACATCTGGGCCCAATCCTGCGGATCGTATTCCAGGTCCGCGTCCTGGATCACCACGATGTCCCCGGTCGCCGCAGCCATCGCTGTCCGCAACGCGCCGCCCTTGCCGCGATTGCGACTGTGAGACAAGACCTGAAACGACGTGCCGACGCCGTTCGCCGAAGGCTCAAACGTCAGGCGGCCGTCGGTCTGCAAGGTGACGGCGCTGGCGCGCTCGGGGGCCGTCGCGAACACCTCGCGCAAGAAGGTGCCAGTCCCATCGGTCGAACAGTCGTCGACCACGATGACTTCCTTGTCCACCGTAGGCAGGGCCGCGCACACCGCGCCGATGACGGCCGCGATGGTGTGGCGTTCGTTGTAGGCTGGGATCAGAATAGAAAGACGCACGGCGCGACTTGGCCCCCAAGTTCGACCCTGTGTACGGGAGGACGGCGGGGGCGTCAATTATGGTAGGATCGCAGCACATTGCAGGGGAGTCCAACCGCCGATGGATGCGGTGACATATGTCGGTAACGATCTTGAGGTCCTCGCGGACATGCCCAACTACTACAGTTGGATCATGGAGGCGTTCGCGCCGCACGTGCGCGGACGGGTGATCGAGTACGGTGCGGGTGTCGGTACGATCTCGCAGCGCCTCGCACCCCTGGCCGAAACGCTGACCCTGGTGGAGCCGTCGCCCAACCTAATCGACCGCCTGCAGGCGCGGTTTGCTGATTCAGCCAAGGTGACCGTAACCGCAGACAGCCTTGAAGCGCACGTCGCACAGCTGTCACCGGGTAGCGTCGATACCATCGTCATGGTCAATGTGCTGGAGCATATCGCCGACGATCGCGCGGCATTGCGGCACTTGATGACGGCCCTTAAGCCGGGCGGTCATCTGCTGCTGTTTGTGCCGGCGCTGCAATTCCTGATGTCGCGGCTCGATCGCGATTTAGGTCACTTCCGCCGCTATCACCGGCCCGAACTTGTCACCAAAGTTGAGGACTCCGGGGCGGCCGTGCTGGACTGCCGCTATATCGATCTGCTTGGGGTCGGGCCGTGGTTCCTTCTCAACACCCTGTTGGGCGCGACCAGCTTCAATCCCGCGCTCGTGACGTTGAACGATCGCTACGCGGTGGCGTTGACCCGGCGCATCGAAGCGGCGGTCGGCGCACCGTTCGGCAAGAACCTCATCCTCGTTGCTCGCAAGGACTGACACCGCATGTTCGCTCGCACTTTTCTCGCCCTTGCCTGCCTTCTCATGGCAAACAGCGCATACCCCTCGGAACCGGCGCCGTCGGACCCGCAAAACACGCTCTATCTCGATCTCGAGTACGGGCGGGTGGTGATCCGCATGCGGCCCGATTGGGCGCCGAAGCATGTGGAGCGCATCAAGCATCTCGTGCGCGGCGGTTTCTATGACGGCATCGTGTTCCACCGTGTGATCGACGGCTTCATGGCGCAAGCCGGCGATCCCAGCGGCACCGGCGCCGGCGGGTCCGGCCGCAAGTTGAAGGCGGAGTTCACGCGCACGCCACAGGTGCGCGGCATTGTCTCCATGGCCCGGAGCGGCGGGAAGGATACCGCCGACAGCCAGTGGTTCATTGTGCTGAAGGACAGCCGCAAGGATCTGGACGGCAACTACACGGCCTGGGGCGAGGTGATTGACGGGATGGAGTTCGTCGACAAGATCAAGAAGGGCGATGCCAACCGCAATGGCGCGGTGAAGACTCCGGATCGCATTGTCCATTTGCAACTCGCGGCAGACGTTGAGCAGCCGCACGCGGCGGACCCTACAGTCCTGAAATCGCCGGCTGCAGCGGTGGAGGCGAAGGAATTCAGCGCCATCGAATTCCGTTGTCTTGCCGCCGACAACCGTCCCGGCGCGGCCGTGCAGACCGCGCTGGCGGAGATATGGACCCATGGCTATCTCGCTGGCACCGCCAAGGCGCAGAATGCTTTGACGTTTGGCGAGGGCAGCGCGGGTTCGCTGCTGGCGGCGTGCAAGACCTACCCGCAGGCGTACCTACTGGTGCTTGCGAATCAAGAGCTGTCCAAGACCACGGGCCCCATCGCCGGGACGAATGCGGCATTCGCGCCTGCCGGCTATACCTGCAAGGACTACGTCGCCGCGCGCAACGGCGCGGACAAGTCACAAGCCGATCTGGTCGATTTGTGGAGCTTCGGCTTCATCCAGGGTTTCAAGAACGTGGGCCAGCCGAACATGGAAATTCCGTTCGAAGTCCGTCCGCAGTTGCTCACGGTCGCCGCCAATGCTTGTGCCAAGACCCCGGACTTGAGCTTTGTCGACCTCATGGGGCAGGTCGCTGCGAAAGTAAAATTGAAATAGCAGCCGATGTCCGACAACGCGCCCTCACTCGTCCCGGGCCGGTCCTGCAGTGGGTGTACGGTGTGCTGCAAGGTGATGGCGATTCAGGAACTCGCCAAACCGCCGATGCAGTGGTGCGCGCATTGCACCCCCGGCACGGGCTGCAAGATCTACGACACCCGGCCGTTGGAATGCCGCGCATTCCACTGTGAATACCTTCTGAGCCCGCAGATGGGCGATGCCTGGGCGCCGGTGCGCTCCCGCATGGTTGTGGTGGTGAACAAGGCCACGGGCGGTATCACGGTGCACGTCGATCCGGCGCGTCGGGACGCTTGGCGCAAACAGCCCTACTACGGCGATCTCAAGGCCTGGGCCGCGACGCTGTATCCCCAGAAGCGCCACCTCGTTGTCGTGCAGGGCGAGGACGTGATTGCCGTGATGCCGAATGCCGACAAACGGATCGGCCGAGCCGGGCCGGATCAAATGATCCACATCTTCGAGAAGATGACGCCGCAAGGCATGATCTACGACGCTGCCATCGCCGATAAAGGCGCCGCACCGAAATTGCCTGAAGGTTAGCCGCTGACGCCGGCAATCGGGTCGGCGCATCGCGCGCCCCGCCGCGCGTAGCTCGTTGTCAGGACTTCCCACACATGGCCGCCCGGCGCATTCCAATCGAAATTGAGCCCGCCATAAGCGGTATCACTTTCATGTCGTCGGGACCGTGCGGCTTGGCGCGGTTGGAAATATTTGCAGCCGCGATTCGCCCCAGTATCGCGTCGAAGGTCGCATCGTCGACATGGAAGGCGTAGTGCAGGACCGGGGATGCACCTTCAGCCGTATCGAAATCGATGGTGAGCGTGTCGCTCACGTACACCGGAGAGAAGGGGCCGGCCGCACCTTCCGCCTCCCACGGCACGCCATGAATTTCTCCGAGTTGCTTGGCGGCCGCGATGCGGTCCGTGACGGGGACGATGAGGTGATCGAGTCGGATGGGCGCCGCGACTACTTTCCGCCGTGCTCCGCCGCGTGCTCGACCGATAGGATGTCCTTCTCGGTGAACAAGTAGGTGCGGAGGTGCTTGTCGAAGTCCGGGCTGTTGCGCCGGATCCATTCCAGCGCCATCGACGCGTGCTCAATCTCTTCGCGCATGTTGTGGAGCAGAATGGCCTTTAGCGCCGCATCGTCGCAGTCGTCGGCCCGCTGGCGATACCAGTCCACGGCTTGCAGTTCCTCCATAACCGAGGTGATGGCCTGGTGCAGTGCGATGGTCTCTTTGCTCAGACGTTCGCGCGGCGCGTGTAGCGATTCGCTCGACATTGATTTCTCCCTTTACGGCGGTGGTCGCGACTATACCGGATCTACTTACGCTGGCCGCCATACATTGCCGGAGGCGCCTTGCATCCGCTTAGCCGCAAGCGGAGCGCTCAGCCGTGTGCCATAAGCGGACTGTAGTCTTGCGCCGACTAGGCCGCGGCGATTCAGTTCCGCGAGTATGGCGATGCACATATCCCACGCCGAATTTGCCCGGCACGCATCTCGCTCTTCGCCGAACGACAATTGGGTCCGGCCTCAGGCGATTATCGTATGCCTTTGTTATGCCTTAACAAACAGGTCGCCAGTTCCCAAGCCTATCTGCCAAGAGTAACCTTCGGTGCTAAGTGCAAACGCATTTTTTTGTCCGGGGGTTCTGATGGGCATGCGCGGGGTCGTTGTGGCTGTCGTCATTCTTGCAAGTGCGCCGCCGGTGTTCGCGGCGGCAAAGGGGCCACTGGACACGGAGGTCTGTGTCGCGGCGAAGAAAAAGCTGGAGGCGGATGTGGCGGAGTCCTCAAAGGACGTCGACGTGCGCGCCACCGGCGTGTGCATGTTCTATCCGCAGCTGATCACCAAAGCCAAAGCCAAGGCGCAGTATCTTACCACCTGTCCGGCTGCGGACGAGGGCGGCCAACTCGCCGCCGCGCAGGCTGAGATCACCGCCAACGAAGAGAAAATGCGCGGCTGCGGCAAGAAATAAGCGCAGGTGGACACGCATCGCGTCAGAAAGGTCATTGATGTCTTCAGGTAAAACATCTTTCACCCGCCGCGGTGCTATCGGGGCGGGCGGTGGACTTCTGTTGAGCGCGGTGTCCGCCCCGGCTCTGGCCCAGGCGCGCGTCAAAAATGCCAAGGGCACCATGCGCGTCTACCAGGTAGGTGAGCAGAAGTCCCTAGACACGCTGGCCTTGGTTCGGCGGCCCATTCCGTCGCCGAGTCCTGGCATGGCATTGATCAAGGTGCATTACGCTGGGATTGCTGCGCGAGATCTGGGTATCGCCACGGGGCGGTTTCCGGTGCCGCCGGGCCTGCGTCCGGCAAGCCTGATTCCGCTCAGCGAGGGCGCCGGCGACGTGCTGGCGGTGGGGCAGGGCGAGACCCGCATCAAGGTCGGCGACCGTGTTACGTCACCCCACTGGGCCCATTGGGTCAGTGGGCCATGGACACCGAAGAACTACGAGGCTGATGTCGGGAACACCATCGACGGTTGGCTCGGCGAGATGATCCTGCTTCCGACCTCCGGGTTAGTGGCGCTGCCCGATAATATTTCGTCTCAGGACGCGGCTACATTCTCGGGCTCCGGGGTGACGGCATGGCATGCCCTCCATGAAGTCGCCCGGGTGCGGTCCGACGATACGGTGCTGTCGCTCGGTACTGGCGGGGTGTCCACGTTCGGGGTTCTGTTCGCCAAGGCAGCGGGCGCGCGCGTTGTCGTGACCTCGTCGTCCGATGAGAAGCTGGCGGCAATGCGCAAACTCGGGGCCGATGTCACGGTCAACCACAAGACGAACCCCGAGTGGGGAAAAGAGGTCTACGACAAGACCGGCGGCACTGTCAGCGTGGTTCTGGAAAACGTCGGCCCCCGGACACTCGACCAGTCCATGGCGGCCTGCGGCAACAATGCGCGGATTGTGCTGATCGGAACGGATCGCCCACCGCCGAACCCGCCCAACATCAACGGCATGTATCTAAAGAACTTGTCGATGAAGGCAATCAGTGCCGGCAGCCGAACGATGTTGGAGAACATGATCACGGCCATCAGCCACAACGGCTTGAAGCCGGTGATCGCACAAATCATCCCCTTCGACGAAGCCGTGAAGGCCTATATCGACATGCGCGATGTCGATCGCATGGGAAAGATCGTGATCAAGGTGGCGTGAGAGGCGCCTGAACCGGTCTCACACATTGAATAGGAAGTGCAGCACGTCGCCGTCCTGCACTTCGTATTCCTTGCCTTCCGAGCGCGCCTTGCCGGCGTCTTTCGCGCCCTGTTCGCCGCCCAGGGCGACGTAGTCCTTGTAGGCGATCGTCTCGGACCGGATGAAGCCCTTCTCGAAGTCGGTGTGGATCACGCCGGCCGCGCCAGGCGCCTTGGTGCCCTTCTTAATCGTCCAAGCGCGCGCTTCCTTCGGGCCGACGGTGAAATAGGTGATCAGGTCGAGCAGCGCGTAGCCCTCGTGGATCACGCGCGACAAGCCGGTTTCCTTCAAGCCGAGGCCCTCAAGGAATTCCTTCTGTTCGCTCGGGTCCAGCTGGGAGACTTCCGCTTCGATCGCCGCGGAGATCACCACCATCGCCGCGTTCTCGGCCTTGGCCTTGGCGGCAACCTTGGCGGAGAGCGCATTGCCGGTGGCGGCTGAGCTTTCTTCCACGTTGCAGGCGTAGAGCACCGGCTTACCGGTCAGCAGCTGCAGGCCGGTGAAGATCTTCTTCGCCGCAGGGTCGCTCGGCATTGCGGTGCGCGCGGCCTTGCCGGCGCGCAGCGCGACAAGAACCGGCTCGACCACCGCCAACATCTCCTTGGCATCTTTGTCGCCGCTCTTGGCCTTCTTGGCGTTCTGATCGGCGCGGCGCTCCAGGCTTTCCAGGTCTGCGAGCATCAGTTCCGTGTCGACCGTGTCGGCGTCGCGCAACGGATCGATGCCGCCTTCGACGTGCGTGACGTTCTCGTCCACGAAGCAGCGCAGCACGTGCACGATGGCGTCGACCTCGCGGATGTTGGCGAGGAACTGATTGCCGAGGCCTTCGCCCTTGCTGGCGCCGCGCACCAAGCCGGCGATGTCGACGAACTCAAGCTGCGTCGGGATGATCTTCGCGGACTTTGAGATCTTCGCCAAGATTTCGAGGCGCTCATCCGGCAGCGCCACCCGGCCGACGTTCGGCTCGATGGTGCAGAATGGAAAGTTTGCCGCTTGCGCCGCCGCAGTGGCGGTCAGCGCATTGAACAGCGTGGATTTCCCGACATTCGGGAGCCCGACGATACCGCAATTGAAACCCATTTATGTCTCCGTGGCGCCATCGGATGAGGGCGGCTCTTTCTTTTCTTTCTTCGGTGGCGGCGGTTTCAGCCGCAGCGTCACCTTCGTCATGAACTTATTGCCGTCGCCCGAGCCGCTGAGTTCGCGGACGAGGTCTGGCGCGGCTTCGGAAATGGCGTCCAGCAGCTTCTCGAGCCACTGTTGATCGCCCTTGCCGAAATCCGACAGAACGTGGCCGTGGACGCGCTCCTTGCCGGGATGGCCGATGCCAAGCCGCACGCGCCAATAGTCGTAACCGATATGCGCGTCGAGCGACCTGATCCCATTATGTCCGGCGCTGCCGCCGGCCTTCTTCACGCGCACCTTGCCCGGCTCAAGCTCGATCTCATCGTAGAACACGATCACCTGCTCCGGCGCGATCTTGTAGAAGCGGATCGCTTCGCCGACCGACTGCCCGGACAGGTTCATGTACGTGGCGGGCTTCAGCGCGAGCACCTTGTCCCCATCCAGGGTGCCTTCGCTGATCGCGCCCTGAAAGCGCGCGCGCCAAGGCGCGAAGCGATGCGCGTGGGCGATCGCATCGACGGCCATGAAGCCGATGTTGTGACGATTGTTGGCGTAGCCTGCGCCGGGATTGCCCAGGCCAACGAGCAGCAACACGGCCCGAGCCCCCGAAAGAAGCTCCCTCTCCCCGATCTGGGGAGAGGGAGGGTTCGACTACTTCTTGGCTCCGCCCTTGGCGGCCGGAGCAGCAGCGGCACCCTTGGCACCACCGGCCGGCGCAGCAGCGCCTTTGGCACCAGCGGCCGGGGCGGCACCAGCAGCCGGAGCAGCGGCACCAGCGGCGGGCGCGGCGCCCTCGGCGGCGGCAGCGGGCGCGGCAGCGGCTTCTTCTTCCGCGGTCATCACGGTCGGCGGTGCGATCGTGCAGATCGTGAAGTTACGCGCGATGGTCTGCTTGATGCCTTTCGGCAGCGCGATCGAATTGATGTGCACGCTGTCGCCGATCTCCAGGCCGGTCAGATCGATGTCGATATGATCGGGAAGGTCGTCTGGCTTGCCGCGCACTTCGATGTCGTGGCGCACGATGTTGAGCACGCCGCCCACTTTGATGCCGGGTGCGGCACTTTCGTTGAGGAAGCGCACCGGGATCGGCACGCGGACGAGCGTGTCCTTCTCGATGCGGCGGAAGTCGGCATGGAGCGGCTGGTCGGACACCGGGTCGAGCTGCACATCCATCGCCATGGTGCGCTGCTTCTTGCCGTTGATTTCGACTTCGAAGATGTTGGTCTTGAACGCCGGGTCGTGCATCAGCGCGACGAGGATTTTGGGTTCGAGGGCGATCAGCGAGGCTTCTTGCGAGCCGCCGTAAATCACCGCGGGCACGAGGCCCTGACGGCGAGTTGCACGAGCTGCCCCCTTACCTGCCCGATCGCGCCCCTGCACTGCGAGTGTGCTAGTGGTCGGCATGGACTTTCTCCGTTTGGATCAATGGCGTGCCGTCCAATCCGGACGGTTCGCCGGCGCGGCCTCCAGGGGTGCCGCAGCCATCCCCGACGGCATCGCCGGGAACCGGCGGGGTGTACACGGCTTCGATGCCGGTGGCAAGGCGTCGGACGCACCGCCGAAGCGCGCGACACCTAACAATTTCAATAGGTTGTAGGACCCGTCGGGAAATGGCCGACGCGGCGGGACGCTCTCAGCTCTCGAACAGGCTCGAGACCGAGGTTTCGTGGCTGATGCGGTGGATCGCCTCGGCCATGAGGGGGGCGATGGACAGCTGTCGGATGTTGTCGGCCAGGCGTACGGCTTCGGTGGCCTGGATGCTGTCGGTGATCACCAGTTCGCGGATCGGCGAGGCGGTGACGCGGCCGACGGCGCCGCCCGAAAGCACGCCGTGGGTGACATAGGCCGAGACGCTCTTGGCGCCCTCGTTCATCAGGGCGACGGCGGCGTTACACAAGGTGCCGGCGGAATCGACGATGTCGTCGACCAGGATGCAGGGCCGGTCCTTCACTTCACCGATGATGTTCATGACTTCCGACACGCCGGCTTTCTCGCGGCGTTTGTCGATGATGGCCAGGTCCGCATGGATGCGTTTGGCGATGGCGCGAGCACGCACCACGCCGCCCACGTCCGGCGACACGATCACCGGATGCTCGCCCTTGAACTGTTGCTCGATGTCCGAGGTGAACACCGGCGCGGAATAGAGGTTATCCAGCGGGATGTCGAAGAAGCCCTGGATCTGACCGGAGTGCAGATCCAGCGTTAGCACGCGGTTCGCACCCGACGACGCAATGAGGTTGGCGACCAGCTTCGCGGTGATGGGTGTGCGGCCGCCGGTCTTACGGTCCTGGCGGGCATAGCCGTAGTAGGGGATCACCGTGGTGACGCGGCGCGCAGACGCGCGGCGCAGCGCGTCCAGGGTGATCAGCAGTTCCATGATGTTGTCGTTGGCGGGGTAGGACGTCGCCTGGATCACGAACACGTCCTCGCCGCGCACGTTCTCGTGGATCTCGGCGAAGATCTCCATGTCGGAGAAGCGCTTGATACTGGCGTTGGTGAGCTGCAAATGGAGACAGGCGACGATCGCCTCCGACAGCGGCCGATTGCTGTTGCCAGCCAGGATTTTCATGCCGACGAATCCCCACGGAACCTAAGCGCCTCGCAAGGGGGCCGGTCTTCCCCACGTTCCGGCCCTAGGCGCTTCAAATCGCGGCGGAAACTACCAACCCCTCCGGGGGCTGTAAACCGACTCAGTTGGCCGGCTTGATACTGATCAGCTTCAGCAAATTCGGCTGGGCTGCGGCGGCGATGGCGAAGGCCGTGGGCCCCCAGGCGCCGTCCAGGGCGCCGCTGGGGATATCGTTCTCCAGGTGGAGCACCCCCAGTTCCTTGCCCTCTCGATCCAGCGCGCGCCAGGTGATCGTCACATGCTGCTGGGTGAGGTCCAGAGGCTTGCTTTCAAATGTGCAGGTCAGGGTGATGTCCGGGTTGACGTCGTCCCGCCGCGCGCCGCCATCGCTCAGCGCCTGAAGAATGGCCAAGCGCAGGCTTTCGCGCCCGTCGCCCGGCGCGCCGTCGACCGGCTTTACCGAGATCGAGGGATAAATCGGCCTGTTCGCAACCGCTGCCGCGGCTGCCGCGGCCGGGCCGATCACCGGGGATTTGGAAAGCCCCATGGCATCTGCCACGTAGTCCGCGGCCAGGCGTGACACCGGCACGGGCACGTCCGTTTCCGGCGGCACCTGCACGGTCTGATTGAAGCGCGCCATCACCGCCCCTTGGCGGCTTCGCACTGACCATGTGATGTCGAACTGTTCCCCACCCGGACTGGTCACCGAGGCGCTGGCGCGGCCCGCGAGAACGAAACCCAGGTGACCCGGCTTCGGCACGGCTTCCGCCGGAATCTCCAACTCCATGAGTTGGTCGGCAATCACGCGGGTGATGCGCGCCGACACCTCCGGGGCGATACCCTCGATCGGCAATACTTCGACGCCGGTGGCAGAGGGCATATCCAGCAGCGGATTACCGGTACCAAGCTTAGGCGCACCGCGGAACGGCTGCGGGACCGATCCGCAAGCGCTCAAGGACAGCGCGGCTATCAGGACAAGGACAAACCAGCGGATCATGGGGCAAGTGCGATGGCTGAAATCTGCCGGCCGTACTCGGGCTCCTTGCGCAGGGTGGCGCGGCGGAAGCTGAAGAAGTTTTCTTCGTCGGCCAGAGTATCGGCGCCTTGCACGACCACGGTTCCGACACCGGCGGCGCGGACCCGATCCACGACAAACCGCGGCAGGTCGAAATGCGGCTTGGCGCGTGAGGTGTCGAAATAGGCGGCATAGGCCGCATCCCGGGCGATGAAGGCGTCTCTGAAATCCGGGCCGACCTCATAAGATGCCAGTCCGATGCAAGGGCCTACAGCCGCGACGATGCGGTCCGCCTGTGCGCCTGCGGCGATCATGGCGGCGACCGTGTTGGCGACCACGCCGTCCACGGCCCCGCGCCAGCCCGCATGGGCCGCACCGATCACGCCGGCGGCTTCGTCCGCGAACAGCACCGGTGCGCAGTCGGCGGTGAGGATGCCCAGCGCAACCCCGCGTCGCGCGGTCACCATGGCATCGGCGATCGGCGCGTCGTTCCAGGCCCAGCCTGTCTCGACAGACACGGCGTCGGGCGTATGCCGCTGCTTGACGGTGATCATGGAGTCGACGCCAAGGATTGCAGAGCAACGCGCGCGTGCCGCGGTCACCGCGTCATGTTCGTCGGGCGTGCGATAGGCGCAATTCTGCGCATGACTGGTGAAGAAGCCGTGGCTTACGGTCTTCAAGGCATCGAGCGCGCCGACGCGTTTGACCGTCTCAGCCGTCATGGACAAACCCATCCGGCAGCGGCGCAGACGGATGCGCGACGCACATCACCTTCAACAGCAGGCCCATCCCGTCGGGCGCCGTGAGGCGTCGCGTCGCCGCTGCGATCTCGGCGGCCTTGGCGGCGTGCTTGCCGCGTGCGAGCTGCGCGGTGCGCACGCCGATGCCGAGCCGGGCGAGGAAGGTGCCCTGGTTCTCCGGACCGAACACTTGGGCGCCCGCTGTCTTTGCCGCCTGCACCAGGGGCCCGAAATCCACATGGGCGGTGAGATCGGCGTCGCCCAGATCGCCCAGCACCGGGTGATACTTGTGCTGCTTCACGGCTTGCAGCGTCTCGCCGAGGGCCGGCCCGTTGTAGCCATAGTCGATCAACAGGGCGGCGCCACCGTCGGCGGCAATGCGTCGCGCGAGGGCGTCGACAAATGCGATTGCGACGTCGCATACCTCGGCCACGGCACCCACCGGGGCTTCGGCCGGCAGATTCGCCGGCGGGGCCGGGTCGGGGATCGGCACAAATACGAAGGCGTCTTTTTCGAGTCCCACATGGCGCTCGGCCCAATCGCGCTCCTGGCGCACGAACTGGCGGATCGGAAGGGCGTCGAGGAACTCGTTGGCGAGCAGGATCATCGGCCCGCGCGGCACGGTCTCAAGGCTGTCGTGCCATGCAACGTCGTTGCCGTTAAGGGCCGCCTTTTGCCTGGCGCGCAGGGCTGCGCTGCGTTCGACCAAGTGGATCTTCGCGGCGTCTCGGAATCCGGCGACCCGCGCGGAGGCCCGCAACAGATCGGCCATCAAGGAGCCGCGGCCCGGGCCGCATTCGACGAGATGGAACGTGGCAGGTTTGCCGAGCGCTTCCCACGTAATCGCGCACCACAGACCGATCAACTCCCCGAAGACCTGGCTGATTTCCGGCGCGGTGACGAAATCGCCGCCCCGGCCGAACACGTCGCCTTGCGCGTAGTAGGCATTGCTCACGGCCGACATGACTTCGGGCAGGGGCAGGGGCCCGTCCTTGGCAATACGCGCGGCAAGCGCGCTGGCAACCGGCGTCAACGGGGCGTCTCGCGGAGCGAAGCGTCGAGAGGCTTCGCGTGCCAAATGAAGAATATCCCGATGAGGATCATCGGCACGGACAGAAGCTGACCCATGGTCGCACCACCGACCAAAAAGCCGAGATGAGCATCCGGTTCGCGGAAGAACTCGCCGATGGTCCGCACGATCCCATAGCCGATCCAAAACGCACCGGTGATGGTGCCCGGCCGGTTACGGACTTTCGGATTGAGCCACAGCAACCGCAGCACGACCAGGAGCACCACGCCTTCCAGGAAGGATTGATACAACTGGCTCGGATGACGCGGAACGTCGCCGCCGGTGGGGAAGACCATTCCCCAGGGTAAATCTGTCGGCCGTCCCCAGAGTTCGCCGTTGATGAAGTTGGCGATGCGCCCGAGGCCGAGGCCGATCGGCACCACGGCGGCTACGTTATCGGCGATGTACCACTTGTTGATCTTCTTCAGGTGCGCGAACAGCAGGATCGCGAGGGTCACGCCGAGTAGGGCGCCGTGGAAGGCCATGCCACCTTCCCAGGTCTTCACGATCTCGCCCGGGTTGGCGAAGTAGAACGCCGGTTTGTAGAACAGCACATATCCCAGCCGGCCACCAAAGATGATGCCCGCCATGGTCCAGAGGAAGAAGTCGTCCACCTGGGCCGGTGTCATCAGGGCGGGCGGATAGCTCACCAGCCGGCGCATGTAGTAGACCCCGGCGAACAGGCCGGCGATGTAGGACAGCGCGTACCAGCGGATGGCGATCGGCCCGACCTGGAGCAGAATCGGATCGATGTTCGGAAAGGCAATGGCGAGTGTGAGCATGGCTGCAGTTATGCCAACCCCGTTGCGCCGCGTCTATCCGCGGTCGATAGTCAGGCGACGACCCTTCAGGAGAATCGCCATGCAGAGCCAAAATCGCATCTTCGACGATATCGCCAAGGTTGCCGGCGGCGCGCTCGGTGCGCTGGCCAGCCTGAAGCAGGAGATGGAAACCATGGTGAAAGACCGCGTCGAGCGCTTCATGACCGACTACAACATGGTGCCGCGTGAGGAGTTCGAGGCCGTGAAAGCCATGGCGAGCGAGGCGCGCGCCGAGCAGGAGCGTCTTGCCGCGCGCGTTGCCGCGCTTGAGGCCGCGCTTAAGCAGAGCACGTAGTCCTCGCGCACCGCTTATCCACAAGGCTGAACGATTCACTTATCCGCATAGAATCGCGGTTTCCGACGACTCGACGCGACTCCGTGATTTTATTCGCTATTTGGTGTTGCGAGCTCCATTCCCCTACTATATCTTGAAGTTCGAGAGCGGCTTTTGGGGGCGTGGGCCTTCGGGTCCGGGCCCCGGGGATACAGGGGAACGCCGATGCTATCCGACACGCTTCGCCGGGGCACAACCCGCGCCGCCAACCCCATGGACATGATCGAAGAGGCCATTTCCGCCAAGGAATGGGTCTACGATCGCCGCTGCGACACTGAACTTGCCGTCGAGGCGCCGGGCACCTGGTGCGACTACGGCATGTTCTTCGCTTGGTCCGAAGAACTGAATGCGCTCCACTTCTCCTGCGCCCTGGACATGCGGGTCCAGCCTCGGCTGATGGGCCAGATCTACGAGCTGCTCGCCAAGTTAAACGAGCGCCTGTGGATGGGTCACTTCGCGATCTGGGTGGAAGAGGGCATCCCGATGTTCCGCCACACGGTCCGGTTGCCTAACGGCATCGAGCCGGACGCGGTCGAGGAAATGATGGATCTCGCCATGTCCGAGTGCGAGCGCTACTACCCGGCCTTCCAGTTCGTGATCTGGGGCGGGCGTACGGCGGCTGACGCCATCGCAAGTTCGCTGCTCGACACGGTCGGCGAAGCCTAACCCAACCTATATTCCAGGCCTTTAGCGGCGGCGTGCGCCGGTCTATGCTCGCCATCATGCGTGGTACAATTCTCCTCGTCGGTTGCGGCAAAATGGGCGGCGCCCTGCTTGAGGGCTGGTTCAAGCGCGGCATAAATCCCGTCGATGTGATGATCGTTGAGCCTGCGGGGCGCACGGCCATTTCGCCCTGCGGCAAACACCCTGCGCTAAGCTGCGTGCCGGTCGTCCGCGACGTGCCGCGCGATTTCCATCCGGACGTGGTCGTGTTCGCGGTCAAGCCGCAGATCTTCGATGCCACGGTGCCGGAATACGCCCGCTTTCTCTCCGACCGTCCGGTGTATCTGTCGGTCGTTGCCGGAAAGACCACGGCGGCGGTTCGCGCATTGCTCGGGCCTACCGCGGAAGTCGTGCGCGCGATGCCCAACACGCCGGCGTCGGTCGGCAAAGGCATCACCGTGTGCTACGCCGCGCCCGGCATCGATGATTTGCACTGCCAGATCTGCAACGTCTTGATGTCCGCTGTCGGCAAGGTGTCCTGGGTGAAGGATGAAGCGCTGATGGATGCGGTGACCGCCGTCTCCGGGAGCGGCCCGGCCTATGTGTTTCTTCTGGCCGAGAGCATGGAGAAGGCCGGCATCGAAGCGGGCCTCCCGGCGGACATCGCTTCCGAACTGGCGCGTGCCACCGTCGCGGGCGCCGGCGCCATGCTTGAGCAGTTGAACGATTCGGCTTCAGACCTTCGCACGAATGTCACGAGCCCCGGCGGAACAACCGCGGCGGCCTTGAACGTTTTAATGGCAAGCGGTGGCGTCCAAGACCTGATGACGCGCGCAATCGCTGCCGCGACCCAACGCTCCCGCGAACTGGCAAAGTAAAAGTCATGGCCAAGAAGCCCAACACCGGGAAGGCAACTCCGAAAGAGGCTGCGCCTACGCCCGACGGAGACGATGCGATCGTTGCCGCCACACTTGAGGAAGCCGCGGCGATGGGCTGGCGTGACATGACGTTGGCCGGCGTGGCGGCACGGGCCGGTATGACGCTCGGTGACTTCCTGCAGGAAGCGCCGACGAAGGCGCATTTGGCGCTGCGTTTCCTGGAGGAGATCGACCGGCGGACCCTCGCTGCTGTGGCGGAACCCGATCCGGCCGATTCAACGAAGGACCGCTTGTTCGAGGTCATCATGCGTCGGTTCGATGCGCTCAACCGGCATCGGGACGGCGCGCGTGCAATTGCGCGCGGGATCGCGCGCGATCCGGCAGCGGCGTTGATGCTGACCTGCCGCATCGAAAAAAGTGTCGCTATGATGCTGGCCGCTGCCGGCATCGACGCGGGCGGCCTGTGCGGCTTGGCGCGCATCCAAGGCTTCAAAGCGATCTTCTTGAGCGCGGCACGGGCGTGGATGAAGGACGACAGCGCCGACCTCGCCGACACGATGGCGGCGGTGGATCGCGCCTTGATCCAGGCCGCGCGGCTGATGAAGTTCCTGCCGAGCTTGCGCCGGCGGCGCGAAGAACCGGAAGCCGCCTAAAGCGGCACGCGCAACGTCGCGCGCAGGCCTCCGCGCGGACTCTCGCCCAGAACGATATCGCCACCCATGCCGCGCACGATGTCGCGGGCGACTGTGAGGCCTAAGCCGATCCCGCCGGTCTTGGTGTTGCGCGAGGGGTCGAGCCGATGGAATGCGCGGAAAACTTCTTCGCGCTTCTCGGCGGGGATGCCGGGGCCGTTGTCGTCTATGTGAACGTCGATCATGCGATCGACGCGTTCGGCACGGACGTCGACGTGAGTCCCGTGTCTCACCGCATTGGAGATAAGGTTGCCCAGTGCGCGCTCGAAGGCGAGCTGCTTCAGCTTCAGGTCTTTGGGCAGGTGTTCACCCAGATGCAGTGCGACGTCGCGGCCTTCGCGTTTGAAGCGGCTGACGACGATGTCGAGCAGGTCTGCCAAATCCGTCGGCGCGGTGTCCTCGCTGCCTTCGCCGCGGGCAAAGGCGAGATAGCCGTCGAGCATCCGCTCCATTTCCGTCAAGTCGTCCTTGAGGGCGGCGATGTCGTCGGACGGCGCGCTGTTGAACATCGCCAGCTGCAGTTTCATACGGGTTAGTGGCGTGCGCAGGTCGTGCGAGACACCGGCGAGCATCTCCGTGCGCTGGGCGAGTTGGCGCCGGATACGCGCGCGCATGATATTGAAGGCCTTCGCCACCTGGCGCACCTCGAAGGCGCCTTCAGGGGCGAAGTCCTGCACGTCACGGCCTTTGCCGAATTCATCGGCGGCCTGTGCAAGGCGGCGCACCGCCTGCACCTGGCCGCCAAGAAACACCGCCGCGACCCCGAACAGCAGGATCGACGATCCGGTCATCCAGATCACGAACACATAGGTCGTGGAGGTGAAGATGCGACTGCGCGGCGCGAGAACGTGCAACAGCCCGTCGGGCATCTGTACGTAGATCGATACCTGCTTGGCGGTGCGATACGCGGCCATGTCCACTTTGAACGGCTGGTGGAGATTGTCCCACAACATCTCCTCGAGTGCGTCGTCGGCATCGTCCGCGGTTGCGACCACATTCGCACCGTTTAATGACCGGCCGTCTTCGATGCGCACCGTCAGCTCCATGGTGCGTTTGGCGTTCTCGATCACCTTTGCTTGCAAGTCCTCGTCCGGCAGATCGCGCAACAAGGCCGCCACGGACGCGACATCTCCCGCCAACCCGGCCGCCATGCGCCGCGACACGGTGTACATGTGATTGTCGTAAAAGATGTAGGTGGAGATCACCTGCACCAGGATCAGCGGCACGACGATTGCCAACCCGGCGCGCGCCATCAGCGTCGGCGGCATCACGTCATCGGGGGATAGCCTCTCCAGACGCTGCCACCAGCGCCGCCAGCCCCGCGGCGCTTGCGCGGCGGAGGTGGTCGCACGGCCCGTGATGTCGAGGCCATCATCCACTAGGGGGCATCCATCAATCGGTCCTCAGCAGATAGCCGGTGCCGCGCACGGTCTGCAGATAGCGCGGCTGGCGCGGGTCCGGTTCGATCTTGCGGCGCAGCCGGGTGACTTGCACGTCGATGGTGCGCGGGTTGCTGCCTTCGTCGCCGCCCACCGAAAGCACGCTGCGGTCGACGGCTTCGCCGGCGTTGCGCGCGAGTTGGCGCAGCAGCTCCGCCTCGCCGGCGGTCAGGTGCACGGCTTCGCCGTTGCGCGTCAGCGCTTGGCGCGAGAGGTCGTAGCGGCATTCGCCAAACCGCAGCTCCATCGGCGCGGCCACCTCCGCCGGCGGCGCACGGCGCAGGATCGAGCCGATTCGCAGCAAGAGTTCGCGGGGTTCGAACGGCTTCGCCATGTAGTCGTCGACGCCCTGCTCCAAGCCGGCGATGCGGTCGCGGGTCTCCCCCATCGCGGTGAGCATGAGGATCGGCACCGTTACGTGGCCGCCGGTGCCGTCGGCGCGGATGCTCTTGGTGAGCGCAAGCCCACTTTCGCCCGGCATCATCACGTCGATGACCAGAATGTCGAACTGCAGGGCGGCGAGGTGGCGGCGCGCTTCCGCCGCATCCGCCGCGGTGGAGACCATAAAGCCGTTGCTCGACAGGAACCGCGCCAAGAGGGACCGCAGGCGGGCGTCGTCGTCGACGACCAGCACGTGCGGCGGGTAGGGCGCGGCCTCGGTCACGCCGGCTCTCCGCCAAGTTTTTCCGCCGTGCCGAAGCGTTTGCGCGCGTTCGCGTCCATGATGCCGAGCATCACCTTGCGGAAGCCTTCCACAGCGACGGCGCCAGCGTCCTTATATGCCGCAAGAATCCGCGCGCGCTGTTCGCTGGTGAGTTCGCCTTCGAGCTTGCGGCCCTTATCGGTGAGATGCAGCAGGCGCTGGCGGCGGTCGGCCGTGCCGGTCTTCTGGACGATGAAGCCTTCGCGCACCAACTGGCTGAGCACGCGGGAGAGGGATTGCTTGGTGATGCCGAGGATGTCGAGCAGTTCGCTGACGCTGATCCCGGGGTGGCGGCCGACAAAGTAGATCACGCGATGGTGCGCACGGCCCATGTTTTGGTCTGCGAGGATTGCGTCGGGCCGCGCCGTGAAGTCGCGGTAGGAGAAGAACAGCAGTTCGATCGCCTGACGCAGGTCTTCGTCCCGTAGGAACAGCGGATTGGCGGTCGGTGGGGGGTTAGGCATGCCAATACTCCAGCAGGCTCGGCTCAGTGAAATAGGTCAGCACTATTGACATATGTGCCTCAGAATGTTACGACTCGGCGCATCATTGGCTAACATTGTTGTGCGCGACCGTCGCAAGCATCGACCTAAAGTGCTGTGATGCCTGGAGGAATCGACCATGAGCAGCCCCACCTTTGACGACCGCGACGGTTTTATCTGGATGAACGGCTCCTTGATGCCATGGCGGGGGGCGAAGGTCCACGTGCTCACCCACGCCTTGCACTATGCCTCCTGCGTGTTCGAAGGCGTGCGCGCCTACAGTGGCAAGATCTTCAAGCTGCAGGAACACACCGACCGTCTGTTCTTCTCCGCCAAGACGCTCGATATGACCATCCCGTTCAGCGCCGATGCGGTGAACCAGGCCCAGGCCGACGTGCTGAAGGCCAACAACATCACCGACGGCTACCTGCGTCCGATGGTGTGGCGCGGCAGCGAGCAGATGGGTGTGACGGCGCAGAACGCCAAGATCAACGTGGCCGTGGCCTGCTGGGTGTGGCCGTCTTATTTCACGCTTGAGGCGCGCCTGAAGGGCATTCGCCTACAGATTTCCCAATGGCGCCGCCCGGCGCCGGACACTGCGCCGGTGCATGCCAAGGCCGCGGGCCTCTATATGATCTGCACGCTTTCCAAGCACACGGCCGAGCGCGCCGGCTATGAGGATGCGCTGCTGCTCGATTGGCGCGGCCTGGTGGCGGAAGCGACCGGCGCGAACATCTTCTTCGTCAAGAATGGCGAGATTCACACGCCGACGGCCGACGTGTTCCTCAACGGCATCACCCGCCAGACCGTGATCGCGCTCGCCAAGGCGCGCGGCATCAAAGTGATCGAACGCCAGATCAAGCCGGAAGAGATGGCGACCTTCCAGGAATGCTTCATCACTGGCACCGCGGCGGAAGTGACGCCGGTGAGCGAGATCGGCCCTTACACGTTCACGCCGGCGGATGTGTGCCGGAACCTGATGGCGGACTACGACGTCGCCTGCAGCAAGCCCATTGCTGCGGTCAACGCGGCCTAAGCATGTCACCGGAGCGAGCGCAGGCGTTCGCCGCAGCGTGGATCGCCGCCTGGAACGCCCGCGACCTCGACCGTGTCCTCAGCCACTACGCCGATGATGTTGTCTTTCGTTCGCCGCGCATCGCGCTCGTGACGGGCGACGAAAGTAGCGTGGTGCGCGGGCGCGCGCAACTTGCGGCCTATTGGCGCAAGGCGCTGGCGATGAACACGGGTCTGCACTTCGACCTCGATCGCGTCTACGTCAGCAAGAATGCGGTGACGCTCGCCTACCGCAATCATCGCGGCGAGAGTGCCGCCGAGACCATGCTGTTCGATGAGCGCGGCCTTGTGCGCGAAGGCATCGCGGCCTACGCGGTTTAGCGCTTGTCCCACTTCTCCGCGCGGGCGTCGTCGCTGTCGCGCGCCTCGACCCACGTCGTGCTGCCGTCGGGGCCGCGTTCCTGTTTCCAGAAGGGCGCCTTGGTCTTCAGCCAGTCCATGATGAAGCTGCAGGCGTCGAACGCCGGGCCGCGGTGGGCTGCCGCGGCAATCACCAGCACGATCGGATCACCCGGCGCGAAGTCGCCATAGCGATGAATCACCAGCACATCGTCGGTCGCCCAGCGGGTTTGGGCTTCCGTCACCACGTCGGCGAGTTGGCGTTCCGCCATACCCGGATAGTGTTCCAAGGTCATCGCCGTCAGCGGTGTGCCATCGGCGCGGTCGAGCCCGCGGAAATCCCGCATCTGGCCGACGAAGCTTGCCACGCCGCCGCTGGTGGGATTGCGCGCCAGGAACCGGTTCAACTCCGCACCGGCGTCGAAGGTCTCGCGCTGGACGCGGATATCAACCCCGGACCTCGGCATCTCAGCCGCCGGTGACGGGTGGGAAGAACGCAACCTCACGCGCGCCGGCGATGGAAGTGCTGGGCGGCACGTGCACTTGATCCACCGCCACCTTCACCAGGCGCGCGTCCTTGAACGCCGCGGCATGTTTCGGGCTGCGCGCCGCGAGCCAGGTGGTGAGTTGCGCGACCGTGGTCACGTCTGCAGGCGGGGTGACGGTCTCTTCGGAGATGCCGACCTTCTCCTTCACCCAGGCAAAGTAGAGGACGTTCATGACACCGGGTCGTCCTGATCCATATGCTCGATGCCGGCCTTCAGGTAGTCGTAGCCGGTAATCAGGGTGACGATCGCAGCACCCCACAGCAGCACGTTGCCGATGGCGTGCGCGGGAATCCATTCCGGCGCCTTGTCACCAACGATCAGGAAGCCCAGCGCGAACATCTGCGCGGTCGTCTTGTATTTCGCCAGCCGCGTGACCGGCAGGCTTACGCGCAATTCGGCCAGGAATTCGCGCAATCCGGAAACCAGTATCTCGCGCAGGAGGATGATCAGGGCCGGCAGCATCTCGATCGGGGTGATGCGCCCCGTGCCGGCGAGGCACAGGATCACCGCGGCGACCAGAAGCTTGTCGGCGATCGGATCGAGGAAGCGCCCGAAGCGCGACACCTGCTGGGCGCGGCGCGCGAGATAGCCGTCAAAGAAATCCGTCACGCCGGCAGCGCTGAACAGCACGCAGGCCACCCAGCGTGTCGTCACGCTGTCCCAGAAGAACAATGCCACCACGATCGGGATCACGAAGATCCGCGACATCGTCAGAATGTTGGGAAGATTGAACAAGCCCCACCTAATCCATTGCGTGGCGGATGTTATCCGGCCGAATGGAAGTGGTCATATATCTTTTTAGCCATGGCTGCGCTGATTCCTTCGACGGCTTGAAGATCGGCGATACCAGCCGCCGCCACGCCCTTAGCCGAGCCAAAGTGACGCAAAAGTGCCTTCTTGCGCGCCGCCCCGATGCCGGTCACCTCGTCCAGCAGCGACTGGCCGATGGCTTTCGAGCGCTTTGCCCGGTGGGCGGAAATCGCGAAACGATGCGCTTCGTCGCGCAAGCGCTGCAGGAAATACAACACCGGATGATTGCTGGGCAGCATGAAGGGCGTTGCGTTCGGCATGAAGAACTGCTCGCAGCCTGCATTGCGGTCGGGGCCCTTGGCGATCGCTGCCATGCACACATCCGTGATGCCCAGTTCCGTCAACACCGCAAGCCCGGCGCTGAGCTGTCCCTGGCCGCCGTCCAGCAGCACGAGATCGGGCCATTGGCCCAGGTCGCGGTTCGGGTCCTCTTTCTGGGCACGGGCGAAGCGCCGCGTCAGGACCTCTTTCATCGATCCGTAATCGTCGCCCGGCGCCAAATCTTCCGTGCGGATGTTGAATTTGCGATAGGCGTTCTTCACCAGCCCGTCCGGACCCGCCACGATCATTGCGCCGACCGCATTGGTGCCGGAGATGTGCGAGTTGTCGTACACCTCGATACGTTCCGGCGGTGCCGCAAGCTTGAAGACCTCGGCCGTGCCTTCGAGAAGTTTGCGCTGCGCGGTGTTCTCTGCAAGCCGCCGACCGAGCGCCTCACGCGCGTTGAGCTCGACGTTCTCCACCAGCTTGCGCCGGTCGCCGCGCTGGGGCACGGCAATTGCGACATTGCGACCGGCCTTGAGTGTCAGCGCTTCTTCCAGCAGTTCGCCATTTGGCGGCGCCACGTTGACTAGGATTTCCCGCGGCGACGGGAAGCTGTCGTAGAACTGTCCGATGAACGCCTCGACGATCGCGCCGTCCTCGTCATCCAAGGCGTGGGATGGGAAATAGGCCTTGTTGCCGAAGTTCTGGCCGCCACGGAAGAAGAACACCTGCACGCAGCTCTGCCCGCCGGCGCGATGCAGAGCGATAACGTCGGTTTCCTTCAGGTCGCGCACGTTGATGTCCTGATGGGCCTGGACCGCGGTCATCGCACGGATGCGGTCGCGATAGACTGCGGCGGTCTCGAAATCCATCGCCTGGCTGGCCGTATCCATGCGCCGGCCAAGCTCGGTTTGAATCTTGCTGGAGTCGCCGCTCAGGAACTCGCGCGCCTCATCCACCAACTGCTTATAGGCGGGTTCGTCGATGTAGCCGACGCAAGGGCCGGCGCAGCGTTTGATCTGGTAAAGCAGGCAAGGGCGCGAACGGTTGGCGAAGACCGAGTCCGTGCAACTGCGCAGCAGGAAGACCTTCTGCAGGGTCGTCAGCGTGCGGTTGACCGCGCCGGCGGACGCAAACGGGCCGAAGTACGTGTTCCCCTTCGCGCGCGCGCCGCGATGCTTGACGAGGCGCGGAAAGCCGTGGCCACCCGGGATCATGATGTAGGGGAACGACTTATCGTCGCGGAGCAGGATGTTGTAACGGGGCTTCAGTTCCTTGATCAGGTTGATCTCGAGCAGCAGCGCTTCGGCCTCCGTGTGGGTGACCACCACCTCGCAGGCGCGGGTCTCGAACACCATTCGCTGCAGCCGCCCTGGCATGCGGTCGACCCGGGTGTAGGCGACGACGCGCTTCTTCAGGTTCTTCGCCTTGCCGACATACAGCGCTTCGCCGGCCGCGTTCAGCATGCGGTAGACGCCGGGCTTGCCCGGCAGGGTGCGCACGGTGTCGATCAGCAGATCGACCCCGATCCGCACCTCCTTCGGCCGGACGGGTGCTTCCGGCGGCAACGTGGGTTCAGGCATGTCGGGGTCAGGCATGGGCTTTATGTGACGGCGTTGCCCCTGCGCGTCAACGCACGGCCATTTGTGGTGCCGCTGCACCGGTCGCGGGTGCGGTGGCGCGGTGTTTTGTCCTCCGGATCGCGCAAATTGTGGATAAGCCTCTGCATGACAGCCGTCATCGAGGCGAAACACGGCTGACACGTTCGCGCATGTGGTTTTGGGTCCGGGATATCCACGACTCCTGTGGAAAACTCTGTTGGTAAAGCGCGATCCCGACGCTGATGCTGTGAAACCACTGCAAAGCCGCGTTGTGCTCAAAAAAGCAGCACAATTTCTAGCTCATTGAAAACATTGAATTATGCCTGCATACCGGCGCGAATCGGATGACGTCTCGCGGGTCGATTCGATCTGTCGCCCGACCAGCGGCACCCCTGTGCCGATGTGAACAACTTTGCTTGACAGGGGGGTGCGCAAGTTCAAAGAGCGCGATTCGACCCCCTGAAATAGATGACGAATTTGGGTCGGCGGGAGCCCGCGCGGTGTGCAACCGGCGCCTTAGGCGCGCGGACGCGCCCTTGGCGCAGCGAACCGTTCGATTTCCACGCCGACGCTGGCGGCATCGCTGAAGACGTCCAGCTTTTCCACCCGGACGCGTGCGGTGCGGCACTGGGGGTTCTGAAGGCAGACGGCCGCAATGCGCTCCGCCAGGGTCTCGACCAGGTTGATGTGGCCGTCATCCACAATCGCCCGGATCCGGGTGACGATGTCTTCGTAACACACCACATTTTCAAGGCGGTCGTTATGGCCGGCATCGTCTTCCGTCACGCCCAGGTCGACGTTGATCCGAACCCGCTGGGTCCTGTCCTTCTCGTGGGCATGCACGCCGATCACGCAGGAAACGACGAGGTCGCGCACGAACACGTGCCGCAGGCCCGCGGCCGCGTCGGCGATCTTCAAAGGCTGAATTTTAGGAGCGTTCATCTGCGCGTCACTCCTCCGGGGTCCCACCAGCCGGGACCTGGCCCCAGCCTAAATGCTGACCGCCATCGAGAGCTATCATCTGCCCGGTCATGGCAGGGGCGGCAAGGATGAATTCCGCAGCGTCGCAGATCTCTGCCGGCGTTGCGCCGCGCTGAAGCGGCATCGAGCCGGCGACGGCGTCGAACTGCGCCTGCGACTGCCGGGGGCTCGGCAGGGTCGGGCCGGGACCGATAGCGTTGACCCGGATGCGCGGCGCAAGGCTCATCGCAAGGGTTTGTGTGAGCGTCCACAGCCCCGCCTTGCTGACGGTGTAGGACACAAAATGGGGCGTCAGGTGCCAGACGCGTTCGTCGATGATGTTGATCACCGCGCCGCGGCCCTCGGGCGGCAATTGCGCGGCGAAAGCCTGGGTGAGCAACACGGGCGCGCGCAGATTCACCGCGATATGCGAGTCCCATGATTCGGGCGTCAGCGTCGAAAGCTCGTCGCGCTCGAAGATCGATGCGTTGTTGATCAGGGCTCCGACGGGGCCAAGGGCTGCAACGCAGTCCGGGACAAGTCGCGCGGCCGCAGTAGGGTCGGCGAGTTCCGCGCGCAAGGCCGCCGCCCGGCCGCCGGCCTTCGTAATCTCGTTCACCACCGCGTCGGCCTCGGCGGAGGAGCCGTGGAAATGCACGCCCACCGCCCAGCCGGACCGGCCGAGCCGTTCCGCCAAGGCACGCCCGATCCGGCGTCCGGCGCCGGTGATCAGAACGGTTTTAGGGGTGACAGCGAGAGGCACGGGGCAACTCCTTGGCGGGCCTAGGTAGCGGTCGCCCGTCGGGGTCACAAGACCCTTCCGGCGTTTCGCGCGTTAAAGGTGCAGTCCAACTCTTGTGATTTCTCATGACTGCATCCCATCCGCCCGGTCCGCCGCCAGGAGGTCGCGCTAAATCCACGCCTAAGCTGGCGTTTTTGCTATCCGCCGGCCTGATTTTGGCGTGGCTGCTCTACTTGTTGCTGACACCGGCACCGGTCCTGCCGCCACCCGCGACCCCGGCGATGCAAGTCCCCGCGCAAGCCTCCTAGGGTCCGAACCCGCCGCCGCCGGGTGTGGCAATGCTGATCGCATCCCCCGCGGCGATGCGCACCTCGTCCGTCGCCCTGAGGATTTCCCGCGCGCCGCTCGCGCGCAGGACGACGGTTTCTCCGGCAAGCCCGTCCCGGCCGCCCGCAAGGCCGAACGGATGGGTGCTGCGACGACCGGACAGGATCGCCGCCGTCATTGGCGCGCGAAACCGAATGGTGCGAATCACGCCATTCCCGCCGCGATGTGCGCCGCTGCCGCCCGAGTTCGGGCGCACACCGAAATGCTCCACGATGACCGGATAGCGCTGTTCCAGAACTTCCGGATCGGTGAGGCGCGAGTTGGTCATGTGCGTCTGAACCGCATCGGCGCCATCGAAGGTCGGCCCGGCGCCGGCGCCGCCGCAGATGGTTTCGTAGTACTGGCGCTCCGCGTCGCCGAAGGTGAAATTGTTCATGGTGCCTTGGCTGGCGGCCAGCACACCCAACGCGCCATATAGCGCATCGCAGATGATCTGCGACGTTTCGACATTCCCTGCGACCACGGCCGCCAGCGGTTCGTTCGCACTGGGCTTTAGCATCGAGCTGTCCGGGATGATCAGCCTCAGGGGCCGCAAAAAGCCCTCGTTCATCGGGATGTCGTCAGCGACCAGTGTGCGGAAGACATACAGCACGGCTGCCACGCACACGCTCGACGGCGCATTGAAATTGCCGGGCCGTTGAACCGAGGTGCCGGTGAAGTCGATCGTCGCCGTCCGGGCGGCGTGATCGATCGTCACCGCGACACTAATCTCCGCGCCGTCGTCCATCGGACAGATGAAGCTGCCGGATCTCAAGCGACCGAGCACCCGGCGCACGGCCTCCTCGGCGTGATCCTGGACGTTGCGCATTGCCGCGATCACGGTTTCGCCGCCGAGTTCCGCGGCGACCCGGCGCAGCTCTGTGACGCCCTTCATGTTCGCCGCGACCTGGGCACGCAGATCGGCCAGATTCTGCTCCGGGCCGCGGCTCGGAAGCGGGCCTGCCATCAGCGCGTCGCGAATTGCGTCCTCTTGGAATACCCCGCCGCGGACAAGCACGAGCCCATCAAGCAGAACCCCTTCCTCCGCGAGGGTCCGGCTATTGGGCGGCATGGAACCCGGTGTGAGCCCGCCGACATCCGCATGATGTCCGCGCGAGGCCGTAAAGAATGCAGGCCTAGCATCGCCGTCCAGAAACACCGGCGTGACCACGGTAATGTCGGGCAGATGCGTGCCGCCGGCGAAAGGATTGTTCAGTACAAAGCTGTCGCCCGCCTGCATCACCGGATAGCGCGCCATCACCGCGCGCACGCTCTCGCCCATGGAGCCGAGGTGCACCGGGATATGCGGCGCATTGGCGATCAAGCGCCCTTCGCCGTCGAACACGGCGCAGGAGAAGTCGAGACGCTCCTTGATGTTCACCGACTGGGCGGTGTTCTGCAGCACCGCGCCCATCTGCTCGGCGATTGACATGAACAGATTGTTGAAAAGCTCGATGCGTAAGGGATCGGCGGTATCGATCGCGCTCGCGCGACGCGGACGGATGCGTTTCAGCAATAGGTTGCCGCGGTCGTCGACGGTGGCTTCCCACCCATCCTCGACGATGGTTGTCGCCGTAGCTTCGGCAATGAGCGCTGGGCCGGCGATACGCTGATCGCGTGCGAGTGTTTCGCGCCGATAGATCGGCATCCCGAAGTTCGCCGCCGGTGTGCCCGGCGTATCCGCGGACAAGAACGGATCGGATTTCGCGCCGCCACCGAAGGCCTCAACCTCTGCCATCGCGCACAGCAAAGGGCGGTCCATCGTGAAGCCGAACTGTGCCAGATGCGCGGCCGTGAAGGCCGCGGCGACCTCGTTCGCCGTGCCGAAGCCAACGACAAGAGAAGAATCCGTTCCGGCATAGCGGACATGAACACGACGGATCGTCGTCGTTCCGTTCACGCCCTGGGCGGCCACGGCGGCAGCCGCTTCGCGTGCCAGCTTGCCGACAATTCCATTGATCTCCTTGCTTTCGAGCGGCAGGTCGATGGACATCTCGCGGATGACGCGCAGTGGTGCGAGCCCGATGCCGTAGGCCGACAACGCGCCGGCCAAAGGGTGGATCAGGATTTGCGTCATGCCCAACGCGTCCGCGACGCGGGTGGCATGCTGACCGCCTGCGCCGCCGAAGCAGGCGAGGGTGTAGGTCGTCACATCGAAGCCGCGCTCCACGGTGATCTTGCGGATTGCACGCGCCATGTTGTCGACGGCGATGGCGAGGAAGCCCTCCGCCAATTCTTCCGGCGTGCGCTTGCGGCCGCTTGCTGCGGCCACATGGTCCGCGAGGGCTGCGAATTTCCGCCGTACGGCGGCCACGTCGAGCGGTGCATCTGCGCGCGGCCCGAACACCTTCGGAAAGAACTCTGGCTGGATGCGCCCCAGCAGTACGTTTGCATCGGTCACGGTCAACGGACCGTCATGGCCATAGGCGGCGGGCCCCGGGTTGGCGCCGGCGGATTCAGGGCCGACGCGGAATCGATGCCCATCGAAGATCAGCAGCGATCCGCCGCCCGCTGCGACCGTATGGACCTGTAGCATCGGCGCGCGCAGGCGCACGCCCGCGACCATGGTGTCGAAGGTGCGCTCGTAATCGCCCGCCACATGGCACACGTCCGTCGATGTGCCGCCCATATCGAAGCCGATGATGCGAGAGTGGCCCGCCGCGCGCGCGGTTTCCGCAGCACCGATCACACCGCCGGCCGGCCCGGACAGCACCGCATCCTTGCCGCGCACGCGGTCGGCTTCGGCGAGCCCGCCGTTGGACTGCATCACGAGAAGCTTCGTGCCGCCGATATCCGCGCTGAGTTGATCGACGTAGCGACGCAGGACCGGTGAGAGATACGCATCTGCGACCGTCGTGTCGCCGCGTGGCACCAGTTTCACCAGCGGGCTGACGGCGTGAGAAGCGGAAACTTGCGTAAACCCGATCTCCTGCGCGATCTGCGCCACCGCAGCCTCGTGCGCCGGATAGCGATATCCATGCATCAACACGATCGCGACGGCGCGCAAGCCGGTGTCATAAGCATCTTGCAGGAGACGGCGCGTCGCGCGCTCGTCGAGTTCGCGCAGGACTGTACCGTCCGCTGCCACCCGCTCTGGAATCTCCACCGCACGGCTGTAGAGCATCGGTGTGCGGATGATATTCAGATCGAACAGGCGCGGCCGCGCCTGGGTGCCGATCAATAGGGCGTCGGCGTGCCCGGCGGTGATGGCGAGTAGGGTCGGCATGCCCTTGCGCTCCAGCAGCGCATTGGTGGCCACCGTGGTCCCAAGTTTGATGGCGTCCACGGCTGCGCCAGGAAACGCGCCCGTCGTATCGACGCCTGCGTCCGCCAGCAGCGCGCGAATCCCGCGCAAGGCCGCATCGCCCGGGAGGTGCGGGGTCTCGGACAGCTCCTTGCGGACCTGAATCCGGCCATCGGGGCCCTTTGCCACGATATCCGTGAACGTACCCCCGCGGTCGATCCAGAACTGCCATCCCATATAAAATCTTGATATTTCAGAGTGTTAAGTGGCAGTCGCTGGGCGATGCCTTAAAAGATAGTGCCGCTTGACCCCGGTCAATGCACAATTGCCACTTGCGAACAATTCTCACTATCAATACTTAATCCATAGCGCAGGTGCCGGGCCGATTGTCGGCCCACAGGACCCAGATGCAAGCCCGTCTAAATCTCGGCCAGCTCAAAGTCGGCGACACGGTCCGCGTCGTTGGCCTGGACAAGGCCGATCGCTCGTACCGTGAAAAGCTGCTGGCCTTCGGCCTGACGCCGGGGACCCTCGTTTCCATCGAGCGCGTGGCGCCGTTGGGCGATCCGCTGGAAATACGCGTGCGCGGCTTCGCGCTGTCCTTGCGGCGTGGTGAGGCCGCTGCCGTAGCGGTTGAACGCTGCAACGTAGCCGCTGACACGCCATGAACGCCTCAACCACTTCTCAGACGCCGCGTATTGCCGTCGTCGGCAATCCGAACTGTGGCAAGACGTCACTGTTCAATGCGCTCACCGGTGCGCATCAGCGTGTGGGCAATTGGCCCGGCGTAACCGTCGACCGCAAGGAAGGCCAATATCGCCACGATGGTCATACCTTCCAGGTCGTCGATCTGCCGGGTGTGTATACCCTCGGCGTTGCGATCGGTACCGGCTCGATGGATGAGCGCATCGCGCGCGATTACATCGCCAGCCGCGAAGCTGACCTGATCATCAACATCCTCGACGCCGCCAACCTGGAGCGGAACCTTTACCTCACCACCCAACTCGTCGACATGCAGGTGCCGATGCTGGTGGTGCTGAATATGATGGACGCGGCGCGCGACGCAGGCCTGCGGATCGACCTCGGCGCGCTCGCCCGCCGCTTGGGCGTACCGGTCGTCGGCGTTGTTGCGACCACGGGCGAAGGTGTGGAGGCGCTCAAGACGGCAATTGCCCAAGCTGCCAATGATGCCCCGGTCCCGCGCGACGCCGTGCAGTATCCGCCGGCGGTGCTGCGCGCAGTCGAAACGATGGCGCAGCAGGTGGAAGCGGTGGCCGCGCAATACCGTTGGCCCGCCCGGTGGCTGGCGCTGAAGCTGTTGGAGGACGACGCCGGCCTCACGGCATTGGTGGCGTCCAGCGTGCGTGATCGCATCGCTGCAGCGCAGGAGGCGATCGCCGCGGAAATCGGCGAGGATGCGGACATCGTCATCGCCGATGCGCGTTACACTGCGGCCCACGACCTCGTAGAGGCCGCAGTCGAGCGGCGCGGTCGCGCGAGCCGTACGATTACGGATCGTATCGATACGGTGGTGCTGAACCGGGTGCTCGGCATTCCGATCTTTCTCGCCGTCATGTACCTGATGTTCCTGTTCACAATCAGCCTCGGCGGTGCATTCCAGGAATTCTTCGACATCTTCACCAGCACAGTGCTGGTGGAAGGCCTCGGCCGGGGCATGACCTCTTTTGGCCTTCCGGACTGGCTGGTCACCATCGTTGCCAAAGGCGCGGGTGGCGGTGTCACAACTGTGTCCACCTTCATCCCGATCATTGGCTTCCTGTTCCTGTTCCTCTCTGTGCTGGAGGATACGGGCTATATGGCGCGCGCTGCCTTCGTGATGGATCGCTTCATGAAGGGGCTCGGCCTGCCGGGCAAATCCTTCGTCCCAATGATGGTCGGTTTCGGATGCACCGTGCCTGCCGTGATGGCGACCCGTACGCTCGAGAACCAGCGCGACCGGGTGCTCACGGCGGTCATGTCGCACTTCATGTCCTGCGGCGCGCGCCTACCGGTGTTCGCCCTGTTCGCGGCGGCCTTCTTCGCGACCGGCGCACAGAACGTTGTGTTTGCGCTGTATCTGCTGGGTATCGTCTTCGCGGTGATCACCGGCCTCCTGCTCAAGGGCACCGTGCTTTCGGGCCAATCTGCGCCGTTCCTGATGGAGTTGCCGCTCTATCACATGCCCACCCTTCGTGGCGTCCTGATCCGCACGTGGGAGCGCCTGAAGGCCTTCGTGTTCAAGGCCGGCAAGTTCATCGTCATGGTGGCGATCGTGCTGACCTGCTTGAACTCGCTCGGCCGTGACGGCAGCTTCGGCAACGAGAACACCGAGAACTCGGTCCTGGCCACGATCGCCAAAAGTATGTCGCCCGTGTTCCAGCCCATGGGCGTGCGCGAAGAGAACTGGCCCGCGTCGGTCGGCTTGATCACCGGCATCTTCGCCAAGGAAGTGGTCGTCGGCACGCTGGACTCTCTCTACACCCAAATGGCCGGTGACGCGGGCAGCAAAGAAGATGCCTGGACCTTCGCGGGTCGTATCGGCGACGCATTTGCCACCATCCCCACCAACCTCGTCGCCCTGGCGGACAAGGTGCTCGATCCGTTGGGCGTGGATGTCGCCGTACACGACGCGGACGAGCACAAGGCGTCCACATCTATGGGCGAGATGGCGAAGCACTTCGACGGACAACTCGGCGCATTCGCCTACCTGCTGGTGATCCTGTTGTATTCGCCGTGCATGTCTGCGCTGTCGGCCTACTACCGCGAGCTTTCGGCGCGCTGGATGGTGTTCGTCGCGGTCTATTCCACGACGCTGGCCTACAGCATCGGTGTGCTGACCTACCAGATCGGGACCTTCGCGCGGCATCCCGGCCAGTCGGCCGTTTGGATCGGCGGCGTGTTAGCGGCGTTGCTGATCGGTGCGATCATGCTCGCCGTGAGCGGCCGCAAGTCCGCGGCGCCCCTCCCGTTGGAATGAGCCATGCTGCTCACTGACGTAAAGAGCTATCTCGCGGCCTGCGGCCAAGCCTCGCTCGATGACTTGGCCAAGCGCTTCACGATGGACCCGCAGGCCATGAAGGGCATCCTCGACACCTGGATCGCCAAGGGCCGCGCGCGCCGCGTCAGCGACCGGCTGCCCTGCGGCAGTTGCGGCAAATGCGAGTCTTCCAAGACCGACATCTATGAATGGGTCGGCGCCAGCAGCCGCGCACCGACGCGTCCTTGCGGGAGTTAGGCCCGTCTAGGCGGGTGCGTTCACGATCCCGAGCGGCGCGTATTTCACCGTCGGGAACACCTTGCTGAGATCGGATTCGCCGTGCCGCTTGGTGATGATCTCCGCCAGCACCTGGCGATAGTCCGTCGTCACCGCCAGGTCGCCTGCGTACAGCTGGCTGGGCGCGAGCCCGGGCCACGTGCCGTAGATGCGTCCGCCGTTCACGTTGCCGCCCAGCACCAGCATGCCGGAGGCGGACCCGTGGTCGGTGCCTTGGCTGGTGTTCTCCTGCAAGCGTCGGCCGAACTCGGTCATGGTGACCACGGTGACGTTGCTGCGATAGGCGGCGATGTCGGTCCAGAACGCATTGATCGCCCGGGAGAACTCAAGCGTCCGCGTATTGAACTCGCTGACCAGCGAGTTGTGCATATCCCAGCCGCCGTAGTCGATGGTGGCGACCGTAAGGCCGACGTTCATCTTGATCAGCTGCGCCACGGACCGCAGCGGCTGCGACAAAGCGCCGTTAGTGTAGCCCGCCGCAGCGGCGCCGGAATTGTCCAGACCCGCAAGGCTGGCTTGCACGCTCGTGACCGCACTCAGGGTATCGTTGGCGAGTTGCTTATAGGCGGAAGGTGTCGCGCCGTTGCTCTGGTTCATGGCGCGCAGCAGATTGGCGTTAGTGGTGCCGCCCTGCACCGCAAAGCTGGCGACATTTGCGATCGCGACCGTCGCTGAATTCGTCAGCAGCGCCGTTGGCGTGCTGGAACTCGCCGCCACCGTGGACAGCGTCGGCAGCTTCCCGCCGAGCGAGGCCAGGTGCCGCGCCAGCCAGCCGCTGTGGGCGGCGATTTCACCATCGGTGAAGCCGCGCTCCATCATGTCCTGCACGGTGAAGTGGCTGCGATCCGTGGTCTTCAGGCCGGTGGCCTGAACGAACGCGAGGCTGCCGGCGTCGTACAGCGCCTTCAATTCAGGTGCGGCATTGCTCAGGTAGAAGTCGGTCGACCCCATGCTGCCGATGCCGATGCCGGCCGTGGCGCCGCTCGTCTGCACGCGGATCGACGGGCGCGCGGCGATGTAGTTGGAATCCCCGGCAGGCGAAAGCATCTGCAGCCAGTCGCAGGCGCCGCGCTGGAAGATCACAACCAGCACATCGCGCGTGTCTGCGCCGAATGCCACGTTCAGGCCGGGCCCGAGCGAGGCGAGGGTGCCGGCGGTCGCGCCCGAGAGGAGATTGCGTCGAGAAAGCTTCATCGCCACCTCCTACCGGTACGAGAATTCTTCGGTGGTGGCGATCATGCTCACCAACCGGCGCAAGGCGGTTTCAATGCGGTTGATTTGGGCGGTCGTTGTCATCCCGGCGCGTACCGCGGCCAGAACGCCTTGCGATCCGCCCTGATCGGCCACCAGCGCAGTCATCGTCGGCGCGGCCAGGGCGAAGCCCACCAACCGTCCGACCCAATATTCCACCAGCGGGAGCGCGGAGACGAGGCCGTCGATTGGCGTCTGGTCCAGCAGCGTCGTGCGATTGGTGACCCAGGCCGGGAACTGTAGCAGCAGGTTCCAGGTCGTCAGGTTGGCGCCCGTCGCCAGCCAGTATTCGTTCACATCCGGCCGGCCGTTGGGTGCGGGCCAGGCGAATAGGCCGTCATTCATCCCGTCGAGCACCGTGGTCATGGTGGTGGACGCGTTGACGACCGTGTTGGTCGTCCGCGCCAGCGCGATCAGGCGTTCGTAGGGGCGACGTAATTTGGCCCGGTCACCGCTGTAGATCTCGGGCCCGCCGAGGGCGATGGCCTCGATCACCTTACGGATCTGGTCCGGCGCGGTCTTGTTGGCGAGCCAAGCCGCAACGCCGCGGTCGATGGCCGCTTGCGGCGGTGAATCGCCGAAGATGCGTCGGCAAAGCTTGGTGACGACGAATGTCGCTGTGCCCGGATGATAGGCGATCATGTCGAGGAACCGGCGGCCTTGCGCCATGTCGGCCGTAAGGCCCGAAACGTCGATGCCCAGGAGTGCGCCCGCACGGGTGTTATGCTGTGCTGCGCTGTAAGTGAACTCTCCGGTCAACGGTTGCGTGATATTATTGAATCGCTGGCCGTATTTGATGGTCCATCCCGACAATGCACGCGAAGCCTGGACGATATCCTGGTCCGTGAAGCCGGACCGCACGCCGTCGGTACCGAACGTGTGCGGGGCGCTGTTGAGATCGACGCCGAGGTAGTTGCCGCCGCCCAGTGTGTGCAGTTCCATGATCTCGCGGGCGTAGTTCTCATTCGGCGTGGTGGCCGTGCTGACCCAGTTGTCGAGATAAATCAGCATCGAGGGCGACGTGGCGTTCGCTTCCAGCATGGCGCGGAAGTCGCCGAAAACGTACGGGCGGATCGCCTCGCGGTCGTAAAGCGGCAACAGCGCGGTGGCGATGTCGTTTTCGTTTTTGCCGATGTTGAAGTGGTTGTGCCAAAAGTCGGCCATGAACTCCCGCAGCTGATAGCGGCTGTGAGTGTTGCGGATCCACGTCGCCGCCAGCAATTCCTGGCGAATGCGGTTGCGTTCGGTGCCGGAATAGGTGCTGCCGGTGAGCCGCGCGACCGTGAATAGCACTTGTGTCGGCGCGGTAAGATAGTTGAGCGGTCGCTCTTCGTTCACCGCGCTCCAGGTGCCACGCATATCCGTAGGTGCAGGCGCCGCGTACTCGATGTGCATCGTCTGTCCAGCGATGAACGCGGCCAGATCGGGATCGTCACCGGTGGGAACGTTGAACTGATCGTTCAGCCAGTACGCCAAGCCCTGGGCGTTGACGATCTGCATGTCGACATCGCGCGCGCCGAACGTCAGTCGGTTTAGCGCATTGCGCAGCGGTTCCGGCGAACTTGGAAGCATCAGGCACGCTCACTTCTGTGTAGCGGTCGGGACGTCTTCTGTGCGGCCCATCCCGGGGCGACCTCAGCTAGGCAAGCAGAGGATACACCTCTTACGCGCGTAAGAGAAACGCGGTTGCATGAACTTTGGCAGACCACAACCCTGAATATATACCTGAAATCCTTACAGAAACCTCAGGCTGCGGAAAAGACCTTTTCCAGGCTGGGCACCGCATCCATGAGGGTGCGGGTATACGCGTGAGTCGGATGACTGAGTACCTGATCCGCCGGACCTGTTTCCACAATCTGGCCCTGGTACATCACA
Source organism: Fidelibacterota bacterium (assembly GCA_947476275.1). GTDB lineage: Bacteria > Pseudomonadota > Alphaproteobacteria > Rhodospirillales > Rhodospirillaceae > SCTM01. The sequence goes on from CANJPQ010000004.1 coordinate 141,355, forward strand.
GCGACCCGGTCCGAGATGTGCCGGACCACGCTGACGTTGTGAGAGATGAACAGGTAGGTCAGGCCGTACGTGGCCTGCAGGTCGAGCAGCAGATTGAGGATCTGCGCTTGCACCGAAACGTCCAGCGCCGATGTCGGTTCATCGAGCAGCAGCAGGCGCGGACGCACCGAGAGCGCGCGGGCAACGGCGATGCGCTGACGCTGACCGCCGGAGAATTCATGTGGTAGGCGGTCGATCATCTTCGGATCGAGCCCGACCAGGGTGCAGAGTTCTCCCGCCGCCGCGCGAAGGTCGGCGCGGCTCTTACGCCCCGCAACCGTCAGTGGCTCGGTGATGATGCGCCACACCGGCCAGCGCGGGTCGAGGGAGCTCTGCGGATCCTGAAATACGATTTGGATCTCGCGGCGAGTGGCGGGATCGAGTTTCGCAAGATCCTGGCCGCGATAGGTGATGCGTCCGCCGGATAGCGGCACGAGGCCCACCAACGTATTCGCCAGTGACGTCTTGCCGCAGCCGGACTCGCCGACAATGCTCACCGTCTCACCCTCGTTGATGGTGAGCGAAACGCCGTCGACGGCGGTGTTATAGGCAGTCGTGCGGCCGAGGAAATCGAAACGGCTTGGGTAGCGCACGGTGGCGCCGTGGATTTCCAGCAGCGGCTTGCCGCTCGCGACCTGCACGGGTTGGATCGGCGCCGCGGGCACCGGTGAAACCGCGGCTTCGCCTTCGATCATGGCTGCGGCGACGGTTTCCAGCCGCGACTTCGGCGCCTTGCCCTCGGGCAGCGCATTCAATAGCGCGCGGGTGTAAATGTGCTGCGGATTGCCGATCACCGTCTTGGTCGGCCCTTCCTCGACGATCTTGCCTTTGTACATGACATAAACGCGGTCGCAGAGCTGCGCGACCACGGCGAGATCGTGGGTGATCAGCAACACGGCGGTGTTGGTGGCCGTGGCGCGTTCCTTCAATAGGCTCAGGATCTGCGCCTGCACGGTGACGTCCAGCGCCGTGGTGGGCTCGTCGGCGACGATCAGCTTCGGGCGGCAGGAGAACGCCATGGCGATCATCACGCGTTGGCGCATGCCGCCGGAGAGTTCGTGCGGATAAGCGTTGAAAGTGCGCTCCGGGTCCGAAATCTTCATGTCCCGGAGCAGATCAATGCAGAGCTTGCGCGCATCATCCTCGGTGATCTTTTGGTGGCGCAGGATCACGTCGAACATCTGTTCGCGCACGCGCAAGACCGGGTTCAGGGCGGTCATCGGCTCCTGGAAAATCATCGACACTTCGCCGCCGCGCACCCGCTGCAGTTCCACGTCGCTCATCTTCAGGACGTCGCGGTCGAGGACGTTGACGCTGGAGGTCGCCGGAATGCGCGTTTTTCCGCGCGGCAGAAGTCGCAGCAGGCTCATGGCGGTGACGGATTTGCCGGAGCCGGACTCGCCGACCAGGCCGACGATCTCGCCGGCGGCGATGTTCAGGGAAATCCCGCGCAGGGCTTCGACGACCGTGTCCTGGCCGAGGAAAGCCAGCGACAGATTTTCGATGCGGACGACCGGACGATCGGAGGCGGTGTTCATGACCGGATCACGCGTCGATGCTGCGGCCGCGGCGGCGCGCAAGTCCGGCGATCCCGTCGCCCACGAGGTTCATGGTCACCACGGTGACAACGATGGCGCCGCCCGGCACCAACATCATCCACGGTGCTTTCAGCATGTACTGGCGGCTTTCGGCGAGGATGTTGCCCCACGTGGGCACACCTAAGGGCGCGCCAATGCCCAGGAACGAAAGTGCGCTTTCCGCGATCAGCAGGCCGGCGAAATGGAAAGCGAAAATCACCATCAGGCTGGCGCGCACGCCCGGTAGCACATGCTGGAACATGATGGTGATGCGGCCGACGCCGGCGATACGCGCGGCCTTTACATAGTCGCGCTGGAAGATGCTGGAGGCTTCCGCATAGACCACGCGCTGGAAGATCGGCCACGCGAGGAAGCCGAGCGTCAGCACCAGCGGCCAGAAGCCGTGGCCGATGATCACCACCACCACGATGGCGACGACGAGGAACGGGAACGATTGCAGGGTATCCGTGATCTGGCGCGCAATCGTGCGCGGCCAGCCCGGCCGTTCCGCGGCGATCAGGCCCAGCGTCGTGCCGATGAACAGGTTGATGATGTTGGCGGTGAGTGCGCAGCCCATGGACCACTGCAGGCCGGCCAGCATGCGGCTCCACAGATCGCGCCCGAGATGATCGCTGCCGAGCAGGAAGCCCTTCTGACCCAAGGGCGTGAAACGCGCCATCAGGTCGCCTTGCATGGGATCGTGCGACTGCAGCAGTTTCCCGAAGATCGCCAGGAACGCAACGATCGCCAGCAGCGTGAACGCCACGACGATCTCAAAGCTCGCCGCGTTCCGAAGCTTGGAACGATTGAAGCGGGACATGACACCTGAGGCAGACGTTTCTGTCACGCTCAGGTTCCCTTGCTGCGCAGGCGCGGATCGAGGAAGCGGAAGCTCAGATCGACCAGCGCATTGATAGTGAACACCAGGATCGCGATGACGAAGGCTTCCGCCTGCACCACCGGGAAATCGAGGGTCTGAACGGACTCAAGCAGCAGCCAGCCGATGCCGGGCCACGAGAAGATCGTCTCGATGATCGCGCTGCCGCCCATCAGCATGGCAAACTGGGTACCGAGCAGGGCCGCGGTGCCGAGAAGGGCGTTCGGTACGGCGTGCTTCCACAGCAGCTCCCGCGGCTTTGCGCCATTGGCGCGGGCGGTGCGGATGTAGTCCTCACGCATCGCCTCAGCGACATTGGCGGCGGTGACGCGAATCAAGTTTGGCGCCATGAAGAAGGCGAGTGAGACGGTCGGGATGATCCAGGTCTTCCATTCCAGAGGGCCATAGCCCAGCGACGGCAGCAAATGCCAATTCACCGCCAGGAGCTGGATCAGCACCAGCGCGGTGACATATCCGGGCACGCCCTGGAAAACGAAGATGATCGCGCCGACGATACGACGGCCAAGAGTCTCAGGTCGGAAGCCGAGCCATGCACCGATCGGAATCGCCAGGCTCGCGGAGAACACCACCGCCATCACGGCCAGGTGCAATGTCCGCTTCAGCATATCGAGCACCTTCCACAGCGCCGGTTCGCCGCTTGCGAGCGACTTGCCGAAGTCGAACTGCAGAACGTGCCACATGTAGCTGAAGTATTGGATAAACAGCGGCCGATCGAGGCCGAACTGCTTGCGGATCGCCGCGAGCTGCTCCGGCGAGGCATCGTTGCCCGCCAGCACCAGCGCCGGGTCGCCGGCGAGGCGCAATAAGAAGAAGAGAAGCGTGGTGACGAAGAACAGCAGAAACGCCAGCTTCCGCAGCTGCAACAGCAATGGCATCGCCGTGGCCAGCATGGACGGCTGCGCGGCCTTGCCTGTCGTAGCATCCGTGGTGTTGGTTGCAGCGCTCATACCCGCGCCAATCCCCTCAAAAATAGGCCAAAAACCTAGCTATTGTGCAGTGCGGCCTAATTCCGTCGGCGCGAGGATATACCATGCGTCGAAACGGCCACCACAGGATTCCGTGAGCGCTTATCGCCCCCGCCCGGAGCGTGAGACCGTAACTGCTTTGTATCCGTGAGCCTTGAGCGCCGCGTCCAGTGCTTCGGCGAGAATCTCTAGCACCTGAATCCGCGCATAATGCTTGTCGTTGCCGGAAATCAGATGCCAGGGCGCAAGTTCGGTGGACGTCTGCGCGACCATCTCGTTTACCGCGGTCTCGTAGTCGTTCCATTTCTTCCGGTTGTGCCAATCATCAGCAGTCAACTTCCAGCTCTTGGTGGGCGTATCGGCACGCGTCTCGAAGCGGCTGAGCTGTTCTTTGCGGGTGATGTGGATCCAGAATTTGAGCAGCAGCGTACCGTTGCCGCACAGTTCCTTTTCAAAGGCGTTGATCTCGCTGTAGGCGCGGGTCCAGGTGTCCGGTGGGATCAGCTTGTCGACCCGCTCCACGAGCACGCGGCCATACCATGAGCGGTCGAAGATGGTCATGCGGCCGGCGCGCTGCAGCTGGCGCCAGAAGCGCCACAGATAGTGATGTGCCATCTCCTCGTCAGTGGGCGTGCTGATCGGAATGATCTTGTAGTTCCGCGCGTTGAGCGCGTAACTCAAACGGCGGATCACGCCGCCTTTGCCGGCCGCGTCCCATCCCTCGAACGCCAGCACCGTGGAAAGGCCAATCTCTCGCGCTTTCTTGTGGGCGTCATAGATGCGCCGCTGCAAAGCATGAAATTTTTTCTGATAGGCCCGATGGGTGACGGAACGCATCGGCAGGGTGCTGAGCACATTGCGTTGCTTTGTGCCCGCCGCGATCAGCGTGTTCTCGACCGTCTTCTTCTTGCGGGCTTTCTCGGCCTTCTTGCGCTGCTTGCGGCGCAGCTTGAGATGATCTGCGAGCGCCGTGCGGACCAAGCCGAGCACGGTTGCGCGGCGGTATCTATCATCTGTGCCTTCGACGATATGCCACGGTGCGCCGGGCTTCAGGGTGGTCTCGATCATCTTGCCCGCGGCCTTGATCGTGCGGTTGTAACCGCCCGGCAGGCCGAGGGAGGTGTCGGTGGGTCGCAAGCCGACCAGTGCGTCGGCGTCCCGGTGCTCCTTCCGCCGGTGCTTGAAGACCTGGGCGCCGAGATGCAGCCAGATTTTCACGATAAGGGCACCGTCGTCGCTCAGGGTCCGTTCGAAGTCGGCGATGCGGCCGAGATGCTGCGCGTAGTTCTTGGCGGAGAGGCGACCCACGGCGGCTTGATGCAGCGTTTCCTCGTACCAGCCGCCGAGGTAGAGGCCGATGGTGCCTGCGGCGGGCAGGGAGCGCCAATACCGCCAGAAGGGGGGCCGTTCCCGCTCTTCCTCGGTTGGGGCGTCGAAAACCGTGGTGGCGATCCACCGGGGGTCCATCCAGGTGTTCAGAAGGTTGACCGTATCCACCACCCCGGCGCCTGGGATGCCGGTCACCACCAGGATAACCGGGACGTCGCCGGGCTCCCGCAGGTCTTGCTGGAGCTTCACGAGGTCGAGACGGAGCCCCTCCTTGAGGTGGTCGAAGGCGTGTTTTGAGAGCTTTGCGCCCACTTCTGCCGGTTCGAACATGCGCGCGCCCTTTTTTGACCTAGATCACAGCATAGAACGCCCAGGCCCGGTCTTGGAATCCGGGGGGGACTATTGTATTTCCCCCGGACTTTCCCAGTTCCTGGCGCGGTCCTGCCCGCCCCACCCCCGTAAGGATGCCATTCCATGTCCTCAGCCCCGGTTCGTGTCGCCATCAACGGCTTCGGCCGCATCGGTCGGAACGTGTTCCGCGCTCTGATCGAAGCCAAGCGGACCGATGTGGAGATCGTGGCCATCAACGACCTGGGCCCGGTCGAATCCAATGCCCACCTGCTGCGGTATGACTCCGTCCACGGCCGGCTCAAGGAAGACGTGGTTGTCAGCGGCGACAGCATTTCCGTGGGTGGCCGGACGGCGAAGGTCCTCAAGGAACGCGACCCGACCAAGCTGCCCTGGGGCGACCTGAAGGTCGATATCGTCGCCGAGTGCACCGGCATCTTCACCGACAAGGAGAAGGCCGTCGTGCACCTCGCAGCCGGCGCCAAGCGCGTGTTGGTTTCGGCCCCGTCCGCGGGCGCCGACCTCACCGTCGTCTACGGCGTGAACCATGCGAAGCTGACCAAGGATCACCTGGTCGTCTCCAACGCGTCGTGCACCACCAACTGCCTCGCGCCGGTGGCCTATGTGCTGAACAAGACCTTCGGCATCCAGCACGGCTACATGACCACCATCCACGCCTACACTGGCGACCAGCCGACGGTGGATACCCTGCACAAGGATATGTACCGCGCCCGCGCCGCTGCCGTGTCCATGATCCCCACCTCCACCGGTGCGGCGAAGGCCGTGGGAGAAGTGCTGCCGGAACTGAAGGGTAAACTCGACGGCAGCGCGATCCGTGTACCGACTCCCAATGTGTCCGTCGTCGACCTCAAGTGCGTGCTCGGCAAGAATGCCACCGCGGAAGAGATCAACAACGCCATCATCGCCGCGTCCAAGGGCGAGCTGAAAGGCGTGCTCGACGTGAACTCCGTGCCGCTGGTCTCGATCGATTTCAACCACAACCCCGCGTCCAGCACGTTCGACACGCTGCAGACCAAGGTGCTGCAGGGCAACTTCGCCCGCGTGCTGGCCTGGTACGACAACGAGTGGGGCTTCTCGAACCGCATGCTCGATACCGCGGTCGCCATGGGCAAGGTGCTCTAAGCCCCCATGGCCGCATTCAAGACGCTCGACGCGGCGGACGTGAAGGGCAAGCGCGTCCTCGTCCGCGCGGACCTCAATGTCCCGATGAAGGACGGCATCGTCACCGATGCGACGCGCATCGAACGGTTCGCACCGACGGTGCAGGACTTGGTGAAACGCGGCGCGAAAGTGATCGTGCTGTCCCACTTCGATCGGCCCAAGGGCAAGCGCGTGCCGTCGATGTCGCTCGCGCCGCTGGCGCCCGCACTGTCCAAGGCGATCGGACAGGACGTGCGCTTTGCCGACGATTGCATCGGCCCCCAAGCCATTCTTGTGATCGAAAAGCTCAACGATGGCGATGTCGCGCTGCTGGAGAACTTGCGCTACCACGCCGGCGAAGAGGCGAATGATCCTGCGTTCGTGAAAGAGTTGGCGGCCCTTGGCGACATCTACGTCAACGACGCGTTCTCTGCCGCGCACCGCGCGCATGCGTCCACCGAGGGCCTGGCGCATCTGCTGCCGGCCTACGCCGGCCGACAGATGCAGGCGGAACTTGAAGCGCTGAGCGCTGCGCTCGATAACCCGAAGAAGCCTGTGGCGGCCATCGTCGGCGGCGCGAAAATCTCTACCAAGCTCGACGTCCTGAATCACCTCATTGAGCGGGTGGACGTGTTGATCGTCGGCGGCGCCATGGCGAACACGTTTCTGTTCGCCCAAGGCGTCGCGGTCGGCAAATCCCTGTGCGAGCGCGACCTGGCGGACACCGCCCGCGCCATCATGAAGAAAGCGCAAGAGAAAGGCTGCGAGATCGTGCTGCCCAGCGACGCGGTCGTCGCGGACGGTCTCAAGGAAGGCGTGGAAGCGTCCTTCTGCAAGATCACGGCGGTGCCGGACGACAAGATGATCCTCGACATCGGCGCGGCGACGGCCTGGTCCCTCGACGGCAAACTCGCCAAGTGCAAAACGCTGCTATGGAACGGCCCGCTCGGCGCCTTTGAGATCAAGCCCTTCGATGCCGGCACCGTACATGTGGCGCAGACCGCCGCACGCCTGACCAAGGCCGGGCAACTTACCTCCGTGGCGGGCGGCGGCGACACGGTCGCAGCCCTGAACGCCGCCGGTGTGGCGGATGACTTTACTTATGTGTCGACCGCCGGCGGCGCCTTCCTGGAGTGGATGGAAGGCAAGACTTTGCCGGGCGTCGCTGCACTAATGAAGGACTAGTCCCGGTTTTTCGGATGCTCTGGCGCGGGCTGCCAGCGGCGGGTGGCAGTGGGCCATAGGCCGCGCACTGTGGCGGCATCGACGCCATCGCGCATCATCAAGAGCCGGATGATCGGCTCCTCGAACAGCATGCGTTGGCTGGGCTCGCAATTCCACGCGGTGTTCGTATTCATGTTCGGATTCCTATCGTTACGTCACCTGCATCCCCAACCTGCGGCCCCATGCCGCTGCCCGTGGTTCTTGTACGAGCATTTGCGGCGCGGGTGCAAAGACGATTGCGTGACACCGTGCAACGGCATGTGACTTGCGGGGTACTTGCGCGAGGCTGCGGGCCGCGTCAGGCGTCTTGATCGTCCGGCCCTATCCAAAGCACGTCGCCGGATTTGCCGCAGCTGACTATGGCGGTGCCCGGGCGGATGACGCCGTGGCGGACCAGGCAATCCGACGCGTCGATCTTATAGTGCGACTCGCCCTGTTGGAAGATCACCAGGCGCGGACTCGTGATGCGAACGGGGCGCGGCTTCGGCTGTGACTTCATGCCGATATAACGCCGCTGGCCGCATCTCGGTGCGTCATCGGTCGGTAAATATCAGGCGTTCGCAGGCTTGAGGAGAAAGACCGAATCGTCGAGCAGCACGGCCTCGACGCTGGGGATGCCGGCGCGAACCAGGAAAGGTTTAAGCCGGGCAACGAATTCTTCCGGCGATACCGTGAACTTCTTGATTTGGGGGTCGGATCGTTCCAGCCGGTCCCACCTTGTGATCGCGGGACTCTCGATGGCGCGCGCGGCAATCTCGTCTGCGACCAAAGTCGCGCACTGCGGCGGGAAGGTCGGCAACCAAGTTGCCGGCTCGCGGCGTGACGGTTTGGAGAGGGCGTCGAGGATGTGGGTCGCCGCTTCCTCTGCATCGGCAGCCAGAGGTGGCGCGTGATTCATCACATACTGTTCCGAAAACGGGGTGTTTGGTTTCGGATTCATATTCAGTACCGGCTTTTCGAGCAGTGCGGCTTCCATCCCGGTGGTGCTGTTGGTGTGCACGATGAACTCGGCGCCGAGTAGCCATCCGGTCGGGGCGCTGCCGCTTACAACGTGCACGTCGGGGAATTTCGTCCACGGCGCGGGGTTCTCCGTGGGATGCGAACGGAGCACGATACGGACATCGCCCAACTTGCCTTGCAGCAGACCGATCAGCTTTTCCATCTCCGCTTTGTTGCGGGTTTCCACATCGATCCAGCTTTGGATATAGGCCCGGCCCTCCGCGGTTTCCGTCTCGATCGACCCGGCTTGGCGGGTGGTTTCGAGAATGCTCGGAATATTTGCGAAGGCGTTATTTACCAAGCCGTAGTTGGTGTTGATCAGCAGATACCGGCCGTCGCGTCTGAACTCGTCGGCTTCCGCCTGGTACAGTTCGCGGTAATCCCGCAGCAGGTCGACACGCAAGCTACCGACGACGGGGCCGCTGCCGTTCAGAATTTCGCGGTGCTTATCGCTCTGGAATAGAAAGACATCCGCGACGTCGAAGACGCCTGGACCGGTGATCTGGCGGATGATGTAGGGGCTGATGACAGCCAGAACCTCTTCATCCATGAAGATGATGCGATGGCCGAACGTCTTTACCTTGCGGGCCGCCTCAACCTGAATGCTGTTGGCGCTCTTGAACAGGAACACCCCAGGTGGCACGTGGCCGGCGTTGACGTTCATGCTCCATTGCTGGCCCACCACGACGGACATGCCACGCGCGATGAGTTGAGCCGCCACCAGGAGCCGGGCATCCAAGTCCCGGCTCTTGAGTTCACACGTGAGGTAGGCGTAGCGGGGCATAGGGGGGGCGTCTCTGGCAGATCAAACCGCTTACGTCCTACACCACGCCAAGGTTCCTCAACAGTGGAATGCGCGTCGCGGAAAAGGTTTGGTGCACGGCGGCGATGTCGGCGCGGTCCTGGCCGGGAATCGCTTTCATCACCAAATCGATCGCATCCTGGCCTCGCGCGTTCGCGAGCAGGAACAACTGCTCAGCTTTGCTCAGGCCGACCGCGCCGCCGGTCACGGGCACCGCGGTGGCGGAGACGTCGTCACCCCGCGTGGCGCGGTCCCACAGGATTTCGTTCAGCCGCGCGCAGCGCGTCTTGCGCCGTGCAAGAGTCGCAGATGGCAGGGCCGGTTCCGCTGCGCCCAAGGCTGCCATGATCAAGAGCGACTCCCGGATCCTGTCGGCGGAGAACGCAGCGCATTCGGCCTGCGTGGCCATGGCGGAAACCGAGGCCGGTCCGCGAAGGTGAATTGTGGCGATGGCGCGGGCTACATCGGTTTCCGGCGCGACACCGCCGGGGCCTGAGACCCGCTCCACATTCTGTGGCAGCACGGCGCTCGCAAAAGGTAAGGCATCGAACGCCGCGGTCTTGTTCTTGAGCGGCGCCGCATCGCGCACGAACAGATCGCGCCGGAATTGGCGGTTCAGGAGAACGTCCTTGATCGTCTCCCGGTCGGTCCCATCGGCAATCTGCGCAAGTTCGGCGCGCATATCGGCGTCGCAGTGCACGAACTCGAGCGTGTCCATCACATGCGCCGACGTGCCAAACGACAAGCCCAGCGGCGCGACCTGTCCGGCGACCTGGCGGAAGAAGAACGACCACCAATCCGCGTTGAAGTACTCGTGCGCCAGATAATTCGGGGCCAGCGGCGTAATGTCGTCGAGATACTTGCCCACCAACGGGTTCGCCTGAAAGTATTTCGCGTTCAGCTGACGCAGCTTGTGGCCGCAAAGCAGGGCGGCTTCGACCTTGTGCTCAACCCGACCCTCGGTGCTGCGATAGGCCACCATCATCGCTTCGCGCAGGGCCATGATCGCGCCATGTCCCGGCTGGGCGTTGTAGCTCACATACATCGCGCCGCCCTGATTCAGGTTGCGGTCGATGAACTTCAAGATCAGGTCGCGATTGAGGTCGTTGATCCACGACCACACGCCGTGCATCGCCACGATATCGCACGCCGGCAGGCCAGCGCTCGCCAGTTCCTCGAAAGATTGTTCGAGGAACTCCACATTGTCCAAGCCCGCCTGCTTGGCGATCCCGCCAGCAATCGCGATGTGCTCCGGGATGATGTCGGTGGCGATAAAGTGCGCGTCGGGGTTGGCGGCGGCATGCACCAGGGTGGCAAGGCCGAGCCCGCAGCCGAGCTCGATATACGTGAAGCGGCCATCCTTCAGCGGCGGCGTCAGGCCGGCCGAAGTCAGCGTCAACGCTTGGATGTGGGGATTGAGTTCGCGGTAGTAGTGGAACGGATAGGTGACCTCGGTCACGTATCCATATGAACGATCAGCCGCCGCCATAGCCGCAAACCCCCTGTAGGTTCAGAGGGTAGCGCATATTCGGCCAACCGGCACGAGTGATCGGGATTTGTCTCGGACGGAACCGAACTACTCGATGCCGAGGCGGCCCATCTGCACGAACTTGTCGCGGCGGCGTGCGCGCAGCTGGCCGCCGTCGATGCGGATCAGCTGGCTCAGGTGCGTCTCGATGGTATCGCGCAGGGCCGCCATGACCGCATCCGGCGCGCGGTGTGCGCCGCCGATCGGCTCCGGCACGATCCCGTCGATAACGCCCAGGCGTTCCAAGTCTTGTGCGGTGAGCTTCATCGCCTCGGCGGCGGCCTTGGCCTGTTCACCGTCGCGCCACAAAATCGAGGCGCAGCCTTCCGGCGAGATCACCGAGTAGATGGCGTGCTCCAGCATCAGCACGACGTTGCCGACGGCCAGCGCAATCGCGCCGCCGGAACCGCCTTCACCGATGATCACACAGATGACCGGCACGCGCAGGTCGAGGCTTTCTTGGATGCATTTGGCGATGGCTTCCGCCTGGCCGCGCTCTTCGGCGCCGACCCCGGGATACGCGCCCGCGGTGTCGACCAGGGTGATGATCGGAACGCCGAAGCGGTCGGCCAGCTTCATCAAGCGCCGCGCCTTGCGATAACCTTCCGGGCGCGCCATGCCGAAGTTGTGCTTCACGCGCGTCTCGGTGTCGCGGCCCTTCTCGAGCCCGATCACCATCACCGAGCGGCCCTTGAAACGGCCTAGCCCGCCGATGATTGCCTCGTCCTCGCCGTACAGGCGGTCGCCCGCCAGCGGCATGAAATCCTCGATCAGGTTCTTGATGTAGTCGACCGTGTGCGGCCGATCCGGATGGCGTGCGACTTGCGTCTTCTGCCACGGCGATAGCTTGGCGTAAGCGGAGCGCAGGTCCTTATCGACCCGGCTCTGCAGACGGCTGACTTCCTCGGCGATGTTGAGGCCGTCGGTGTCCGACAGATGCTTGAGTTCGGCGATCTTGCCTTCAAGCTCTGCAATTGGTTTTTCGAAATCGAGAAAATGCATCGCGTTGCTCGGCTACCCAGTCCCCGTGCACCCCGCAAGCGGCATAAAAACACGGAGCCCGTCGGCTCCTGCCGCTCAAGAGAGGACTTACATGAAGGAGCGATGACGGGATGTCAACCTTGTGCAGTGCAACTCAAGCGTTAACCTATTGATCGCCAAGGATAAACCCTTGTGCGTCCACCTCGGGCCGCCGCCGCAGGCCGGCCACGAGGCGCTCGAAATCCGGTTCCCGGTCCGGATCGAGGGCGCCATGGCGGATCGCAAAATCGAGGATCACCAAGTTGACGTTGAACTTGAAGCGCTCTGTGTCGCGCACCAAGGCCAGCACGTTCGCCAGGGGCATCAGGTGGAAGCCGGAGATCTCGCCGTCGACATTCCGCGGTATGGCGTCCGCCGGCATTTCCAGATCGAAACAGAACATAGTGTCGGCCTTCACGCCCTTCTGCGTCGAGAAGGCATAAGTAATGACGCCGACAGGACGTGCGGTGCGGGCGAGGGAAGGCGAGATGTCGGCTTCCTCGCCGCACTCTTTCACCAGATTTTCCATCAGCGTGAGGCCTGCGGGTTGGCCGCCGGCGACCATGTTGTCGAACTTCCCGGGCTCCACGTCGCGATCGGTGGCGCGGGTGCCGATCCACAGATACAGACCGTCGGCACGGCGCACATAGCCGTTCACATGAACGCCATAAGCGCGCACGCCGAACGCCGCCACGAGGCTGCGATCCATGGTGAACGCCGCCGGTTCCGACCACACGCGTTTCACCGCGTAGAGTTCGCCGCGCGGCTTTGGGAACTGGGCGGACGCGACGAGTGCGGGGACGATATCCGCAAAAGCGGCGCTTCGCGCCTGAGGTGTCGACAACCCCGCCGCGAAGGCAACGTGTTCGGGCGTGACCGTAAAGACATCGGCATGAGTCTTAAGGACCGCTGCGCGTACGGCGTTAACCCACCCGAACCGAAGGCCATCGATGTCAAACGGCAGATAGCCGGTGACATCCAGGCGGTTACAAGCCTTAACGCGGTCGAGATAGCTCATGGCGCAACACTCATTAACGGCTCACGCGATGGACGCGCGGAATCCGGGCTCTTATAGTTGGTCATCCATCAGGGGAAAACCGTGGCGAACGCAAATACGACCGAGTCCATGCTCGCCCGCGTTGGATTGCTCCTTGCGGTGGTGGTATCCGTTGCATGGATCGGCTTTGCCGCGCTGTACCTGCGGGGCGTTGCCGGCGGCCTGCGCGCGCTGTCGCCCACGGAGGCTGCGGCCTTCTTCGCCGGCGTTGGTGGACCGCTCGCGGGACTCTGGTTGTTCATCGCCGTGAACGAACAGCGCCGCCGATTGTCGCTGATGAGCCGTGCCCTCAACGAAATGCTCGCGCAGCATCGCCACACGCTCCAGATCGCCGAGACGCAGACCCGCACGCTGGTGGCATTCCAGGCGCAGGCCGCCCGCACCGAAGGCGGGGAAACGCGCCGCTTCGCTCTGCAGGACATGGCGTCGAGCGCCGCGGTGCTGGCCGAACGGCTTGGCGTCATTCGGCGCGAAGATCTTGATATCGCCTGGGCGCGGTTCGGCTCGGGGGACGTGGCAGCGTTCGTGAATCCCTTCCTGCATTTCGCTGTATCCCATCCGGAAATCTCCACACGGCTGGCGGAAGCAGTTGGTCGCGATCCGCTCGCCGCCACGGCCTTGCAGGCTTACGTGCGACGTTTCGAACGCCTGGTCAGCGCAGCGGATGATCGCGTCGTGCGCGACGTGCTGGAGGAAGGCCCGCTCGGCCGCGCCTTCCGTCTGTTCAAACCCGCCGTGGGCGGCATGGACGTGGCGCATCCGTCGCCGGACGCGCTCACCGAAAAACTTGCCGACCTGTCTGAACGCCTCGATGCGGTTGCGCCCGGCGTTTGATCCATGGGCTTATTCAAAAACCTTTTTGGAAAGCCGAAGCCCGCGGCGAAGAAGCCCGGGTCGCCGCCGGCGAAGGACAGCGCCCGTGCCAAGCTTATTGCCGATGCGCTCCGGATCCAGCGGACCCAGGGCGCAGTGGTGCGCAAAACCCTGTCGCATGCGATCGGCAGCCTGACCAAAACCGGGTCGGAGATCTTGCGTGACCCAGACGCTCTGGAGCGGCTGATGAGCCTGATCCAGACCCGCCAGACCCTCAACGGACTCGCGGACGCCGCGCCGGGACTCCTGCCGCCGGCGGACGGGGCGAAAGGGCCAAAGGCGGCACAAGGTACACCCGTCGCGCCAAAAAGCCGGGCTGTCCGCCGGTAAGCTCTTGATAATCCTGCGTTTGTACCCGCCGTCAGCGGGCCTTTCCGCTTGACGGGGTGAACCCCGGTCAGTACAACACGCGGCTTCCGGAGGCTTGCGGGCAACTGCTTGGCTTCTTTCCCGAATTCGTAAGGAGATCGGCGATGTCCCGCCGTTGTCAGGCCACCGGCCGTGGCGTTCAGAGTGGCAATAACGTCAGCCACGCCAACAATAAGACCAAGCGGCGTTTCCTGCCGAACCTGCACTCCGTGACGCTGCTCAGCGACAGCTTGAATCAGCGCGTGCGCCTGCGCCTGACCACCAACGGTCTGCGCACGGTGGAGAAGCGCGGCGGCATCGACGCGTTCCTGCTCTCGACGCCGGACGCCAAGCTGGAAGCGCCCGTGCTGCGCATCAAGCGCCGCGTGCAACGCGCCCAGGAGAAGAAGGCCGCCTAAGGCGCCTTCTTCGCCGCAAACGAACAAGCCCGCCGGCAACGGCGGGCTTTTTTGTTTTTACGTGCTTTTTGTCTTTAGAGTTGCGCGGCGAGCGCGATGCCGAGGCGCACCCAGAGCGCCAGCAGGAAAACCCACGCCAGCGCGAATGCAAGCGCGCGGTGGCGCACGTTGTTCGTGGTCAGGTGGATCACGCTTTGCACGATGCGGGCCGCCACATAGCCCCACGCAAGCACGAGGATCGTCGACGTGACCGCACCAAGCTCGAAGGCCACCACACACGCCACGTAGAACAGCACGGGCGTCTCGAACAGATTGTTGTAGTGGCGTGCCGCGGCGGCGGCGATTTCGGGTTCACCTTCGCCCTGGAATGCGCGGTAATAGCTCAGCTTTACCGCACGCGCTTTAGTGCTGCGCACGCGCGCTACCAGCAGGCGCACGAATCCGATCACGGTCAGCGCGACAATCGCCAGCACCGGCACGAAGATCGTAGCTTGGCCCACAGTCTGCGTCATGATGCGCGGTGACTTTCAACGATGGCGGTTGGCGAAGAACCCAACGTAGCGCCCGCGACGTGTGCGGGCGAGGGATGTTTCACCGCGCTCAAGCGCCCTTCGGTGCTCAGGCGGTCCTCCGCATCGGCCCAATTGGGCAATACGGGCGAGTCCTGTTCCCACTGCCCGAGCGAAGCTTCGTCGCACCAATGCTGCAGACGCGGCATGGCCTCGCGGTGGGCGCCGCTGCTCATGAAGGCGCGCATGGCCGCTTTGTCGCGCCACACCGTTAGCGTCCAATAGGCCCCATCCGCGCGCCGTGCCACCGTGGCGAGATTGCCCTCGGCGGCACGGCATTGGGAATAACTGCGCAGCGTGTGCCACGTGAACGGGAACACGAAACGCCAGTGCCGTAGTCGCAGTCGTGTTACGGCAATCAGCGCCATCAGGTACTCAGTCCGCCCCGCCTCAGCGTGGCGCTGCGGAATTCTGCGCGAGCGTGCCACGGCGGTCGGCGGCAGCGATATTGCCGGCAATGGCCGCGGTCACATCCGCGCCGGACACCTTGCGCGCTTTGGAAATCGTCTCGCCGCACAGCAGGGCTGCGGTCTCCTTGCCTGTCCGGGCGGTCTGGCAGTTTGCGTCGGTCGCCGCGGACGCTCCGCTGGCGATGCTCAGCAGGCACAGGTTATGGGCGGCAATCCGCGTGTCTGCCAGGGAGAGGCGGTGCGCGAGGGCGGATTCGGCCAAGTTTTTGGCTTGGCTGGCACGGCCCGCGGCAAGTGCCTGGGTCGAACGATTGATGACATCGGAGTTTGCAGACCACAGCCACTGGGCCGACCCTTCGCAGCCGGCGAAGGCCGGGCCGGCGATCAGAACCGCCAGGACAGTCCCGAGAACCCATTTACGCGCCATGCTCGTGCTCCATTTCAACCGCTGTGGATGACGCGTGGACCCTAAGATGCTACATTTTCGTATAGAAGACGCTGTTTTGGCATAAGAGGGCCAAAGATCGTGAATACCTCACTCGACTGGAGCGCGCTCCGCGACTTCCTGGCCGTGGCCGAGACCGGCAGCCTGTCCCGCGCCGCCAAGAAACTCCGCCTCAGCCAACCGACGCTCAGCCGGCGCATTGCCGGGCTTGAGGCTCAACTCAAGGCGCAACTGTTCCAGCGCACGCCGCGTGGTTTGGTGCTCACCGAAGCAGGCGACAAGGTGCTCAGCGGCGCGCGTCGAGTGGAGCAGGAGGCGCTGGCGATCGAACGCCAGGCGGAAGCGGCGCAGGCGGCACTCACCGGCACGGTACGTATTTCACTCGCTGAGATCCTTGGCGCGCTTTGGTTGCCGCCGCGGCTGGCGGCATTCCATGCGCAGTATCCGGCGCTCTGCATCGAGGTGCTGGTGGACAACCGCGCGGTCAATCTCGTCCGACGCGAGGCCGATATCGCTGTGCGCATGTTCCGACCCGAACAGCCCGACCTGATCGCGAAGAAGGTCGGCACCATGTACATGGGGCTGTACGGCTCGCGCGAATATTTCGCCCGGCGCGGCGAACCGCAGACCAAAGAGGATCTGAAAGGCCACACCCTTGTCGGCTTCGATGAGAGCATGAGCCAGCGGCCGCCCGTGCAGCGGCTCGAAGCGATGTTCAGCCGCGACCGCATCGTGCATCGCTCCACCAGTTTCATCGGTCAGTTCCAGGCGACCTTGGCAGGCATCGGGCTCGGCGTGCATGAGTGCATCTCCGCGGACGCCGATCCGCATCTGAAACGCGTACTGCCGGAGGACGTGAACCATCCCCTGGAGGTGTGGTTGGTGACGCATGAAGACATGCGCCGCAGCCCACGCGTGCGCGCCGTATTCGACTATCTTGAAACCTGCTTCACCGCCGAGAAGAACCAGCTTCAGGGAATGGCGGCGTAGGCGCTATTTCTTGCCAAGTGCTGCGCGGAAGGCGTCCCGGTCGGATTCGGTTTCGAAGGCGATGGTCATGATCTTGCGCGTGATCCCTTTGTACTCCTCGACGCCCTCAAAGCTGATCTCGAAGGCGCCTTTGCAGTCGCGCTGAACAACGTCCTCGATCTCTTCGTAGGACATCTGAGTCTTGATCCGGACGGGGAATGACATGGGCTTGTACTCCGAATTACGTCTCGTCGCGCTGTTCACGGGCGCGAAGGAAGGCGCGAAAGCCTTCGCCGCGGTCGGTCTCGCCGATCTGCAGCACCGCCATCGGGAAGCTTGAAGAGCGGGTGCCGCGTGCGGCGGCGTCGCGCAATTCGCCGAGGCTTTGAACCATCTCGAGACTCAGGAAGTTCACCCGCTTGGCGACGTTGCCTTGGGCGTCGGGTGGAAACGCCGCGTGCCAGGCATTCAGCTTCGCGTCGATTCCGGCCACCAGATATCCGACAAGCACTTGTACCTCGCGGATCTGGCGCTGGTGCGCGCGCAGCGCGGCGCCAGTACTCTTCTCCCACGACATCGCGATGACTTTCTCCGCCGCGCCGACGCGCCGCTCCGCGGAGCTGAGGAGTTCCGGGAAGGTCGCCGTGATCTCCGCGAGCGCGGTGAGCATCATCTTGTCCTTGCGCACCTGAGTCTCGCCGGCAAGCGACCGGATAGCGTCGAGCAGCTGTGTTGTCCGCGTCCGCTGCTCTTTCAGCGCGCCAGCGTAGAGACCGAAAGCGGCGTAGGTGTCGATGGAATCGCGCACGAATCGCACGGTCTCGTCGGGCCGCAGCGCGACCAGCAGCATGAGGCGCCGCATGATCTCCCGGCCACTGCCGCTGGGATCCATCAGGGCGGCATCGAGTTCCACACGACTTAGCGCGGTGCCGTCTTCCGTGGCGGACCGCAGCACCGGTGCGATGTATTGATGAATTGCCGCATCGTCGGGCAGGGGCACGTCTTCTTCCGTCAGCGCGCCGACGTCGCGCAGCAGCAGCCGTACGCTTGCGATGTCGAAGGCGGGCAGCATCGCGACCCAGCGCAGCAGCAGGATGTCCGCATGTGCCGAAGGGATTCCCAACATGGCCGGCAGGTCGGATACTTCGTAGTGTCCGCTGCCGGCGGAGCGGTCGCGATAGAGTTCGATAACGCTCTTGAGACGGCTGTTCTTGACGATACGTGCTTTGCGCAGCGCCGGATGCGCCACCGGCAGCCGATTGAGGCTCAGTTCATCGAGGGAGTTGATCTCCGGAAGGAACGGCGACGCACTATCTTTGGCGGGCATTGTGCAAGCGTTGGGATGAACCACGCTTGCAAGTACCGGTCATTTCAGACCCTGCCATCCCCCATATGAGGGGGCCGGACGAGGCCGGCGACGCTGCGCAGGATCAGCGCGATGAGATCGCTTTGACGGCGCGTGCCGGTCTTTTGCGTGATGGCCTTCAAGTGGCTACGCACCGTGTGGAATGTGGTGCCGCTTGCCGCTGCGATTTCCTGTAGGGATTTTCCCTCCACCAGTGCCGCCGCGATTGCCGCTTCTGTCGGCGTGAGGCCGAACAACTCGCGTAGGGCGCCCGAGGTGGGGGTGCTGGCGTCCGGATCGCGGATCATCAGCAGTGCGCCCGGTTCCGAAAGCGCGGGATCGCTGCCGCGCGGGGTGAACGGGATCGCCACGACCGCCAACGGCCGCCCGTTCGGACGCGGCACGGCGATCAATGACTCCGGCCTCTGAAGCACGCCTGTCGCGGTGCTCGTGGCCGATTGGATCGCCTGCAGCAGGCGATGGTTGCTGGTGAGTTGGGTGGCGATCACGCGCCCAGCGATGGCGGTGATATCCTCCGAGGACTGCAGAAACCGTTCCGCTGCCGAGGTCGCGAACCGAATCCGCGCGGCCCCGTCCACCAGAATGATTTTCATACCGGACCGTTCGAGGACCTCCGAAGCACCGCGGCGGTCGACCGTGGCGGCGTGGAGACGGGCGTGCATCTGGAAAGAGCGCCGCATGTGGCCGACGAGAATGTCGATCACCTGCTTGGCGGTGTCGTCGAATGGCACGCTGTGGCGCGGACGATGCGCAGAGATGACACCGATCTCGTTTGTCCCCGTCTCGAACACCGCGCCGGCGGTGTGAAAGACCCCGTAGTGGGAGAGGAATTCACGATAGATCTCGCTCTCCTCCCACTCGGCATCGGCAATGACTTCGTGGTTCAGTACCGCACCACCGGGCCGGCGGCGCAGCGCGCGGCTGATGAGGATTTCCTTCTTGGAATAGTGTTCGCGATAAGCTTCGAGCGCGGACGGACCGAAGACCGAACTGCTGGAGAGCACGCTGATGTAGCCGTTGGCGAGGTTTTGGGTCTGCAGCCCGGAAGTATCGGCGTTGAGCAGGGCGGCGAATTTCGGCGCAATGGTCTCCCACAGCGCCGGATTCAACACCGCGTCATACAGGTCGAGCACAAAAGCGTGGACGGCCCGTTCCGGCAACATGACGCACCCCTCATATTTGAAGGAGCATACGACGCCGCATGTAACTGGAGGATGTCAAATTTTGACGAAATGCACGCAGAGCGTTCATGCATAGCTTGCATAACTGACCTCACTCATGGTCAGTTAAAATACCAGAGTTGCCGCTCGGTCCATTGCCGCCGTGGCGTCTTCTTCGAACAGGTCGGTCAGCTGGCTCATAACCGCGCCGCCGAGTTCATCCGCATCCATTAAAGTCACAGCCCGGCGGTAATAGCGTGTCACATCGTGGCCGATGCCGATCGCCAGGAGCTGCACCGATGAGTAGTTCTCGATATACGCAATCACATCGCGCAAATGTTGTTCGAGATAGTTGCCAGGATTCACCGACAGCGTTGAGTCGTCCACCGGTGCGCCGTCCGAGATCACCATCAGGATGCGGCGCTGCTCGGGCCGACCGGACAGGCGATTGTGGGCCCAGGCGAGCGCCTCTCCGTCGATATTTTCCTTCAGGATGCCTTCGCGCAGCATCAGTCCCAGGTTCTTGCGCGCCCGGCGCCACGGCTGGTCCGCGGCCTTGTAGACGATATGGCGCAGGTCGTTCAGGCGGCCCGGGTTCGTGGGCTTCCCGGTTTCCGCCCACAGCTTGCGCGATTGCCCGCCCTTCCACTGGCTCGTGGTGAAGCCCAGGATTTCCACCTTCACGCCGCAGCGCTCCAGCGTGCGCGCGAGCAGGTCGGCGGTCATGGCCGCGATAGTGATCGGCCGGCCGCGCATGGAGCCGGAATTGTCGATCAGCATCGAGACAACGGTGTCGCGGAAGTTGGTTTCCTTCTCCCGCTTGAAGGAGAGGGAATGGGTCGGGTTGGCGACGATGCGCGCAAGCCGGCTGGCGTCCAGTAGTCCTTCCTCGAGGTCGAACTCCCAGCTGCGCATCTGTTGCGCCATCAGCCGTCGCTGCAGCCGGTTGGCCAGACGCGATACGACGCCCTGCAGGTGCGCGAGCTGCCGGTCGAGTTGCAGGCGTAGGCGCGCCAGTTCCTCGGGATCGCACAGGTTCGCCGCGTCTTCCACCTGGTCGAATTTGTTGGTGAATATCTTGTAGCGTGCTTCGCCCTGGTTCCGGTTGTGGCCGGGCCGGGGGCGCGTCTCCTTGCCGTCGGTGCCGGGCTCCAACGCCGCTTCGAGCTGCGATTCCGTCGCCGACTGATCGTCCGCGTCCGCTTCGGCATCCGTGTCGGACGCGCCGGCGGAGGTTTCGCCGCGGCTGTCCTGCGCGTCGGAGGGTTCCTCGTCCTGTTTCTCGCTCTCCTGCTCCTGGGACTTGGTCTCGGAGTCCTGCGCCTGATCGCCGGCTTCCTCCTCGTCCTGCTCGCGGCCGCCGTCGTCTTTCTCCAGCGACAGCGCTTCGATCAAGCGGCGCAGCACGTCCGCACTTTTCTTCTGGTCGTGCGCGGCCTCGGCAAGGTCGTCGAGGTAGGGATCGAGCTTATTGCCGAACTCGCCGCGGAAAATCTCGCGCACGTGCGACGCCGCGGGGCCGAGATCCATATGGCCCATGCGGTCGTGGATCATGACCTTCAGCGCGTCGGCCATCTGGATCTGGAAGAACGTGCGGGCCATCTGGTAGCCCTCGAGCGCCAGACGCTGCTCGAGCGCTTCGCCGATGTTCTTGCCGACCCCTGCGTACTGTTCCGCGCCGATCGCTTCGACCCGGGCCTGTTCCATGGCGTTGTAGGCGTCGATGGCTTCCTTGCCGACGGGCATGCGCCGCGCATGCAGGGCGACGTTGTGATGCTTCAGACGCAGCGCCATCGCATCCGCCGCGCCGCGCAGGCGCACCACATTCTCTTGGCTCAGCTTCTGCGGAGGCATCGGCAGGCGCACTTCGGTGCCGACCGCGCCAAGCTTCTGATTGTTCGCAATCGGCGTGAAGACAACCGTCGCGTCCTTGTTGCCGGCGATCGCTCTTACCGCGGCAGTGGTCGCGCTCTTGAAGGCCTCGGTTTTGGACGGGCCCTTCTCGGGATAGCTCTGGTAGGTGTGCTTCACGCGACCGCTTCGATCAGCGTCCCGGGAATGTCTTCGCCGAAGCAACGCTGGAAGTATTCGGCAATGATCGGCCGTTCGGTCTCATCGCACTTGTTCAGGAAGGTGACCTTAAACGCGTAGGCGATGTTGTTGAAGATCGAATTGTTCTCCGCCCAGGTGATCACCGTGCGCGGCGACATCACTGTCGAAATGTCGCCCGCCATGAAGCCGGCGCGCGTCAGGTCCGCGACCTCCACCATGGCGGCGATGGTCTTCTTGCCGGCGGCGGTGTCGTAGCCCTTCACCTTGGCCAGCACGATGTTGGTTTCCTCGACGTGCGGCAGGTAATTGAGCGTGGCGACGATGTTCCAGCGGTCCATCTGACCCTGGTTGATCTGTTGCGTGCCGTGATAGAGGCCGGTGGTATCGCCCAGGCCGATCGTATTGGCCGTCGCGAACAGGCGGAACGCCGGGTGCGGGCGAATCACCTTGTTCTGGTCGAGCAGGGTGAGGCGGCCTTCCACTTCCAGCACACGCTGGATCACGAACATCACATCCGGGCGCCCGGCATCGTATTCGTCGAACACCAAGGCGACGGGGTGCTGCAGCGCCCAGGGCAGCAGGCCTTCGCGGAACTCGGTCACTTGCACGCCGTCGCGGATGACGATGGCGTCCTTGCCGATCAGGTCGATACGGCTGATGTGGCTGTCGAGGTTGATGCGTAGGCACGGCCAATTGAGCCGTGCCGCGACCTGCTCGATGTGGGTCGATTTACCGGTGCCGTGATAGCCCTGCACGATCACGCGGCGGTTGTGCGCGAAGCCGGCGAGGATTGCGAGTGTGGTGTCGCGATCGAATTTGTACGCGGTGTCCACGTCCGGCACGTGTTCGCTGCGCGCGGAGAACGCAGGCACCTTCATATCAAAGTCGATGCCGAAGACGTCGCGCACGGACACCTGCTTATCGGGTGTCGCTACGCCCAATTCGCCGCGGGCTTGTTCGGAACTTGCTGCAGGAGTTTTCGCCACTTTTCACCGTCGGGGGACCGGTTTTTTTCGGCGGTCCTTATGGCACGCCGCCGTCACAGGGGCAATCGGCAGGGCCATCCTCGGCGTCCAACGCCGTGGGAGGATTTCCGTTCACCCTCAGCACTTTATAGCTATCCGATAGACTTGTTCCAGCCGCCGTCGGCTGTGAGAGAGGCTCCGGTCAGGTTGGCCGCCTTGTCCGAGGCCAGGAACACTATCAACCCGCCGATCTCCTCGGGCTCTGCCAACTGGCCGCGCGGGATCTGGCGTTTGTAGTCGCCTTCCACCTCCGCCACGGTGCGCCCGGAGCTTTGGGCCAGGCGGTTCATCAAGGTGATCCAGCGCTCGGTTCGGGTTGGGCCCGGATTTACCGCATTGGCGACAATGTTATGAGGCGCAAGGTCCTCCACCACGCCGCGCGTCACCGCCAGCAGCGCGGCATTCGCGGCCGAGCCCGGAATCAGCCGCGGCGAGGGTTGCAGGCCGGTATTGCCCACCACGTTGACGATGCGGCCGTATTTTTGCTCGATCATGGACGGGATCACCGCACGCATCATGCGGATGGTGCCCATCACCTTGAGCTCGAAACTCTCCGCCCAGGTGCGATCGGGAATTTCCCAGAACACGCCGCCCTGCGAGGCACCGGCGCAGTTGATCAGGATGTCGATGCGGCCGTAGGCGCTGAGTGCCGCATCGCGCACCGCTTCCGACGCATCGGGCGCGGTCAGGTCCATGGGAATCGGCAGCACGTCGGCACCGCTGTCGGCGCGGATTGCCTCTGCCAGTGCATCGAGTTCCGCTTTGGTGCGCGCCGTTAGCGCAAGCTTCACGCCTTCCTTCGCCAGAAGACGCGCGCTCGTGGCACCTAGGCCCCGGCTCGCACCGGTGATCAGCGCGACTTTGTCATTCAGCTTTAGATCCATATTCGATATCCCCTGCGACGCGCGCTACGCGCTGGCGGTCAGAATCGCCTTCAATGTGCGATACGCCGCGTTGATCAGTTTCATCTTGGTCTCGGCTTCGACGGAGCCGCCATTGGCGTCAGGATGGTGCTTTTTGGCAAGGTCCTTGTAGCGCCCTTGCAGTACATCGAGGGTGAAGGGATGGGACAGATCGAGAACCTTCAAGGCCCGGTCCTCTTCGGCTGCGGCGCCGGGCTTGGCGCGTCGCCGGCGCTCCGCTTCGGCCCGCTGGCGCCGGCCGGCGTCGAACGCCGTCTGTTCGCCGAGGTCCAGCGGATCGTGCACGCGAAAACTGCCGCTCCACCCTTTCGGTGTCTTCTGGCCGGGACGCGGACCGGCACCGAGGGTGCCGAGCTTCCATGTCGGGCGACCCCATGTGGAACTGTCGCGCAGTTCCGCTTCCATCTGTTCCGTGGAGAGGCCGCTGTGGAAATCCCACTGTGCGTTATAGGCCCGGACGTGATCGAGGCAGAACAGGTAGTGCTCCTTTAAGCCGCGATCTTTCGGCGCGCGGAAATCGCCTGATTTGTCGCAACCTTTCCACGCACAGCGATGCACGGTGCCCGAGAAGGCATCCTGATCCTGGGCGCCGGGAAACGGCTCGACGTCTGGTGGCAGCACGCGTCGCATGGGCGGAATATGGTCGGGCGGGGCGGCCCCGGCAATCTTGTATCTTCATCTTGCTTATGCTTGATGAAGCTATGGGCGCCTACAGCGAACGCATTTCCACCAAACTGACACAAGCTCTCGCGCCGACGCGGCTCGAGATTGTGGACGATTCCGCGCGCCACCACGGCCACGCTGGCGCCCACACCGACGGCGGCGGAGAAACCCATTTCAACGTCGCGGTCGAATCGGCCGCCTTCACCGGCAAGTCGCGGGTGGATCGCCAACGTCTGGTGTACGGTATTCTCGCCGATGAACTGAAAGAGCGCGTACATGCGCTCGCATTGAAGCTCACGGCGCCCGGCGAATAACCTAGTCGGTAAACCGTTCCGGAAAAGTCCGCCGTACCATCGGGCCGTCGTCGCGCCAGCCGTGACACGTATTGATGAAACCTTCGCGCCGCTTTGCGTCCACGCTGCCGGGCGCCGGCGTGGATTGCTCGGCGAAATGCCGGCCGCCGATGCTCTGGAAGGCGGTGATCGCCATGGGCTTGAGCAGATCGATCAGGTGCGTGCAGCCTTCGACGCCGCCGAGTGCGCGATGGACACTCTTCGTGAACCCATCGGTCATATGGAGACCCACGAGGCGTTTGAAATTCGGCGTGACCTGGGGGCAAATCGTCATGGGTGCGAAATCCGTCACCGCGATCGCATCCGTGATTTCGTAGTGGGTCGTGATCGTCAGGCGCAGGCCCATGCCGTGCAGCGGCTCGCCCGGCGGGATGACGCCCCGGTCTTCGTTGAGCATAGGATAGGTGCGCACGTCTGTGATCCAGCCGTCGATGTCGTAGAGACCATCGGCGCGTGCAAATCCCTCGCACACGATATTGCGCGTGTGGAGGAGCTTGCGTTCGGGTGAGGGCGGCGGAAGCGGCATCGGGCTGACCGGGTCAATCGCTGTTGTCCCGGTCTTACCCCAGACCTGTCGCTACGGGTAGTGCGCGCTCTGCAGGCGCGCTATGCGGTGCCGTAATTCTCGCCGTAAATGAAGGCGTCGCGGTCCCGCAGGTCCTGCTGAAGCTCGCCGTTATAGACCGCGTAGAGATCGCGCACGGAGACCATGCCCACCACGTTGGTCCCGTCCACCACCGGCAGATGGCGGTAGTTGCGGCTGCGCATCATGCCGATGGCGTCCGAGGCCGTGTCGCTGGGCGACAAGGTGTCCGGGTTCGCGGTCATGATCTCGCGGCACTTGGTTGTATCGGGATTGCGGTCGGCCGCGACCACCCGGCTGGTCATGTCGCGTTCGGTAATGATGCCGATCAGGCGCTCGGCTTCCATCACCAGCACGGCAGCCACTTTCCGCTCGCGCATCAGCTTGGCGGCATTGCGGGCCGTTTCGGTCGGCGAGACCCAGACCAGTGTCTGGTTGTTGATGACGTCCGGAACGATTCGACGAGTCATTGACGCACACTCCCTTTTGACCCGCAGATTTGCGAGCCGCGTGACGTGGTCAAGTCCGAGAACGGACGTCCGCCGAAGGTTGTGTCCCAACAATCGCAAAAGCAACCATGGGCGGGTCCTTCAAGGACCCAAGCGAGATCAGTCTGGGCGCGGGGCCAGGGGAGGTCAAGTGGAGGACAAGTGGAGATCAAGGCCGGCTGGCTGGCGTGCCGGCACGTCTCGTCCGTCAGGCGGCTGTGGCCGCTGTTTCGGCCGCACGCGCTCGCGGAGGTGTGACCTTGAGCAGCGTCAGCTGGTTGCGGTTACGGCGCAGCACCTCGACGCGGAAATCATGCACCATGAACTTCTGGCCGGGTGCCGGAATCATGCGCGCTTCATAGAGCACCAGCCCGGCGATGGTGGTGGCTTTGTCGTCCGGTAGATCCCAATCGAGTTCCCGGTTCAGGTCGCGCAGGGTGACCGCGCCATCGATGAGATAGCTGCCGTCCGTCTGCGGGCGCACGCCGGCCACGGGTATATCGTGCTCGTCGCGGATGTCGCCGACGATCTCTTCCAAGATATCTTCCAGTGTCACCACGCCCAGCAGCGTGCCGTACTCGTCGACCACCAAGGCAAAATGCTCGTGGCGCTTACGGAACGCGTGCAGCTGATCCTGAAGGTTGGTGGTGTCCGGGACGAACCATGGGGCGGCGGCGAGGGCGACGACGTCGACCTTGGTGAGGTCCAAATCCGCCGCGCCGGCCACCCGCAGCAGCGCTTTGGCGTGCAACACGCCGACGATATTGTCCGGTTCGTCACGCCAGAGGGGAACGCGCGAGTAGGGGCTGGTCGCTACCTGATCGATGATCTCTTGCACTGGCAGGGCGGCATCGATGGTGACGACGCGCTTGCGGTGGGTCATGACCTCGCCGACAGAGACCTCGGACAGGTCGAGCACGCTGCGCAGCATCGCGCGCTCTTGCCTGACTTCTTCGCGGATGTCCTTCTCGCCCATGTGCAACTCGATCGTGCCGCGAAGCTCGGAAAGGATCTGTTCCGGCGTGCGGCTGTGATCGGTGCGCACGCCGAAAATGCGCATTGTGCCGTTCACCACCCATTGCGCGGCGATGTTGAACGGGGTGCACAGCCACACCAGAAATGACATCGGTCGCGCGACGTTCAATGCGGTCGCCGTGGTGTGCAGTAGGCCGAAAGTCTTGGGCAGGATTTCCGCGTAGATCAGCAGCAGGGCCGTCATCAATCCGGTGGCGTAGACGACGCCGCGCTCGCCGAACACTTCGATCATCACTTCTGTGGTCAACGCGGATGCGAGGATGTTCACCGTCGTGTTAACAAGAAGAATGGTCGAGATCAGCCGCTCCCGGCGCTTGAGCAGCCGGTTGACGATGCCGGCGCGCTGGTCGCCCTCCTGCTCCATCTGGAACATCATCGAGCGCGAGGTGGCGGTCAGCGCCGTCTCCGCGGCGGCGAAAAACGCGCTGCAAATGATCAGGGCAAGGACGATGAGGGCGGTGATCAGCATGGCATCACGCCGCTTGTGCCGCCGCCAGAGTGGCTTCGAGCTTATCGAGCGGCACATCGGCGGTCAGGAATGCCTTGCCGATGCCGCGCGCGAGCACGAACGTCACCGCCCCGTCTTTCACTTTCTTGTCCTGCGCCATATGGGCGATCAGCCGTTTCGGCGTCACGGCGCCGTTGCGGCCCGCCCGCGGCGGACGCACCGGCAGGCCCACGGCTTGCAGGTGCTCACGCACGCGTAACGCGTCTGCTTGCGGACATAGGCCCAGCCGTGCGGAGAGATCGAACGCCAAAACCATGCCGATTGCGACGGCCTCGCCGTGTAGAAGCTCGGCGCCGTAGCCCATTTCCGCTTCGAGTGCGTGGCCGAACGTGTGGCCCAGGTTGAGCAAGGCGCGCACCCCGGATTCGCGCTCGTCGGCCGCGACGGTCCGCGCCTTGGTGGTGCAGCTTGTCATGATGGCGTGGCGCAAGAGTTCGTGCGAGGACTCGCCGCCACCGACCATCGCCGATCCATTCTGTTCCAGCCAGTTCCAGAACGGGACATCCTCGATCAGCCCGTATTTGGCCACTTCCGCGTAGCCGGCAAGCAACTCGCGCTTGGGCAAAGTGGCAAGCACGTCCGTGTCGGCAATCACCAGGCGTGGTTGATGGAATGTGCCCACCAGGTTCTTGCCGGCCGGCATGTTGATGCCGGTCTTGCCACCGACGGAGCTGTCGACCTGGGCGAGCAGGCTGGTGGGGATCTGCACGAAGTCCACGCCGCGCAACAGGATCGACGCAGCGAAGCCGGCCAGGTCGCCGACCACACCACCGCCAAGCGCCACCACCATGGTGGACCGCTCGCAGCGCGCGGCGATCATGGCGTTCAACACTTGGGCAAGGTGCGAGACATCCTTGCTGCTTTCGCCCGCGGGAACGACCGTGTGGTCGCAGCGGATGCCGGCGGCTTTGAGTTGCGCTTCGAGCGGCTCGAGGTAAAGCGAGGCGACGATGCTGTCGCTGACGATGTAGACCCGTGGCTGGTGCAGCACGGGTTTGATCAGCTCGGCGGCGCGGGCGATCAATCCGCGCCCGACATGAATGTCGTAGCCGCGCTTGCCGAGTTCGACGGAGAGCTTGCTCGCGATCGCGGGATGATCGGCTTTGGAAGTGGGGGCAGTCGTTACGGACACGGTCTTAAAAACTCTCGAACATTGCAGGGTGGGGCGCGCACATTGCCCGCCGTCTTTGGCTCCGCACAAGCGCGCTAGGAGGCAATCCGCTCGCCCAGGCTGTGACCAAAATAGTCTTCAAGCGCAGCCAACACGCGCGCACAGGTGACGCTCGGATTGTCGATGCCCGTATCTACCGTCACGTCCGCTTCTCCGTAAACCGGATTGCGGATGCGCATCAGCTCGGCCAGCTTCTCGCGCGGATCGCCTGTGTTCAGCAGCGGCCGGTGGGTGCGACCCTTGGTGCGAGCAACGAGCGTGTCGAGGTCGGCCCGCAGCCATACCGAAACGCCATTGGCCTTGATCAGCGTCCGGGTCTCCTCATCCATGAAGGCGCCGCCGCCGGCAGAGATTATGCAAGGAGGCCCCTGAAGCAGTCGCGCCATGACGCGGCGTTCGCCGTCACGGAAATAGGGCTCGCCGTATTTGGCGAAGATTTCCGCGACCGAAAGCCCCGCGGCCTGCTCGATCTCGCTGTCCGCATCCACGAACGGCACGGCGATGCGCGCCGCCAGGCGCTTGCCGATGCAGCTCTTGCCCGCCCCCATCAGTCCAACCAGGACGATGGCGCGGGGCAGATCCAGGGGCGATGTTTCGGTGTGGCCGTCCACCGGCAGGTATCCTTAAGAATGGTCGGCGGACCTTAACACACCCCCGCCGTCTGTGTCGTGGCACCCCAGAAAGAACAAGGGCTTGAGGAACGGACGCCCCGCGGTCATGTTGGGGCCGGGGGGACCCATTCAGTGGTACAGTTAAGGTGTCCCGAAAGATGGTGCGAAATCGCACAAAACCCGGATCCACAGGCGGTGTCATAGGACCTATGGCGAAAATCATTCTCATCCTCGTAGCGGTAGTCATTGTTGGCGGTGTCGCCTTCCTGGCGACCTGGGACATGCCGCCGCCGACCGCGACGGTCGAGAAGGTCATTCCCAACGACCGGTTCAAATAGCCGGGCGTCCCAATGACCGCCTTCCGGGCGCCGCTCACGCTCGTTGCTGGGATCGCGCTGAGTGCGTGCCTGGTCGCCGTTGCCTTGGCGCAGGCGCCGGGCCCACCGCTGCTGCTGACGCCCGCGCCGACATCATCCATAGAGGCCGCACCGGCCGACGCATCCGCCCCCAGGGTCGAGCCGGTGGACACCCCCGCGGGCCCCACGATCGCTGTCGACGCGCTCGCGCCGCCGAAGCCCGATGCGATGGGCTTGGTCGATTCCCGGGGCGGCGGTTTCCCCGACGATATGTGGCGCGACAGCCAAGCGGAACCGGCGCGTGCTCTGATCGGCAATCTGCCTGCGCGGTATCCGTCGCCGGCGACGCGGCGCTTGGCGATACGGTTCCTGTTAAGTGCCGCGCCCCCGCCGGCGACAGCGGGATCGGCGGTTCCGGGCGGTGCCCTGCTTGAGGCGCGGGTCGGTGCGCTCGCAGCCGTGGGGGCGTGGCAAGACGCGCTCGCTCTCGCGGAACTGGTGCCCATCGACGTGCGTTCCCCCGCACTTTCGAGACAGCACCTCGACGCGCAGTTGATCCTCGGCAAGACCGAAGCCGCCTGCGGTGAAACCAAGCGCGCGCTGTCGCTGAATCAAACGCCCGATCCGCTGTGGCAGAAGGTACAGGTGTTGTGCCAACTCGCCGGCGGCCAGGGGACGGGTGCAGGGCTCGCGATTGACATCCTGCGCGAACAAGGTGTCGACGATCCCGCGTTCTTCTGGGCGGTGAGTGTGGCGCAAGGCGGCAACGGCGCACCCCCGGCGAGAACGACGGGAACGATCGATCCGCTGATCCTTGCGTTCTTGCGCCAGAGCGGGCGGATGATTCCGCCGGAGTTGCTGGCGGGCGACGATCCGACCGCCGTGTTGGTCGCCGCCCAGATTGCCGCGACGCCGACCAAAGCGCCGGCCACGGACATCGACGCACGGCTGAGCGTGCTGGAACGCGCGGTCGAGAGCGGACTCATCGATGCGAAAATTTTGCGAGACGCCTACATGATAGCCGATGCCGGTGCGCCGCCGGCGTCCACCGCCGCCATCGCAATGGAAACGCCCCGCCAACGTGCCGCGGTCTACAAATTGGCGATGGCCCAAGGCGCGCCGGCCGCCCGCGCGGAAGTCATCGGACGCGCCTATGTGCTGTCGCGACCCAAGGATGCGCGCGACGATGGTCACGTCATGTTGACCGGCCTGGTGTACGGCGCTGCCGTGCGCGAGATGAACCCGGAAGCCGATCTTGTCTGGTTCGCCGGCACCGCCGTGCGCATTCTTCTCATCGACAGCGCCGCGCCGCCTGCGGGCGCGCAAGATGCACGATCTCACGCGCAAGCCTGGCTCGATCTGGCTGCTGGCCTCGCCGCCACGGCGCAGGAGGCCAGCGCCGTCAACGATACCCTCTGGCCGATCCGACAACTCGTCACCGGCGGTGCGGTCGTGCGCGATCCCTTGCTGATGTGGGCAGCCGCCGATAGCGATGCCGCGCCAGATCTCGCTCCGACTCGGCGTGCATTGATGCTCAGTTTGCTCTCGGCACTCGGCGATGGCATCACGCTGGCCGACTGGGAACCGCTGTTGGCGGAACAAGCCCAGGATCAATCGCTGCCGGTCGCGGCTCCGTCCGTCATCGCGTGGCAGAGCCTGACGCTCGCCAGCCGCGGCCGCCGGATCGGTGAGACAGTCGCGCTCGCGCTGCAGATGCTCGACGCCCGCCGTCCGCCGCAGGCGACGACGTACGCCAAGGCCGTGGAGAGTCTCGCCGCAATCGGACGCGCCGCCGACGCGCGCGCGGTGGCGACCGACATCGCGCTCGCGCGCGGGCTGTGACGGCCATGGCCGTCGCGGACCTCTCGCGGCATGTCGAAGCCTTCCTCGAGATGATGGCGGTGGAACGGGGCGCCTCCAAACATACGCTCGCCGCCTACGGTCGCGATCTCGCCGACGTCGATGCCGTTCTGCGCAGGCAAGACGCGGACCTTGACGCCGCCGCGGCGTCCGATCTGAAATCCTATCTCGCGACGCTTGCCAAGGATGGCGCCTCGTCGCGCACGGCGGCGCGGCGGTTGTCGTGCCTTCGCCAGTTCTACAAGTTCCTGTTCGCCGAAGGCGTACGCAGCGACGATCCTTCCGCCGGCATCGACAGCCCGCGCCAGGGCCGCAGCCTGCCGAAATTCCTGAGCGAAGCGGAAGTCGACGCCATGCTCACGGCGGCCCGCGCGCTGCCGCGCCGCGCCGTCCGCGCGACCGCGCTGCTCGAACTGCTCTACGCCACGGGCTTGCGGGTTTCGGAACTCGTGTCGCTCCCGATCGCCGCGGTGCGTGCAGGACACATGGCCGTGATCGTGCGAGGTAAGGGCGGCAAGGAGCGGATGGTGCCGATGGGCACCGCCGCTCGCGATGCGATCGACGCCTATGTTGCGGTGCGCGATGGGGACATCCCGGCGAAAGCCACGGTCGCGGCCCGCAAGGGGCCTGCGCCGAAGCCCACGTCGCCTTGGCTGTTTCCTGCGCCCTCTGCGCAAGGCCATCTGACTCGGGAGGCTTTTGCCCTGCTTCTCAAGGACATCGCGGCTGCGGCAGGTGTCGCACCGTCGCGGGTTTCCCCGCACGTCTTGCGCCATTCCTTCGCCACGCATCTGTTGAGCCACGGCGCGGACCTGCGCAGCCTGCAACAGATGCTGGGCCATGCGGATATCTCCACCACCCAGATCTACACGCATGTGCTTGAGGAGCGGCTGCGTCGGCTGGTGAGCGACCATCATCCCCTGGCAACCCTCAAGCTGTGAGCGTGCTAAGTTCCGCTTCGCCATGAAGCGCTTCTGTCTCACAGTTCAAATCGCCGCCGTGCTCCTCTGGACACACGCCGCCGCCGCTCCGGCGGGCGCCTTGCGCATCGGCACTGCCAATTTTCCCGAGAACTACGGCAACCCGTTCAACTCGGTGTCCGTCACCTACGGCACGACCTATTCGGCACTGTTCGATGCGCTCACGTTCCTGACCAATGACGGCGAGCTTCTGCCCTGGCTCGCGCTCAGCTGGACGCAAGAGGCGCCGACCAAGTGGGTCATTAAGCTGCGGCCCAACGTCGTGTTCTCCAACGGCGAGCCGTTCACGTCGGAGGCGGTCACCACGGCGGTCGCTTACATCAAAAGTGACGTCGGTCAGCGCGACGCGGTCAGCCGCGAGTTGCGCGGCATCGTCCGCGCCACCGCGCGCGATGCGCTGACCGTCGAGATCGAGACCGCGGGACCGGACGTGCAGTTGCCGCGTGAACTGTCCCTGCTGCGTATGCCCGCACCGGGCGCGTGGAAGAAACTCGGCGTTGCCGGCTTTATCAAGGAACCGGTCGGCACCGGCCCTTACAAACTGGCGCGGCGCACGCCGACCATTGTCACCTTCGCCGCTGTGCCGACGTCATGGCGCAAGGCGCCCGCGCCGACGCTGGAACTCACCGTCGCCATAGATCCCGCCGCGCGCCGTGCGGCTCTCCAGACCAACCGCCTCGATATCGTGAATACCGCCGTCGCACCGGAAGAGATCCCGGATGTCGAAGCGCTCGGCGGCAGCGTGTTCTCTGACAAGCTGCCCAGCTCCGTGGCCATTGCCCTCAACAACGTCAAACCCGGCCCGCTGCAGGACAAGCGCGTGCGCCAGGCGTTGAACTATGCCGTCAACAAGGACGCCATCAGCACAGTGATGTGGGCGGGACGCACGTCCGTCGCCAGCCAGATGGGACCGCCGTCCGTATTCGGCTTCAACAAGGACGTGAAGCCCTATCCCTACGACCCGGCCAAGGCAAAGGCGCTATTGAAGGAAGCCGGGTACGAGAAGGGCTTTCAGTTCGTGTTCGAAGGTGTGGTCGGCACGGTGATCCAATCCGATGTCTTCCAGCAGGTCGCCAACGACCTCGCCAAGGTTGGCGTGACCATGGAAATCCAGATGGTGCCAAACGCCAAGTTCATTGAAAGCCAAATGACCGGCATCTGGCGCGGCACCGCGGCGGCGCTACCGTACTTCTCGCCGACATACGATGCGCTCTACGCCATGAGTTCGCAGGTCTGCACATCGCCGGCGCCCTGGTTTTGCGACAAGGACCTTGCGGCGGCGGTGGAGGCTGCGCGCAATGCAACCGATCTCAATGCGCGACGTACCCTCACGGAAAAGGTCATGGCGCTCAGCCACGATACGGCGCTGGGCATCTTCCTCTACGACACGGTGACCTTCGTGGGCCTTGGCCCGCGCGTGAAGAAGTTCCGCCAGGACGCGGGCTTCATCCGCTACGAAGACATCGTGATCGAGTAGATCGGTATGCGCACATTGATCCGCATCGTCGTTGCGGCGCTGATCGGCTTTTCAAGTCCCGTCCTTGCGGAAACCAGCCTGCGCATCGCCGGCGGTATCTTGCCGCCGGGCAAGGGCAACCCCTTGCGCAATTCGGCTCAGCCGTATTGGTACATCTATGCTGCGATGTTCGACACGCTCACCCACGTGAACAGCGCGGGCGAAGTGGAACCATGGCTTGCCGAGCGGTGGGAGCAAACCTCGCCGCGGACGTGGCGCTTCCATCTGCGCCCCAAGGTCGCGTTCACCAATGGTGAGCCCGTCGACGCCACTGCGGTCGTTGCCACCATCGCCTTTCTCATAAGCGCGGACGGTCAGCGCGAGGCCGTTGCCAGCAGCATGCCCAAAGGCCTGACCGCGACGGTCATCGATCCGCTGACGGTCGATCTGTCCGTCCCCGATCCCGATCCGCTGCTGCCGCGACGGTTCCACGAACTTTGGATTCTGCCCCCGAAACAATGGGCGGCGCAGGGCCCGGAGAAGTTCGCTGCCGCTCCCAGCGGCAGCGGCCCCTATGCCTTCGAAAGCTGGGGGAACGCGCGCATTCGGATGGTGCGCAATCCGAAGTCGTGGCGCCACGCGCCGACCGATCGGCTCGACGTGCTGTCGATCCTCGAACCGTCGGCGCGTAATGCAGCTCTGATCACGGGCGGGGCTGATATCGCCATGGGCTCGGCGGGGCCTGACTCCGTCGATGAGATCACCCGCAGCGGCGGCCGCATTCACACCGAACGCCTGCCGGCCAGCGTGGCGCTTGGCCTCGTGACCCTCACCGATGCCCGCTTCCGCGACGTGCGCGTACGCCAGGCGCTGAACTACGCCGTCGACAAGGCGGCCATCGTGAAAGTGCTGCTCGCGGGCGGTGCGAAGATCGGCAGCCAGCCGGCCATCGCCGGTGCATTCGGATACAACGCAAGCCTCGCCCCGTATCCACACGATCCCGCGAAAGCCAAGGCGCTGCTGGCGGAAGCAGGCTACCCGGACGGCTTGTCCTTCGTCATGGAACTGCCCACCGGCACGGCCCTTTGGGATGCGGTGTTTCCCCAGATCGCCGCCGACTTCACGCGTGTCGGTGTGAAGATGGACGTGCGCCTGTTCCCGACCCACATCGTCGCGCAGCACGAACGCGATGGCACCTGGGAAGGAAGTGCGTGGGCGGCGGCCTACGTCTCCACGGCCTTCGATGCGTTGGAGCCGCTGACGCGCTATGCCTGCGGACGCCCCAACTCTCCCTTCTGCGACGAAGCTTTCACACCGAGTGTGGCAAGGGCACAGGCAAGCGCCGATCCGCAGGCCCGCCGCAAGGCGACCGAAGCGGCGATGGCCCTCGCGCACGATCGCGCCATGGGCGTGTTCCTCTATGAGTC
>CANJPQ010000005.1 GCA_947476275.1 Fidelibacterota bacterium
TATCCGCACGAAGCCTATATGGCGCTCACCAATGCCAAGGACGACATCTCGCGCAAACAAGCGGAGGCGCAATTCCGCGCCAATGTGCTGACCCACATCCGCGACATTGCGGACAAGTACATCATCCCGGGCGAAACGGCAGATTCGGCGATCATGTTTGTACCGGCGGAATCCGTGTTTGCCACTTTGCACGATCAGTTCGGCGACGTGGTCGAACAGGGTTTCCGGCGGCGCGTGTACATCGTGTCGCCCACGACGCTGATGGCGACGCTCAATACAGTGCGGGCGGTTCTGAAGGATGCGCAGATGCGCGAGCAGGCGCACCTACTACAGGAGCACATCGGCAAGATGATGGAAGATGTGCAGCGCCTGGACGACAGGGTGCGCAAGCTGGGCACCCATTTTTCGCAGACCCAGGCGGACGTCGATCTGGTGCTCAAGTCGACCGAGCGCATCGTCGCCCGGGGCGAGAAGATTGCCGATATCGAGCTGGAAACGCCGGCGGAAACCGCCTCGCCGCTCCTCAAACAGGTCGGCGCACCACACTGAAGGGCACTGGGAGCACCCACGGGGTTGCCGCCTGTGCAGCCTCCAGGGGATACAACTACAAAGAGTGTATTGTGTTGAACTCTCGCCTAGCTATTATCCGGCCGCTTCTCCGGGGAATTCATGCCTGCCGCCTCTGCTGCCACCCAACCGACCGATTCGGGCGGCCCACCGTCTGGCCTCGTCCTGGTTGGCAAGGTCTTCACCTTGCGCACCGCAATCGTCAATGGCCGGGGACGGCTGTCGATTTCCGGCAGCACTTGGCTGGTGACGGGCCCCGACATGCCCGCCGGGTCGAACGTGCGGGTGGTGGGCGTGGAAGGCCCTCGCCTGCGCGTCGAGCACGCCGGCGAGGGTTAGGCGCCTAGTACGCCGAGCGGGTGGACGGTGCGCGCGCCGTGCCGTCGGTAATCTCCTGGGGCACTTGCACGGAGACCGTGACCGTCTCGCCGGAGCGGCCCGGGAATTCCTTGAACAGCGCATCGAGGATGTACGGCATCACCGGCTCGAGCTGGCCGTTCTGTCCGGTGGACAGGGCGCGGCCTTCAAACACACGCTCTTTCTTCGGCGAGTCGTAGGTGGCGCCACGATAGATATCGAGTTCGACGCGGCGCACGAAAAGCTGGCGCGTATCTGTGTAGTGATCGAATGCCGGATCGTAGGCCGCACCCATTCCCCACGGGCCGTGGGGATGACCGAAGCCAACACCGAAGCCGACGCCGAAGTGGCCGCCACGGCTCTCGACATCCGGCGTCGGGCCGCGCACGTCATATCGCAGCGTTACGACGAAATCCGCCGGCCCACCCGCAGCGGCGGCGCGCAGGCCGAGCGACTGCAACTTCGCCGAAACCGTGTCGGCATATTTGCGATAAGCCAAGCTCTCGCTCTGGTCGGCGTTCACCGTGGCGATGACAAAGGTCTGGCCGTTCGGCGCCGCCGGCAGCGTATGAAAGCGCGACACATCCGAAACCACATATTTCGGACTGACGCAGGCCGCGAGCGCAAAGGCGGTGAGCGCGGCGGCGACAATTTTCTTGAACATGGTTTCCTCCGGAGCCGTCTCAGCAACGACGGCGATGGCAAGCAAAGTATTCCACTCTCAACGTAGCGCGCAATTGTGGCTATGGCGGGGCAACGATTGGCGCCTCGCGGCTTTCGCCAGTCTTGCGTTGCGTTGGCTAATCGACCGGCCGGCGGGCGCGGAGCGCGGCAGAGATGGTGCCATCATCGAGATAATCAAGCTCGCCGCCGACTGGCATGCCGTGGGCTAAGCCGGAAACAACAGTGCCGGTTTCATGCAGCTTCTCGGCGATATAGTGCGATGTCGTCTGACCATCGACGGTGGCGGCCAGCGCCAGGATCACTTCCTTCACGTGCTCCGCGCGCACGCGATCCAGCAAGCGATCGAGTTTCAGGTCGTCCGGGCCGACGCCGCTCAAGGGCGAGAGCAACCCGCCGGTGACGTGATAGCGACCGCGGAAAACGCTTGCGCGTTCCATCGCCCAGAGATCGGCCACGTCCTCAACCACGCACACAATCGTGGGATCGCGCCGTGGATCGCTGCAGATGACGCACGGGTCCTGGCTGTCATAGTTGCCGCACGCACTGCAGACGCGCACGCGGTCGGCTGCCGCGGTCAGCGCATGCACCAGCGGATCGAGCAGCATGTTGCGCTTTTTAATAAGCGCCAGCGCGATGCGCCGCGCCGAACGCGGGCCCAAACCGGGCAGCTTGGAGATCTGCCGGATCAGCGATTCGATTTCAGGTCCGGCCATTAGCGCATGACCCGGAAAAGTGGGCACCGGCCCGCCGGCCGAAGGCCGGCCTTGGATAGGGGCGCGCCCTTGCGCGCGGGCGAAAAGGTCATGCGCATCTCAAGATTCTAGAAGGGAAGCTTAAATCCTGGCGGCAGCGGCAAGCCGCCGGTCAGCTTACTGACCTGCGCCTCGACTTCCGTGTCGACCTTGGTCTTGGCATCCTTCACCGCGGCGATGATCAGATCCTCCAGCACTTCGGCTTCCGCTGGCACCAGCAAGCTCGGATCAATCTTGAGGCGGCGCAATTCGCGCTTGCCGTTCATCGTGGCCTGCACGAGGCCGGCGCCGGAGCTGCCGGAAATCTCCAGATCGCCCAGTTTCTCCTGCATTTCAGTCATGCGCGTCTGCATGTCCTGAACCTGCTTCATCATCTGGCCGAGGTTTTTCATCGAGGCGGACCTATTTGTCTTTGTCGTCGGCGCGGCGCAACGACACTTCTGCGTTGGGAAAAACGTCGAGCAGCGCTTTGACCACCGGCGCGGATTTCGCCTGCTCGATCTGCTGCTCATGCAAGGTGGGCTCGCCCGCCGCATTGGTGACACTCGCCACCCAGCGCTGGCCGGTCCACGTCGTAAGGTTCTTGCCGACCTGGCCGGCGAGATCCGTCGGCGCGGTCTTGCCGGGATTGAATTCGATCACGCCGACCTCGAATCGCACCAGACGCACGTTGCGTTTCAGGTGCGAGGCGATTGTCGCTTCACGCTTCTGTTCAAAGAGCGCGACGACTTCGACGAAGGTTTTGGGCTGCGGTAACGCGACAGCGTCTGCCACCGGCTCCGTCTGGACGCGCGGCGCGGGCGCTGCGGAACTCGTCGCGACCGCCATCGCACGGGCGCCGCCACCGCTCGGTGCAGGCGCCGGGGCGCTGCGGCCCGCAGACACAGCCCCGCCGCTGGCAAGTTGCTTCACCGCATCCGCCGGCGTCGGCAGATCGGCGCTATAGGCCAATCGCACCAGCACCATCTCCGCCGCCTGCAAGGGGATCGGCGCGGTGCGTGTTTCGGACAGGCCCTTGATCAGCATCTGCCACGCGCGTGTCAGCGCCGGCAGCGAAAGCGCCTTCGCCATCGTCACGCCGCGGGTGCGCTCGGTTTCGGCAAGCGCGGGATCGCCCGCGCCTTCCGGCGCCACCTTCATGCGCGTGAGCCAGTGGGTCAGTTCCAGCAGGTCCTGGAGCACCACCACCGGCGACGCGCCGGCGGCATATTGATCGGCGAGCAGATCGAGGGCCGCTTTGACCTTGCCGCCCATCACCGCTTCGAACAGGTCGAACACCTTGGCGCGGTCCGCCAGGCCCAGCATATCGCGCACGGACTGCTCGCTGACCTTCGGCGCCCCGCCGGACCCTTGCGGGCCCGCGGCCTGGGAGATTGCCTGATCCAGGATCGACAGACCGTCGCGCGCGGAGCCGTCGGCAGCGCGGGCAATGAGCGTAAACGCGCCTTCTTCGACAGCTGCGCCTTCCTTGTCGGCGATGCCGCGGAACAACATGGTGAGGTGGCCCATGTCGATGCGGCGCAGATCGAAGCGCTGACAGCGCGACAGCACCGTCACCGGCACCTTGCGGATCTCGGTGGTGGCGAAAATGAACTTCACATGGTCGGGCGGTTCTTCGAGCGTCTTGAGAAGCGCATTGAACGCCTTGTCGGACAGCATGTGCACTTCGTCGACGATGTAGATCTTCACCCGCGCGGAGACCGGGCGATAGCGCACGCCTTCCAGCAACTCACGGATGTCGTCGATGCCGGTGCGGCTGGCGGCGTCCATTTCCAACACGTCGACGTGGCGGTCTTCCGAGATCGCCACGCAGTGCTGACAGACACCGCACGGGTTCGGCGTCGGGCCGCCCTTGCCGTCCGGACCGATACAGTTGAGGGCGCGGGCGATCAGGCGGGCGGTGGTGGTCTTGCCGACCCCGCGCACGCCGGTGAGCATGTAGCCCTGGGCAAGGCGCCCCGAGGCGATCGCATTCGTCAGGGTCCGCACCAAGGCGTCCTGGCCGATGAGGTCGGCAAAGGTCTTCGGGCGGTACTTGCGGGCAAGAACGCGATAGGCACCGGCGCCCTGGCCTTCTACCGCCAAGGCGGGGCGATCTTCAGGGCTGGTGTTCATGGGCCTAGGCGGGAGAGAAAGGGTGAGAGACTGGACAGCGACCCGCGCGGAAACTCGTTACGGCTGCTTCCTTCCGGATCTGACCGGGTTGGCGAGACGCACGTCCACCGCCAGCCTCTCGAGGGCGACTATATCAGATGTCGGGCGTCCGCAAACAAGCTGCCCAATGATTGAATCGCCGGCCGTAAAGCCATGACAGATGTGACGTTTTTGCCGTTGCGCCCCGGCGAATCGGCGGGCAAAACCACAGGGGCTGGGGACAGCTCGGTCCCTCTGCCGGCTCGCGTATACTCGGTCCCGAAATCATGACCCCTGCCCACCCCGTTTCCCGGCCCACGCCGCTCGTCCTGTGCATCCTGGACGGCTGGGGCCATCGCGACGACCCGACGGACAACGCCCTCGCCCACGCCAAAATCCCCACCTGGAACCGGTGGATGGCGACGGCGCCCCATGCGCTCCTGGAGACGAGCGGGGCCGCGGTGGGTCTTCCCCCAGGCCAGATGGGCAATTCCGAGGTCGGCCACATGAATATCGGCTCCGGCCGGGTGCTGGTGCAGGACCTGCCGCGCATCGACAGCGCCATCGCCGACGGCTCGTTCGCCAGGAACACGACGCTGCAGACATTCATCGCCACCCTGACGAAGACCGGCGGCACGGCGCATCTGCTTGGCCTTGTGTCCGAAGGGGGCGTGCATTCCCACCAGGATCAGATCGCGGCCCTGGCGAAAGTCATCGGCGACGCCGGGGTGCCCGTGCGCATCCATGCGTTCATCGACGGGCGCGATTCCGCGCCGCAGTCCGGTGCGGGATTTGTGGCCGCATTCGAGAAGGCCATCGCCGAGCACAAGGACACCAAGATCGCGACCGTCAGCGGACGATATTACGCCATGGACCGCGACAAGCGCTGGGACCGGGTCGAGAAGGCCTACGACGTGATCGTCGATGCGAAGGGCACACATGCGCCCGATGCAGCGACGGCCATCAAGACGTCATACGCCCAGAAAGTGACCGATGAATTCATCCTGCCGGTCGCCCTCGACGGTTACGCCGGCATGAAGGACGGCGACGGCGTCGTCATGGGCAATTTCCGCGCCGATCGCGCGCGTGAGATTCTGACGGCGCTGCTCGATCCGGCCTTTGCGGGCTTCGCCCGCGCACGCGCCGTAAGGTTCGCGGGAAGCATCGGGCTCACGGAGTACTCCGATGCGCTCAATAAATTTCTCACCGCCATGTTCCCGCCGCAGCAGGCCGCCAACACATTGGGCGAAGTGCTCAGTAACGCCGGCCTGAAGCAACTGCGCATCGCCGAGACCGAAAAGTACGCCCACGTCACGTTCTTCCTGAACGGCGGGCAGGAGACCGAATTCCCCGGCGAAACGCGCATCATGGTGCAGAGCCCGAAAGTGGCGACCTATGATCTTCAGCCGGAAATGTCGGCGGTTGAAGTCACCGACAAGATCGTCGCCGCCATCGAACAGAAATCGTTCGACGTCATCATCGTCAACTACGCCAACGGCGACATGGTGGGCCACACCGGAATTCTGGCCGCCGCGATCAAAGCGGCAGAAGCGCTAGATGCTTGCCTCACGCGTCTCGAAGCCGCGGTGAAAAGAAGCGGCGGCGCGCTCTTGGTATCGGCGGATCACGGTAATCTTGAAATGATGCGCGATCCGAAAAGCCACGAGGCGCATACCCAGCACACCACCGGACCGGTGGATGTGATCCTGGTGAATGGCCCGGCCGACGTGAACCGCCTGGAGAACGGCCGCTTAGCGGATCTCGCGCCAACCGCGCTCGCGCTGCTCGGCTTGCCGCAGCCGCTGGAAATGACCGGCCACGCGCTGCTGCATCACGCCACATCCCAAGCGGCGACCGCTTGAGGCGGATTTTCTCCACGCTGTTTGCGCTGGGCATAACGACGGCGACGGCGCTTGCGCAAACGCCGCAACAACTCAAGAGCATCGAGCAGGACCTTCAGAGGAGCGAGGCGGAACGCACGCGCCTCGCGGCGGAGAGCGAGAAAGTCGCGCGCGATATCGAGTCCGCAAAGAAGCAGGCCGTGACGCTCGCGAAGGACATCCAGGATCAGGAGTATTCGCTCAACGTTTTGGAGGCGCGGCTGAAAGACCTGGAGGCAACTGCCGCGGAACAGAGCGCAGCCCTTTCCCGCCGCGATGCCCAGATGCGCAAGACGCTCATGGCGCTGGAACGTCTCTCGCTGCGTCCGGGGGATGCCCTGGCAATGTCGCCGCTTTCGCCGGACGACGCGGTGCGCGTCGCGATCCTGCTACGGGCCGCGGTCCCGGCGCTCTCGGCGTCCGCCAACAGCCTGAACACCGAGTTGGGCGCGCTCTACAAGTTGCGTGCGGAGATCGTGGAGAAGAAGGAACAGGTTTCAGCCGGCGCCGCCCAGCTCGTGGCCAAGCGCGCGAAGCTCGAAACCACGATCGCCTCCAAGACCGAACGCCAAGCTGTGGTGGCGACCCGCGGCCAGGAATTGACCACCCGGGTCGGGCAGTTGTCCAAGGAAGCGGAAGACCTGCGGGCCCTCTTCGCCAAGCTTGCCGAGGAGAAGGCCAAGCGCGACGCCGAGGAACGTAAGGCGGCTGAAGCCGCCAAAGCGGTCGCCGCCGCGCAGGCCCTGAAGGACGCCGAGGCGCGGAAGCAGGCTCAAGCGCAAGGACGGGTTATGCTGAAGCCTCCCGCGAGCGTGGCCCCGGACACCGGGCCGCCACGGCCGTTCAGCAAGGCCAAGGGTACCCTCCCCTATCCCGCAGTGGGCCGGCTGACGGCCCGCTTCGGCGACGCACCGCCGGGTGCGGCTGCCGGGGGCCTTATGACCAAAGGGATGACCTTGGCGACCCGCCCCGGGGCGACCGTGGTTTCGCCCTTTGACGGCGTAGTGGCTTTCGCCGGGCCCTTTCGGGGATATGGCGAACTCTTAATCATCGAACATACCGAGGGGTATCATACATTGCTGGCGGGCCTGGGCCGGATCGACGGCACGGTCGGCCAGCGCGTCCTGGCCGGGGAACCGGTCGGAGCCATGAACGACGACAAAGAGCCCGCGCTATATGTCGAGTTGCGTCACGACGGCCAACCCATTAATCCGGTTCCATGGCTGGCGGAACGGCGCTCGGGCGAACAAGCAAGCCGCCAATAAATAATGCCCCTCTCGGATAACTCAGGAACGGTCTTCTCCCCATGCGTGTGACCAAGGTAGCGCTCTTCCTTTCCGCGGCTGTCGCGGTCGGCGCGGTGATCGATCCGTTCGGCATGTGGCGCGGCCACGGCAGTCCTGCGATCGCTGCCGAAGCCAAGAGCGCCGCGAAGGGCGGCGGCAAGTTCTCCGACGACACATACAAGTATCTCGAGCTGTTCGGCGACGTGTTCGAGCGCGTACGCAAGGACTACGTCGAGGAAGTCTCCGACCAGGAGCTTCTCGAGAACGCCATCAACGGCATGCTCACGTCGCTCGATCCGCATTCCGGCTATCTGCCCGCCAAGGGCTTCCAGGAGATGCAGGAGCAGACCAAGGGCGAGTTTGGCGGTCTGGGCATCGAAGTCACCATGGAAGGCGGCTTCGTGAAAGTGGTCTCGCCGATCGACGACACGCCGGCGGCGCGCGCGGGCGTGCAGCCGGGAGACTTCATTGTCGCCATCGACGGCAAGCCGGTGCTCGGCCTTTCGCTGAATGAAGCCGTCGACAAGATGCGCGGGGCAGCGGATACCTCCCTCGTCGTCACCATCCGTCGTCAAGGCGTCGATCCGTTCGACCTGAAGATGACCCGCGCCGTGGTGAAGATGATTCCAGTGCGCCATCGCGTCGAAGGCGACGTCGGCTACATTCGCATCACCGGGTTCAACGAACAGACCCAGAGCTCGCTGGAAGCGGCGATAAAGGACCTGAAGGCCAAGCTCGGGCCGAAGCTCAAAGGCTACGTTGTCGATCTGCGCAACAATCCGGGCGGCTTGCTCGATCAGGCGGTGTCGGTCTCCGACACTTTCCTCGACAAGGGCGAGATCGTTTCTACGCGCACGCGCCGCGCCGAAGACACGCAGCGCTTCAACGCGAAGCCCGGCGACCTGGCAGACGGCAAGCCGCTCGTGGTGATCATCAATGACGGCTCCGCATCGGCATCCGAGATCGTCGCCGGCGCGCTTCAGGATCACGGCCGCGCGATCCTTTTGGGCACCAAGAGCTTCGGTAAAGGCTCCGTGCAGACCATCATCCCGTTGGGCCGCGGCGAGAGCGCCATGCGCCTCACCACCGCGCGCTACTACACGCCGAGCGGCCGCTCGATCCAGGCCCTCGGCATCACACCCGATATCGAAGTGCAGCAGGCACAGGTGACCCGCACCGCCAACGGCGGCTTCCGCCGCGCCGAGGCGGACCTGCGCGGCGCCTTGCGCAACGACACGATCGATCCGGCCACGGGCAAGCCGAAGAACGCCGTGCCGGAAGGCGCGCCGCCGGGGGCTCTGCCCGCCGGCTCCGCAGCGCCGAAGGACGGCGCCGAAAAGAAGCCCGGCAGTGGCGACATGTCCGCGATCACCGGTGTGA
This sequence comes from Fidelibacterota bacterium, assembly GCA_947476275.1. Taxonomy (GTDB): domain Bacteria; phylum Pseudomonadota; class Alphaproteobacteria; order Rhodospirillales; family Rhodospirillaceae; genus SCTM01. The sequence continues at coordinate 9,040 of CANJPQ010000005.1, forward strand.
AGGGCGACGCCAAGAACGACAAGTCGAAGGACCCAAAGGCCGCGAACCCCACGTCAGAAGCCGCTCAGAAGCAGACGGACGCCGAGGACTATCAACTCGCCCGCGCGCTCGACCTGCTTCAGGGCATCGCGCTCTATCAAAAGGCGAACGCTGCCGCCAAGTAGGGGGCCAACGGCGGGTCGTCGTTAGGCAACTGTTAACAGCGATCCGGGTAAACCAAACTCGGACCATAGTGTGACTGTTCGGACGGCATTTTGCCGCCCGGTCTCTGGGTTCGCTCGGAGTAGGTTGTCATGAGCCTTTTAACCCGGGTGATGAACACCCTCCGCCGCCGCGAGACGCGCGACGCGTTCAGCGACGACGAGGGGGGATTCGACGAATTCGAAGAAGAAGACGCCGACACCGATAAGATGCCGCTGGGGCGCAAGATCGCTTTCGGCATGAGCGGGCTGTTGTTCCTCCTGCTCGCCGGCGGCGGTGCCGCCATCTGGTATTTGGGCAAGGACGCCCCGCCGCCGCCCATGGCGATGGCATCGCTCTCCGAACTGAAAGTCGAAGACGAACCCGGTGAACCGGCCCCGGCCAAGCCCGCAGCGCCCGCAGCGGCAGCGACAGCTGCATCTAAGCCCGGCGCGCCCCCTGAGCCGGCCGCTAAGCCCGGGGCCGCGCCTGCCGCCCCCGCAGCACCCGCCGCAGTCGATATTGCCGCCCCGGACCGCTCCACCGACCGACGCCCGTGGCTGACCAATCCCGCGGCCAAGCCGCCAGAGGCTGCGAAGCCCGGTCCCGCCGCGCCGACGCCAGCGCCTGCGATGACGCCGCCACCCCCTGCGCCGTCACAGATTGCCAAGGCGATGCCGCCTGTTCCGGCCCCGGAACCTGCGAAAGCTACGGCGCCGCTGCCTGAGCCGGCCAAAGCAGAGATTGCCAAACCCGAGCCTACGAAGGCTGCAACAGCGAAAGCCGAGCCGACCCAAACCGCTGACATTCCCGCCGAAGTGCCTTCGGTGCTGGGTGACGCGGCCCCGGGCGCACCGGAGCGCTTCGTCGCTGGCGGTGTCGCCACAGCCGGCGGCCGCCCGCGCTTGAATGAACCGGCCCTACCGCCGACGGACCGCAAAACCGTGAGCGCCGCACCGCCGCGCTTCGGCAACATCTCCGATCTCAAGGCGAAGGTCGTCGCTTACACCAAGACCCCCGCCGACCCCAAGAAGCAGAACAACGGCAAGATTGCGGTAGTCGTGCGCGGATTGGGCTTGAGCCAGGCGGCGACCGAAGCCGCCGTCACCAAGCTGCCGCCGGCGGTGGCGCTGTCGTTCAACCCCTACGCCCAGAACCTGAAGAAGTGGCTCGATGCCGCGAAGGCGCGCGGTCACGAGGTGTTGGTCGAAGTGCCGATGGAGAGCAAGTCGTTCCCGGCGGAAGATCCGGGGCCGCTCGGACTGATGACATCGCTCGATGCCAAGAAAAATCTGGAGCGCATGGATGCGATCCTCAAGGCGGTGCCGGGCGCGATCGGCATCGACGATTCCATGGGCTCGAAGTTCCGCGAGTCCGAAACCAACATGAACAACGTGTTCGCCAAACTGCGCGAGAAGAAGTTGATCTACGTGCAGACCGAGCCCGGCGTCCAGATCGGGGAACCCGGCGTGCCGCATGCGGTCGCGGATGTGGTGGCGGACGAACGCCCCTTCCGTGCCGCCATCGACGCGCGTCTCGACTACGCCGAGCGCCTGGCGAAATTCCAGGGCAGCGCCGTGACGGTGATCGAAACCAAGCCCGTCAGTTTTGAGCGTTTGGCGGTGTGGCTTGAGACGTTGAACGGCAAGGGCATCACGCTCGCGCCGGTGTCCGAAGTGCTCGTGCGCTAGACCGGGCGCGACAGACGTGCCCGTAACCAAGCCCCTGCCCTATCGCCGCGGCGTCGGCATCGCTTTGATCAATCGCGACGGCAAGGTGTTCGTCGCCGAGCGCATCGATACGCCCGGCGCCTGGCAGATGCCGCAAGGCGGCATCGACACGGGCGAGCGCCCGCGGGCAGCAGCAAAACGCGAGTTGTTGGAAGAGACCGGCACGAAGAAGGCGAAGATCATCGCCGAGAGCCGAGACTGGCTGAAATACGATCTGCCCGCACGCCTTCGCAAGAAGGTGTGGAAGGGCAAATACCGCGGCCAGGAACAGAAATGGTTCCTGATGCTGTTCACGGGCACCGATGCCGACATCGACCTTGACGGCGAGCATCCGGAATTCGCGCGCTGGAAATGGATCAGCTTTCGCCGCCTGCCGACGGTGATCGTCGGCTTCAAGCGCAAGATCTATCGCGAAGTCGTGGCGGAGTTCGCCGCCATTGTCGCGGCAACGGCGAAGCCGAAGCGCTAAGCCGCCTGCGTCCGGTACGGCCGGCCGCGACGTTCGATAAGCGCCCAGATGATCTTCGTCACCAGCCGCGCGAGCCAGCCATCCGGCGACAAACCGGCGGCTTGCGCGAACATGTGGCCGGCGCGGCGCACATGGTGCTCCCGGTAGAGGCTGCAAGCTCGGGCGACATAGGCCGTGTTCGCACGCGCCCTGTCGTAAGGCTCCGCCGCCGTGTTCGCGGCGTGATAGGCCGAGGCGATCTCGTCGTCGTCGACTTCGCGGAAACGCGCGACTGCGGTCACGAATCGCTTGATCCGCGCGCGCATGGAACTGGCAGCCGCCCCTTCCGCCGCCATCATCCGTTCCATGTGCACATAGAACAGCCGGTAGTGCTTGAACTCATCGGCAGCGATGTTCTTACAAATCGCTTTCAGCACCGGCTCTTCCGCGGCATCTCGCAGCGCGGAATAGAGCGAGCTGGTTCCCGTTTCCACGACACAGCGCGCGCACAGTTCCGCCGTGCGGGAGCCGCGCACGGATTCGGTCGCGTCCACAGGAATGCGATACATCGACGTGAAGCGAACAAAGCCGTCGTCGAGCTTGAAATCCGGATCGGCCATTTCCGCCCAACGGCCCAGCGCGAGTCCGTGCTGCTCTTCTTCTTTCGCCCATTTTGCGGCGGCCTCGCAGAAGGCTGCGTCGTCCGCGAAAACGTTTGTCAGGTACTGGCCGTAGTCGGCGCCGTTACGCTCCACCAAGGCCGCAGCCTTGACGAGACGAAGCATGTCCGGCGTCACCTTGGACCGGTCAAAGCGGTCCCAGGGAATCGACTCCAGCGTCCAATGGGGCAACGGTTGGGTCATGCGTTCCAGAGCGTCTTGTCTGCGTTCTAACTTATTGGGTCGCTCCGGAGGTCCCCGGACAGCCGAAGCAGACCGTCATATGACGTTCATATAACGCAAACCGGCGGCGCGGACAAAACGGCGCAAAGCCGCATCTGTTACGCCGATAGCCCCTAGGACGGGTTGCCCGGTTTGCGGAGGTTGTCGACGGCAATGGCTCCGGGTCCGGCGCCGACGAAGAACAGGAAGATGAAGCAAAACAGAACCGCCGCATCGCCGCCGTTGGTGGCGGGAAAGAAATTGCGCGACCCGTGGGCCATGAAATAGGCCACCGCCATCTGGCCGGACAGCAAGAACGCGACGGGTCGGGTGAGGGCGCCGAGGGCGAACAGGGTGCCGCCGACCAGTTCCATGATCGCGGCCACGCCCAGCAGGCTAAGCAGCGGCGGACCACTGCCGCCGCCCGGGCCGCCAGCGGGGAATTGGAACAGCTTCATGGTGCCGTGCTCAATGAAAAGCAGGCCGGTCATGATACGCAGCGCCGCTTGCAGCAGCGGTGTGTAAGGGGTCAGGCGATTGAACATTGCAGGCCCTATCTGTGCCGAGGCCCGCATGCCCCGGCGAAGGGCGCACTATAGCGAGGTTAAGCGGCGACCGCGAAGGTCTCCATCACTTCCACATTCACGACCACCAGCGCGGCGCGGCGGCGCTCCTCGTCGGTCGTGGCGGCATCCAGGGCGGCTTTGGCCTTGGCGGCGCGTTCGGCAACGAACGCCTTCGTCAGGTTGGCGACAGGCAGGACTTCGTCCACCAGCACGGTGCAGGTGTTGCCGGTCACTTCCGCAAAGCCGCCGGTCACGAAATAACGCTCGGTGACCTGGCCGGCCGCGTACACGTCGATCACGCCCGGACGGAGCGTAGAGAGCAGCAGCATGTGCTGCGGCAGGACACCGAAGTAGCCTTCGGTGCCCGGCACGACCACCATCTCCACCTGCTCGGAGACGAGCAGGCGTTCAGGCGAAACGACTTCGAGCTGCAGGGTCGCGGCCATCGGGAGCTTTCCTTAATCCGGCGGTGCGGCTTTAGGCCGCCGCCGCCATCTTCTTACCCTTCTCGAGCGCCTGCTCGATCGTGCCGACCATGTAGAAGGCCTGCTCCGGCAGGTGATCGTAATCGCCGTTCACGATGCCCTTGAAGCCCTTGATGGTGTCCGCGATCTGCACGAACACACCCGGCGAGCCCGTGAACACTTCGGCGACGTGGAACGGCTGAGACAGGAAGTTACGGATCTTACGGGCGCGGGCGACGGTCAGTTTGTCTTCTTCCGACAGCTCGTCCATGCCCAGGATGGCGATGATGTCCTGCAGCGACTTATAGGTCTGCAGCACGCGCTGCACGTCGCGGGCCACCTGGTAGTGTTCTTCACCGACGACCAGCGGATCGAGCGCGCGGCTGGTGGAGTCGAGCGGATCCACCGCCGGATAGATGCCGAGCTCAGCGATCTGGCGGGACAACACGGTGGTGGCATCCAAGTGCGCGAACGAAGTCGCCGGCGCCGGGTCGGTCAAGTCGTCGGCGGGCACGTAGATGGCCTGCACGGACGTGATCGAGCCCTTCTTGGTGGACGTGATGCGCTCCTGCAGAGCGCCCATGTCGGTCGCCAGCGTCGGCTGATAACCCACCGCCGACGGGATGCGGCCCAACAGCGCGGACACTTCGGAACCGGCCTGGGTGAAACGGAAGATGTTGTCGACGAAGAACAGCACGTCCTTGCCTTCGGCGTCGCGGAAGTACTCGGCCTGGGTCAGACCCGAGAGCGCGACACGGGCGCGGGCGCCGGGCGGCTCGTTCATCTGGCCGAACACCAGCGACACGCGGCTGTTGTTGCCCTTCAGGTCGATAATCCCGGACTCCACCATCTCGTGATAGAGGTCGTTGCCTTCGCGGGTACGCTCGCCGACGCCGGCGAACACCGAGTAACCGCCGTGGCCCTTGGCGATGTTGTTGATCAGCTCCTGGATGAGCACGGTCTTGCCCACGCCAGCGCCGCCGAACAGGCCGACCTTACCGCCCTTGGAGTACGGCGCGATCAGGTCGACCACCTTGATGCCGGTGACGAGGATCTGCGTTTCGGTCGACTGATCGACGAACAGCGGGGCTGCGCGATGGATCGGCAGGGTGTCGGTGGTGTTGATCGGGCCGCGCTCGTCCACCGGCTCGCCGATGACGTTCATGATGCGGCCGAGCGTGGCGGGACCGACCGGCATGCGGATCGAAGCGCCCGTGTCGGTCGCCTTGTTGCCGCGCACCAGACCGTCGGTCGAGTCCATCGCGATGCAGCGCACGGTGGATTCACCGATGTGCTGGGCGACTTCCAACACCAGGCGCTTGCCTTTGTTGTCGATCTCCAGCGCGTTCAGGATGTACGGGAGATCGCCGTCGAACTTGACGTCGACGACGGCGCCGAGCACCTGGGTAACGCTGCCGACATTGTTCTTGGCCATATTCGTCTCGCTCCTCTTTCGTCTCGTACCCGGGCCGCGCTTACAGAGCTTCGGCGCCGGAGATGATTTCGATCAGTTCTTTGGTGATCTGCGCCTGACGCGTGCGGTTGTACTTCATGGTCAGGGCGCTGATCATATCGCTGGCATTGCGCGTGGCGTTGTCCATCGCGGTCATCTTCGCGCCCTGCTCCGACGCGGCGTTCTCAAGCAGCGCGCGGAACATCTGGATCGCCAAGTTGCGCGGCAACAGGCCGGTGAGAATTTCGGTGTCGCTCGGCTCATAATTGTAAACGGCAACCGCACCGCCGGTCGGCGTTGCAGCGGTCTTTGCCGGCACCGGGAACGGCACGATCTGCTGGCGCGTGACGATCTGCGAGATCGCCGACTTGAAGCGCGCATAGACCATGGTGGCGACATCGAATTCGCCGGCGATGAACATATCGGTGATCTTGGTGGCGATGCCGTCGGCTTCGCTGAACGCCACACGCTTGCGGCCGAAGTCCGTGACCGTGTCCACGATCAGGCTGCGGTAGTCGCGGCGCAGGTTTTCCGCGCCCTTGCGACCGACGCAAAGGATTTTCACCTTCTTGCCTTGGTCGAGCAGTTCGCGGATCAGGCCGCGCGCATTGCGCACGATGTTCGAATTGAAGCCGCCGCACAGGCCGCGGTTTGCGGTCATCACCACGACCAAGTGCGTGTCCTGCTTGCCCGTGCCCGCCAACATCGGCGGACCGCCGGCGGACATGCTGCCCGCCAGGTTGGAGAGCATGCGCTCCATGCGTTCCGCATAGGGGCGCGCGGCTTCCGCGGCTTCCTGCGCACGACGCAGCTTGGACGCCGCCACCATTTTCATGGCGGAGGTGATCTTCTTGGTCGACTGCACCGACGCGATACGAACGCGTAGGTCTTTTAAGCTCGGCATGGCCGAAGAACCCTAAAGTTACCTAGGCGAACGAGGCGGTGAAGCTATCGAGGAACGACTTGAGCTTGCCCTTGATGGCGTCGGTGAGCTGCTTTTCGGTGCGGATATCGCTGAGGATATCGCTGCCGCGCTCGCGCATCGCACCCACCAGGGCCTTCTCGTAGCGGCCGACGTCGCGCACGGCGATCTTGTCGAGGTAGCCGTTGGTGCCGGCATAAATCACCACCACCTGCTCTTCGACCGGCACCGGCTGGTACTGGGGCTGCTTCAGCAGTTCGGTGAGGCGCTCGCCACGGGCTAGCAGCTTCTGGGTCGCCGGATCGAGGTCGGCGGCGAACTGCGCGAAGGCCTTCATTTCGCGGTACTGCGCGAGCTCAAGCTTGATCGAGCCGGAAACCTGCTTCATCGCCTTGATCTGCGCCGACGAACCGACGCGCGACACCGAGATGCCGACGTTCAGCGCCGGGCGGATGCCCTGATAGAACAGCGAGGTCTCGAGGAAGATCTGGCCATCGGTGATCGAGATCACGTTGGTCGGGATGTACGCCGACACGTCGTTGGCCTGTGTTTCCACCACCGGCAACGCGGTGAGGGAGCCTGACCCGTTCTTCTCGTTGAGCTTCGCTGCGCGCTCGAGCAGGCGAGAGTGCAGATAGAACACGTCGCCCGGATACGCTTCGCGGCCCGGCGGACGGCGCAGCAGCAGCGACATCTGGCGGTAGGCGACGGCCTGCTTGGACAGATCGTCATAGAAGATAACGGCGTGCATGCCGTTGTCGCGGAACCACTCGCCCATGGCGCAGCCGGTGTAGGGCGCCAGGAACTGCATCGGCGCCGGATCGGACGCGGTAGCGGCAACGATGATCGTGTATTCGAGCGCGCCGTAGTCGGAGAGGGTCTTCATGACCTGCGCGACGGTGGAACGCTTCTGACCAATGACGACGTAGATGCAGAAGAGCTTGTCTTTGTCGCTCTTGGCCGCGTCGTTGATCTTCTTCTGATTGATGATGGTGTCGAGGATGACGGCGGTCTTGCCGGTCTGGCGATCGCCGATGATCAGCTCGCGCTGGCCGCGGCCGACCGGGATCAGCGAGTCGATCGCCTTCAGGCCGGTCTGCACCGGCTCGTGCACGGAGCGGCGCGGCATGATGCCCGGGGCCTTCAGTTCGGCGAGGCGGCGCTCCGTCGTGCCGAGGTCGCCCTTGCCGTCGATGGCATTGCCAAGGCCGTCCATGACGCGGCCGAGGAGTTCCTTACCGACTGGCACGTCGACGATGGTGCCGGTCCGCTTCACGACGTCACCTTCTTTGATGGTGCTGTCGTCGCCGAAGATCACGATACCGACGTTGTCGGTTTCGAGGTTCAGGGCCATGCCCTTGATGCCGCCCGGGAACTCGACCATTTCGCCCGACTGGACGTTGTCGAGGCCATAAACGCGGGCGATACCGTCACCGACCGCGAGCACTTGGCCCACTTCGGCGGACTCAGCATCCGTGCCGAAACTGGCGATCTGCTGCTTGAGGATGGCGGAAATTTCTGCGGCGCGGATTTCCATTTATCCGACCCCTTTCATGACGAGCTTCAGGCGTTGAAGTTGTGACTTGAGCGAGCTGTCGACCATGCGCGAACCGACGCGCACTATGAGCCCGCCGAGAATCGACGGATCGATCTTGGTGGAAACGGCGACCGTGCGGCCGCCGGAGGCCTTGAGCGCGGTGGACAGCGCGGAGATCTGGGAATCGGTCAGCGCCACGGCGCTGGTGACTTCTGCGGTCTGCTGGCCGCGGCGTTCGGCCAGAATCTCCAGGAAGCCCTGGATCATGCCCGGCAGGGCGAACAGGCGGCGGTTGCGCGCCACCAGTCCAAGAAATTTTTGTGTCAACGCCGAGACTTGGGCCGCGCTCGCGATGGCAGCGATGCCCTTGCTCTGGTCGTCGCGCGACAGCACCGGGCTCTTGATGAACCGGGCAAAGTCTTCGCTGTGGCCGAGCATGGCCTTCAATGTGTTGAGATCAGCCGCGACCGCATCGATCGCAGCCTGTTCATCAGCCAAGTCGTAGAGCGCGGACGCATATCGCGCGGCCAGTCCGCCTACCCCTGCGCCATGAGCTGCCACTGTTGGATTGCCTCTTTCTCGAACCGTTGAACGCGACCCTGGACCCGACCCCCGGGAGGATCGCCACGGCCCCGGTGCGCCGGGGATAACTATTTGTTTTTGAACGACTTTCGGGACGAAAATTACTGCCCCTCTGATCGCCGGCGGGTTGGTAGCATAGGCATTCCCGCGTTGCAACAGGCGGGGCCCTCGCCAGGCGCGCTACGCTACATAAAGCTGTAGGGGTCGACGTCGATTTGGACCCGGACCGAGTTGGGGACTCGCACCCGAGCAAGCCAATCCGCCACCAGAGGCTGCGGTTTCGTGTTCCGGTCGGTCTTCAGGAGCAACCGGTGGCGATGCTGCCCGCGCAGGACCGCCATGACCGCCGGGGCGGGTCCCAAGACCTCCACGCCGGCATCCGTCGGGGCCGCGCTCGCCAGGCGTTTGGCGGTTTCGCGCACGGCGATCTCGTCGGGGCCGGACACAATGAGGGCCACCAGGCGCCCGAATGGCGGCATGCCCAACAGCTCGCGGGCGGAAATCTCCTGCTCCAGGAATTGCTCGCTGTCGCCGCTGGCGAGGGCCCGCAATACCGGGTGCGCCGGATCGTGGGTCTGTAAAAGCACGCGGCCCGGCTTCTGCGCACGGCCCGCGCGGCCCGCGACTTGGTGCAACATTTGATAGGTGCGCTCCGCCGAGCGTAAGTCCCATCCCGACAACCCCAGATCGGCGTCCACCACGCCGACGAGGGTGAGGTTGGGGAAGTGGTGGCCTTTGGCGAGCACTTGCGTACCGACCAGAAGATCGATGCGATGATTCAGGATGTCGTCGATCAACTCCGCCACAGCGGAGGGACGATCGAGCGTGTCACTGGTGACGGCGCGGATGCGCGCGTCCGGCCAGCGCGCCAGCGCTTCTTCCGCAACGCGCTCAACGCCCGGACCGCAGGGCACAAAGGAATCGGTCGCGCTGCACGACGGGCAGGTTTCCGCCTGGCGCTGGGTATAACCGCAGTGGTGGCACATCAGGCGCCGCGTCAGGCGATGCTCCACCAGCCATGCGGTACAACTCGGGCAATGCAGGCGGTGTCCGCAGGTGCGGCAGATCGTCACCGGAGCGTAGCCGCGGCGATTAAGGAACAGCAGCGCCTGCTCGCCGCTTTCCAAGGTCCGCGTGACGGCATCCACCATCGGCGGCGACAGCCACGAGCGTCCCCAGCGCCCTTTCTCCGGCGGATGTTTGCGCATGTCGATCTGCTCGATCTTCGGCATCTGCGCGGCGTTGTACCGCTGCGGCAGATGAACGCTGGCGAAGCGCCCGCCGCGGACATTGAGCACGGTCTCTAGCGACGGCGTCGCGGACGCCAGCACGATCGGGCATTCCGTGATGCGCGCGCGCACGATCGCCATGTCGCGGGCGTGATAGATCACCCCTTCTTCTTGCTTGAAGGCGCTTTCGTGCTCTTCGTCGACCACTATCAGTCCCAGGTCGCGAAACGGCAGGAACAGCGCCGAGCGTGCGCCGACAACCACATGCGCGCTGCCTTCGGCGACGGCGGCCCAGGTCGCGCGGCGCACCTTGCCCGGCAGATCGGAATGCCACTCCGCCGGGCGCACGCCAAAGCGTCCGACAAAGCGCGCCAGGCTTTGCGCGGTGAGCGCAATTTCCGGCACCAGCACCAGCACTTGCTGCCCACGCGCCACGGTCGCGGCGACCGCTTCGAGATAGACTTCGGTCTTGCCGGACCCGGTCACGCCATCCAGCAGCGTGACGGAAAATCCCTTTCCAACTGTATCGACAAGCGTCCGCGCCGCAGCTGTTTGCGCGGCCTCCAAGCGAGGTTGCATATGATTCGGGTTGGGCGGTGCGAACATCGCGGGCGCGGTTTGCTGGATAACATTGAGCACGCCCGCGTTGATCAGGTCGCGCACGCCGCTCGCGGACACCCCGGCGGCCCGCGCAAGCGCAGCGGCGGTCTCGAACGTGCCCTTGTTCGCCGCGGCGAGGAGCTTCTGGCGATTCGGCGTCGGCTTGAGGGACGTGTCCGCCAGCGCCAAGCCCGACGGCACGATCGCCGCCACGGACGGCATACCTTGCCAGCCGCGCGCCGCGTTCAACGCCATGCGCAGCACAGCGCCAGCGGGCTGTAGCGTGTAGGCCGCCACCCAATCGATGAATTTCCGCAAGGGCTCCGGTAAGCCGGGCAGATCGACTTTCTGCACAATCTCCTTGAGCTTCTCCGGCGCCACGGCGCTGGTGCCAGGCCCCCACACCACGCCCACTTCGAAGCGACGGCCGAGCGGCACTTCCACAATGTCGCCGGCCATCAGTGGACCGGACTCAGGCACGCGATAGTCGTAGGCCTCCAGCGGCAGCGGCAGTTGTACGGCAACCTGCGCGCCCGGCGCGAACGTCTGAGACGCGGCGCCTGTGGATATGTCTGTGGCGATGGCGACGGAGGAGGGCATCGTCTACACTCTATTCCCCGCGGCCGGGGGGAATGCAACACCGGACGCCGACAGACTCACTTCAGCGAGTGCGCATGAAATTCTTCGTCGATACCGCCGACCTCAATGAGATCAAGGATCTTGCCGCCACGGGTATGGTGGACGGCGTCACAACCAATCCGTCGCTCGCCGCCAAGTCAGGGAAGAAATTTCTCGACCTGATCGCCGAGATTTGCGCCGTCGTGCCGGGCCCGGTCAGCGCCGAGGTCACCGCGCTCGATCACGCCACCATGATGAAAGAAGCGGCGGTCCTGAAGAAAATCGCCAAGAACGTCACCATCAAAGTGCCGCTGACGCCGGACGGCCTGAAGACCTGCAAGGCACTCTCCAGCGAGGGCACGATGGTCAACGTAACGTTGTGCTTCTCCGCCAATCAGGCGCTGCTCGCCGCCAAGGCGGGCGCAAGCTTCATCTCGCCCTTTGTCGGGCGCCTGGACGACATCGGCCAGGACGGCATGGATCTGATCGCGGATATTTGCCAGATCTACAACAATTACGACTTCAAGACCGAGGTGCTGGTGGCCTCGATCCGTCACCCGGTGCACGTGTTGCAGGCCGCCAAGTTGGGCGCCCATGTCGGCACGATGCCGCCCAGCACCCTGCGGGCGTTGTTCAACCATCCCTTAACGGAAAAGGGCCTAAAAGCATTCCTGGACGATTGGGCGAAGACGGGCCAATCGATCATTTGACCTGGGCAATCATTTGACCCGGCAGTTCATTTAGGGGGAACGGGGCAATGGCCGACCAATTGAAGGCCGCAGCGGTAGCGGAGTTGCGCGAAGCAGACGTGATCGCTTATCTGCGCCGCAACCCGCGCATGCTCAATGCCCATCCCGACGTTCTCGCAGCACTTACCCCCGAGACCCGGTTCGAAGCGGAAACCGTCGTGGTCGATATGCAGCGCTTCGTCGTCGAGCGCTTGCGGCGCCAGGTCGACGACCTGAAGGCATCGAGCGACCGGCTGGTCACCACGACGCGCTCCAATATGTCGCTGGTGGAACGCACTATGGAGTGCGCGCTTGCCCTGATGTACGCCCGCGACTTCGAGGAACTTGGACAAATTCTTGCCGACGATCTGCCGACGCACCTCAGTGTCGATGCGGTCGCCATCGGCTTCGAGACCGATCAGATCCCAGCGGATGGCGGTCACGTCATCAACAAGCTTGCACCCGGCACGGTCGACCGGGTGATGGGCGGCAACGCACTGGCGCGCATCCGCTCCGAAACCGAAGGCACCGCGGCGTTGTACGGCGCCTCTGCCGGCATCGTGCGGTCCGACGTGCTGATCGCTTTGGCCGACGGCGAAGGCATGCCGGTGGGTCTCTTCGGCGTCGGTTGTCGCACGCCCGGTCACTTCGATCCGCAGCAGGGCACCGAGTTGATCGCCTTCCTCGCCCATGTCACGCGCTATGCGGTGGGTCGCTGGTGGACGCTGCAACTCTAAACCCCGCTGCGATTCACTTTTCGGCGCGGCCCGATCTCGCCGCAGCGATCGATGCTTGGCGCACGTGGCTCACGGCTGAGCGTCGCGCCTCCCGCCATACCGCCGATGCCTACGCACGCGACTTCGCCGCGTTCCTGGGCTTCCTGACCACACACATCGGTGCGGAACCGTCGCTAGCGAGCTTGCGCGATCTGAAGGCTAGCGACTTCCGCTCATACTTGGCGCATCGGGCCAATGACGGGCTTTCGCGCGCATCGATGGCGCGCGCGATGTCGACCCTGCGCAATGCCTTTCGGTTTCTCGATCGCGCCGGCCATGTGCACAACCCCGCGGTCGGCACGATCAAGACGGCGCGCCTGCCGAAGTCCGTGCCCAAAGCGCTGACGGCGGACGATGCGCTGGCAGCTGTGCGAGAAGCCAGCGCCTTGCAGGAGGAACCGTGGATGGCGTCGCGCGACACGGCGCTGTTGCTCCTGCTGTACGGCTGCGGCCTGCGTCTCGGCGAAGCCTTGGGATTGACCTGCGGGGTGCTGAGCACGCTCGGCGGCCGCGCCGGCGACACGCTGCGCGTCGTCGGCAAAGGCAACAAGGAACGCATCGTGCCCGTCCTGCCGATCGTACGCGACGCGTTGGTGGACTATCGCGCCCAGTGCCCTTTCGCAGGGGAGGAAGAGGCGCCCTTGTTTGTCGGCGCGCGCGGCAAGCAACTCAATCCCGGCGTGGTGCAGCGGCAAATGCGACGCTTGCGGGCCCTGCTGGGTCTGGCCGACAGCGCAACGCCGCACGCCCTGCGCCACAGCTTCGCAACGCACCTCCTCGCCAAGGGCGGCGATCTGCGCACTATCCAGGAACTGCTCGGCCACGCATCGCTGTCGACCACGCAGCGATACACCGCGGTCGATTTGGGCGGTCTTAGCAGGGTGTACGATGCCGCGCACCCGCGCGCGCGCGTCGCCAAGTAGCGCTAAGCGGCGCTAAGCAGCGAAGCTAAATTAGCTCCAGGGGCCCTTGTTCGGATCGTAGTCGGGAACGCCGCGCCGGCGGAATCCGATGCGGTGGGTTTCTGCTGCAAAAGCCTGGGAGTGCGGTGGCTGGAACACGGCCACCAGCGGCTTTCTGAAAAGGAAGACGAGGCCCGCGCCCGCGACGAAACCGGCGATGTGAGCCATGAAGGCGACGCCCGGTTCGCCCGCCGTACTCGCGGCCTGGCTGAGCAACTGCATCAGGAAATAGAAGCCGAGCACGATCCATGCCGGCAGGTTCCAGAACGTGAAGAAGATGATCAGCAGCACGAACACTTTGATGTTCGCGCGCGGGTGCAGCACGAGGTAGGCGCCAAGCACACCGGAGATGGCGCCGGACGCGCCGATCATGGGGATCTCAGAAATCGGATCGAGCATGATTTGCCCAAGCGCCGCGGCCAGGCCGCAGATCACGTAGAACGCCAGGTATCGCATGTGGCCGAGGGACGCTTCGATGTTGTCGCCGAAGATCCAGAGGAACCACATATTGCCGATCAGATGCAGCCAGCCGCCATGCAGGAACATGTGCGTGAACAACGTCAGCGGCGCGGGCAACCGATGCACATACTCGGGCAGGAACACCTTGCCGATGAGCGTGCCGGGGATAAGGCCGTAAGCGAACACCGCGAGTTCGCCGGCGCGTTCGGAGAGGCCGTTCTGCCACCAGAACACGGCGATGCAAGCGACAATCAGGCCGTAGTTCACGTACGGCGTCACGGTATGCGGATTGTCGTCGCGAATCGGCAGGAACATAAGCGCACGTTAAGCGGCAGGAGAAGTCGGAACAAGCGCCTAGCTGACCTCGCCCTTCAGCTTGGCCACACGCATCAGGCGGTCCATTGCCACCTGTTTCATCGCATCGGTCATGACAAAGCCGTCATCGATCCCGGACGCGCTCCACGCCGCCATCGACATGGCGAGCTTGGCCCGCTGACGATCGAGCGCATTGCCCGGGGAGACGAATTGTTCGCAGGTGACGACATCCAACTTCTTGTGAGTCACCAAATCCCGCAGACACTTCCGGTAGAGCGTGTCTTCCGTGCCATGGATGCGGAAGTCCGGTTCTTCGGGGAACCCGAGGATCATGTCGTGCCAGACGCGGCGGACGCAGAAGTTGATAGGGCAGCTTTCGTCCATGGATCTTTGCCAATCGGGATGGATCGGCATGTCCATCTTCACGCGGGTATAGACGTAACCGAGGGAGTCGTCGGCCAACAGGGCGTCGAGGCATGTTGCGATGTGCGTGTCGTAGAACACGTCGTCGGCGTCGAGGAAGAACAGGAAACCGGCAGTGGACTGGCGCACGCCTTCGTTGCGCGCGAAGCCGGCGCCACGGTTGTGATCGAGCCGGATCAGGCGAACGCCCGTGTGCGCTTGCGCGATCTCCGCTGTGGCGTCAGACGACGCGTCATCGACGACGATGATCTCGGCGTCGAGCGGCTTGGTGTGGTTGCGCAACGACGCGATGGCGCTGGTCAGGGCGCGATCGAGGGTCTTCGCGGCGTTGTGGGCCGGGATGACGATGGCCGCGGACGGATGACGCGGCGGCATCTGCCGTTAGATATGGATCGCGCGCTTGGCGACGTTGAGAGCAGCCTCTTTGACCGCCTCACCAAGTTGGGGATGCGCATGGCAGGTGCGGGCGATGTCTTCGGCCGCCGCGCCGAATTCCATGCCCAGCGCCACTTCCATGATGAGGTCGCCGGCTTCCGGGCCAATGATGTGGCAGCCAAGCACGCGGTCGGTCGCGGCGTCGGCAAGGATCTTCACGAAGCCGTCGGTATCCCCGTTCGCACGGGCACGGCTGTTGGCGGAGAACGGGAACTTGCCGGAATGGTAGGCGATGCCGGCCTCCTTCAACTGCTCTTCGGTCTTGCCGATGCCGGCGACTTCCGGCCACGTGTAGACCACGCCGGCGATGGCGTCGTAGTTGATGTGGGCGGTTTGGCCGCTGAGGATTTCAGCGCACGCCACGCCTTCATCCTCGGCCTTGTGGGCGAGCATCTGGCCGCCGATCACGTCGCCGATGGCGAAGATGCCTTCGACGTTGGTTTGGAAGTTCTCATCCGCCTGCACAAAGCCGCGGTTGGTCATGATGACGCCGGCCTCAGCGAGGCCGAGGCCCGCGGTGTAGGGGCGACGCCCGATAGAGACCAGCACGACTTCGGCGTCGAGCGTTTCCGCCGCACCACCCTTCGCGGGTTCCAACGTGAGCTTCACGCCGGCCTTGCCTGGCTCAGCCTTCGTCACCTTGGTGCCGAGGCGGAACTTCATGCCCTGCTTCTCGAGGATACGCTGCATCTGCTTGCGCACTTCGCCGTCCATGGGCGGCAGGATGACGTCGAGGAACTCAACGACCGTCACTTCAGCGCCGAGGCGGCGCCAGACCGAGCCCATCTCCAGGCCGATCACGCCCGCGCCGATGACGACCATTGACTTCGGCACCTTCGTCAGTTCAAGCGCGCCGGTCGAGGTGACAATCTGTTTCTCGTCGATGGTCACGCCCGGCAGCGGCGTGGTCTCGGAGCCGGTGGCGATGACGACGTACTTGGCGGTGTAGGTTTCGTCCTTGCCGTCGAGTGTTTTCACCGCGATCTCGTGTGCGCCGCGCGCGGCCTTGGCGATCTTGCCGGTGCCCTTGATGTAGGTGACCTTGTTCTTCTTGAAGAGGAACTCAATGCCGGTGGTGTTCTGCTTCACCACGTCGACCTTGCGCGCCATCATGGTGGGCAGATCGAGTTCGACCTTGCTGACTTTGATGCCGTGGGCGGCGAAGGAATGATTGGCTTCCTCGAACAGGTGCGAGGATTGCAGCAGCGCCTTCGACGGGATGCAGCCCACATTCAAGCAGGTGCCGCCGAGGGCGCCGCGATTCTCAACGCAGGCGGTTTTCAAGCCGAGCTGCGCGGCACGGATCGCGCAGACATAGCCGCCCGGCCCGCCGCCGATGACGATGACGTCGAAGGTCTCGGCCATATCAACTACCTCAGGTGTCCAGCAGGAGCCGGGTCGGATCCTCGATGTTGTTCTTCACGTTCACCAGGAACGTCACGGCTTCGCGGCCGTCGACGATACGGTGATCGTAGGACAGGGCGAGATACATCATCGGGCGGGCAACGATGGACCCATCATCCAGCACCACGGCGCGCTGCTTGATGTTGTGCATGCCGAGGATGCCGGACTGCGGCGCATTCAGGATCGGGGTCGACAGCATCGAGCCGTAGATCCCGCCGTTGGAGATGGTGAAGCTGCCGCCGATCATTTCTTCGAGCGTCAACTTGCCATCGCGGGCCTTGCGGCCGAAGCCGGAAATCTCCGCTTCAATCTCGGCCAGAGACTTGGTGTCGCAATTGCGCACCACCGGCACGACCAGGCCGGTCGGCGTGCCGACGGCGACGCCGATGTCGTAGAAGTTCTTGTAGACCATCTCGTCGCCGCGGATCTCGGCATTCACCGCCGGGACATCCTTCAGCGCCGCGACGCAGGCTTTCACGAAAAAGCCCATGAAGCCCATCTTCACGCCGTGCTTCTTCTCGAAGGCGTCCTTGTGCTTGTTGCGCAGACCCATCACCGCCGACATGTCGGCTTCGTTGAAGGTGGTGAGCATCGCGGCGGTGTTCTGGGCTTCCTTCAGGCGCGAGGCGATGGTCTTGCGCAGGCGCGTCATGCGCACCGCTTCTTCCAGCGGCTTGCGGTCCGGCACGGAAGGCTTCACGTCGGAATGCCCGCCGCCGGCGATATACGCGAGCACGTCGGCCTTGCTCAGGCGACCGCCTTTGCCGGAACTGGGAATCTTGCGCGGATCGAGATTGTGCTCGTCCACCAGATGCCGCACGGATGGCGCTAGCGGAAAGTCGCCGGCGATGGATTGCTTCGGCGCGGCGGGCGCCGCAGCCTTGGGCGGCGGGGGTGGTGCAGCCGCAGGTTTCGCGGCCGGCGCGGGCGCGGCAGCCTTGGGCGCTTCAGTCTTGGCAGGTGCAGCAGCAGGCGCGGCGGCCGCGGCTTTCTTTGCGGGCGCTGCCCCGGCGGCACCGATCAGGCCGAGCACGGCACCGACGCCGACTTCCGAGCCTTCGGCCGCAGTGATTTCCGCGATCGTGCCGGCGGCAGGCGCCTTCACTTCGAGGGTGACCTTGTCGGTCTCCAACTCCAGTACGGTCTCGTCGGCGGCGACAGGATCGCCCACCTTCTTGAGCCATTTCGCGACAGTCGCTTCGGTGACGGATTCACCCAGCGTCGGAACTTTGATCTCGGTCGACATGTTCACCCCTAGCCAGCGCGGAAGACCGCGCCATGCACTTCACATGACAGCGTGGCCTACTCGGCGGCCATCTTTCCCATTTTCGTGACGCGTTTGAACGGCTGCGGAATCTGCGCAAGCGGCGTGTTGAGCGCCCATTCGCACAATTGACTCTGCTCCTTCACGTGCACCTTCATCAGGCCCGTGGCGGGCGACGCCGCCGGCAGACGGCCGGCGTAGTACGGCCGCTTGGCCTTCACGTCGATGTCCTCGAGAGCGTACTCGAGACGGCGGTCGACGAACGTCCAGGAGCCCATGTTGGCGGGCTCTTCCTGGCACCAGACGACCTCGGCGTTCTTGTACTTGGCGAATTCCTTGGCCAGCGTTTCTTTCGGCCACGGATAGAGCTGCTCGACGCGCACGATCGCCACGTCGTCGATGCCCTTGTCTTCGCGCGCCTGCAGCAGGTCGTAGTAGACCTTGCCCGAACAAACCACGACACGGCGCACCTTCGCCGGGGCCGCGATCTTGCCGGTCTCCGGGATCACGCGCTGGAACGTGCTGTCGGGGCCGAGGTCGGCGAGGGTCGAGACGCAGCGCTTATGACGCAGCAGCGACTTCGGCGTCATAATCACCAGCGGCTTGCGGAAGTTGCGGTGAATCTGGCGGCGCAGCGCGTGATAGTAGTTCGCCGGGGTCGTGAGGTTGCAGACCTGCCAGTTGTCTTGCGCGGACAATTGGAGATAGCGCTCCATGCGGGCGGAGGAGTGCTCCGGCCCCTGCCCCTCGTAGCCGTGCGGCAGCAGCATCACCAGACCCGACAGACGCAGCCACTTGCTTTCGCCCGAGTTGATGAATTGGTCGATGATCATCTGCGCGCCGTTGGAGAAGTCGCCGAACTGCGCTTCCCACAGGGTCAGGGTGTTCGGTTCCGCGAGCGAGAAGCCGTATTCGAAACCCAGCAGAGAGAGTTCGGAAAGAGGCGAGTCGTGAACCTCGAAATGGCCCTGCTTGCCGGGGCGAATGTTCTGCAGCGGGATGTAGCGGGCTTCGGTGGTCTGGTCGACCAGGACGGAGTGGCGCTGTGAGAACGTGCCGCGGCCGCAATCCTGACCCGACAGACGCACCGCGGAGCCTTCCACCACCAGCGTACCGAACGCCAGCGCTTCGGCCGTGGCCCAGTCGATGTCCTTGCCGGTCTCCATCATCTCGGCCTTGGCCTTGAGCTGACGGACGATCTTCGGGTTTACCGCCACCCCGTCCGGCGCCTTCGAGATCGCAGCGCCGACTTCCTTCAGCAAGTCGAGCGATGCTCCGGTCTTTTCGTCGAGGAATTCCTCTTCCGCGCCCATCTGCGCGAGGCCCTTCCACGCGCCTTCGAGCCAATCCGCCTTGTTCGGCTTGAAGCTGGAGGCGGATTCGAAATCCACCTCCATCTGATGCATGAACTTCGACATCATCGAATCGGCTTCGGCTTGGGTATAGAGGCCTTCCTTCACCAGGCGCTGCGCGTAGATGCTGCGCGCGGTGGGATGGCTTTCGATCGCCTTGTACATCAGCGGCTGGGTGAATTTCGGCTCGTCGCCTTCGTTATGGCCGAAGCGGCGATAGCAGATCATGTCGAGCACGACGTCGATGCCGAATTCCTGGCGGAATTCGATGGCGAGGCGCGCGGCGTGCACCACGGCTTCCGGATCGTCGGCATTGGCGTGGAAGATCGGCGCTTCGACCATCTTGGCGATGTCGGTGCAATACAGGCCGGAGCGGCTGTAGCGCGGGGTGGTGGTGAATCCGATCTGGTTGTTCACGACCACATGGATCGTGCCGCCGGTGGTGTAGCCCTTGATCTGCGAGAAGCCGAAGCATTCGGCAATGATGCCCTGGCCGGCGAAGGCGGCGTCGCCGTGCATCAGCAGGGCCAGCACCTTCTTGCGCGACTTGTCGCCGAGTTGTTCCTGCTTCGCACGGACCTTGCCCAGCACGACCGCGTCGACCACTTCGAGGTGCGACGGGTTGGCGGTGAGAGAGAGGTGCACGGCCTTGTTGTCGAATGTGCGGTCGGACGAGGTGCCGAGGTGATACTTCACGTCGCCGGAGCCTTCGACGCTTTCCGGGTTCGGCGAGTTGCCTTGGAATTCCGAAAACAGCGCGCTGAACGGCTTGTGCATCACGTTGACGAGCACGTTCAGGCGGCCGCGGTGGGGCATGCCGATAACGACCTGCTCCACACCCATCGCGCCGCCGCGCTTGAGGATCTGTTCCAGTGCCGGGATCAGCGCTTCGCCGCCGTCGAGGCCGAAACGCTTGGTGCCGGTGTATTTGATGCCGAGGAACTTCTCGAAGCCCTCGGCTTCCGTCATGCGCTCCAGAATGGCTTTCTTGCCCTCGGGCGAGAACTGCGGCGTGTTGCGGTTCGGCTCGATGCGGCTTTGCAGCCACTCGCGCTGCTTGATGTCCTGGATGTGCATGTACTCGACACCGAGGGTGCCGCAGTAGGTTTCCTTCAGGACATGGAGGACCTGACGCAAGGTGGCGCTGTCGAAGCCGAGCAGCCCGCCGAGCACGATCGAGCGGTCGAGATCGGCTTCGGTGAAGCCGTGATAGGTGTAGTCGAGTTCAGGGTGCGCGGTTTCGCCGCTGATGTGGAGCGGATCGAGATTGGCGAGCTGGTGGCCGCGCGTGCGGTAGGCGCGAATCAAACCGAGCGCCTTGATGGAGTCTTCGGCCTGCTTCAACACCGCCGCCTTGTCGGGCGCAGCACTGACCGGACCGGCCGCGCCGTTCTTCGCCGCCGGCTTCGCGAGCTTGGCAGGCGCGGCATCCGGATCGGCGGCGCCGATGATGGTGGCGTCGGAGGGCGACCAGCTCGCGCCTTCCAACTCCTTCAGCAACTCGCTCTCGTCGTCGCCGAGATCGGCGAAGACGGACGCCCAGCTGCGGTCCACCGACGTGGGGTCCTGCAGGTACTTGGCATAGAGTTCGGCGATGAAGGTGGCGTTGGCGCCACTAAGGAACGAAGCGTCCACGGTTTTATCCCTGGTTGGCCCCCTGTCCGGCCCGTCTTGCAGCCGAGGCACGGCCGATCCGGGTCCGGCACCCGCCAGACAGCGCGACAGGGGCGGATGCGTTGTCCTTACATAGACGAATATTCCTCTTGCCACAATGGGTTACGGGGATTGTACCGGGCTTGCGGCGATATGCGGGCACCCTTAGTAATTGTGGTGATAAACGGCCAACCCCTTGAGATATCGGGATTTCCGGGGTCTGCTATCGAGCTTTTGAGATACTCGACTCGGCCATCGCTTCAAAAACTGCATTCCTGCCCGCGCGCAAATACGCGCCAATTACGCGGTAGGAATTTCGCGGGTGAGAGAAGAATTTTGCCCGCAGACGCACCGCAAAAGAACAAATCGAGAACTTATCCCGGCCCGGGATCGGCGTCCAGTCTCACGGTGTGTGCAGTTCAGACGCTCTTGCGGATTTTGGCGGACATCTCGTCAACCGTGAGGACCTGGGCGAAGGCGAAGCGCAGGGTCGCCAGGGTCGCCGCCTTGATCTGATCGGCGGTGAGATTGCCGAGCCCGCGGTTGGAGCAGGCATCCGACAGGACGAACACCCGATACTCGCGGGTGGCGGCTTCGCGCGCGGTGGTGTCGACGCAGACATTGGTGGCGATGCCGCCGATGACCACCGTGTCGATGCCGCGTTTGCGCAGCATCAGGTCGAGGTCCGTGCCGGTGAAAGCACCGTACCGCGGCTTGGTGAGACGGATGTCGCCGGGTTCGATCTTGAGGCGCGGGGAATAGGCCACCGCATGTTCGCCCGAGAGATTGTTCGGCCGCACCAAATTGTGTTCGGCCATGTAGGCGATCACCACATCGGAGCAGTAGCCGCGATTGGCGCCATCGGCGCGGGCTTCCTGCGCGGTGTGGATCACCGTCACCCCGGCGGCGCGCGCGATTGCGCTCAGGCCGTTGAGTTTCTCCACGATCTGCGGACCGTCAGCGGGGGCGTGGTCGTAGCCTTCCACGAACATGTTCTGAAGATCGATGTTGATGAGCGCGGTGCGGCGCGGGTCGATCTGCCAGTCAATCATGTCTGATCCGCCGTGGTGTAGCTGAAGCCGCCGTTGCCGCTGGTGATCTGCACCGCGGTGGGAGCGGGGAAATGCGCCGGCATAATCCACGCACCGGTGTCGGCGACGCGTTCGACGAAGGCGATGCGTGTGCGGCTCGATTGGGCTGCATCCCAACAGAAGCGACTGGCCCATGCGGGCCGTTCGATCTGCACCGGATGATGGATGGTGTCGCCGACCAGAAACGCGCGCTCGCGGCCGTCGTCCAGGCACAGCACGATATTGCCAGGCGAGTGGCCGGGGGCAGGCATCAGGTGAACGCCCGGCTCGATCTCGTAGTCGCTGTCGACGAGGACCGCCAAACCCGCATCCAGGATCGGTTGCACGGAGTCCTCCCAAGAGCCGTGATTGGGCGGCTCAGCCGCGGTCGTACGCTCATGCTCCCAATAGGCGACTTCGGCGCGGGCCATGATGTATTTCGCGTTCGGGAACGTCGGCACCCAACGGCCGTTCAGCAGCTTGGTGTTCCAGCCGACGTGGTCCGCATGCAGATGTGTACACAGCACGTGGGTGACGCTTTCGGGCGGGCAGCCAGCCGCAGCAAGGTCGGCGAGGAACGGGCCGTTGCGGCGATTCCAATCCGGCAGCTTACGCACCTTGTCGTTGCCGACGCAGGTATCGACCAGGATAACGTTGCGGGCGGTGCGCACGATCAGGCTGTAGAAGCCCATAACGAGGAGATTGTTGGCCGCGTCATAGAAGCGCGGATCGCGCGATGTCGCGGTTTGTGCAAACAGCGCGGGCGTCGCGTCCGGCAGGATGAAGTCCGGCGCGCGGAACGGCCCTTCGCTCTCGACCACACGGGTGATGGCGAAGGGGCCGGGCAGACGCATGGGGCTAGAAATTGAAGCCGATGGTGCCGAGCGCGGAGTTGAGGCCCGGGTTGATGCGGTGCGAGCCGGCGTTCGAGAGGTGCGTGATCGACACGCCGATGCGCGTGCTGTCCGTCAGTGCATAACTGGCGGCGAGGCCAAGGTGGAATTCGAACACGCCGCCGAGGTCGAGGCCCTTGCCCTTGTGGTACGCGCCGATGCCGGCGGAGCCTTCCACTTCCCAACGCCCGAACTTGAAGGGGGCCGCCAGGCCCGCCCAGCCGTACATGGATTCGTTGGTGGCAAACATCGCGCCACCGGCAAGCTTCAGGCCGCGGAATACGCCGTCGGTGCCCAGCACGCCGTAGCCGGAGCGCACGGCGAAGTCGCCCTCGAAGGAATGGGCACGATGCGAGACGAGATCGTACATGCCGACGCCAAAGGTGACGACGGAGTCGTCCTTGGCTTGGGCAGCGGACGCGCCAAAGGCCACCGCAAGAGCGAGAGCAACTGACTTGAACACGTGACTAGCCCTTCATTGCCGTGACCATGGTGGAGCCAAGGGCGGAGGGAGATTCCGCGACATGGAAGCCGGCGCTGCGCATCGCCTCGAATTTGGCGGCGGCTGTGCCTTTGCCGCCGGAGATGATCGCGCCGGCGTGGCCCATGCGGCGGCCCGGGGGCGCGGTGGCGCCGGCGACGAAGCCGACGATGGGCTTCTTGTTCTTGTGCGCCTTGTAGAACGCCGCGGCGTCTTCTTCGGCGGTGCCGCCGATTTCGCCGATCATGATGATGCCTTGGGTTTCCGGATCGTTCAGGAACAGGTCGAGGCAATCGATGAAGTTGGTGCCGTTGACCGGGTCGCCGCCGATGCCGATGCAGGTGGTTTGACCCAGGCCCGCCGCGGTGGTCTGCGCGACCGCTTCATAGGTGAGCGTACCGGAGCGCGAGACGATGCCGATCTTGCCGCGCTGGTGGATGTGGCCCGGCATGATGCCGATCTTGCATTCGCCCGGCGTGATGATGCCCGGGCAGTTCGGCCCGATCAGGCGCGTCTTCGAGCCCTGGAGCGCGCGCTTCACCTTAATCATGTCCATCACCGGAATGCCTTCGGTGATGCACACCGCGAGCGGGATTTCCGCGTCGATGGCTTCCAGGATGGCATCGGCGGCGAACGGCGGCGGCACGTAGATGACCGTCGCGTCGCAGCCGGTGTGTTTGCGCGCATCCGCCACGGTGTCGAACACCGGCAGATCGAGGTGGGTTGTGCCGCCCTTACCGGGCGTCACGCCGCCGACCATCTTGGTGCCGTAAGCGATCGCCTGTTCGGAGTGGAAGGTGCCCTGGCTGCCGGTGAAACCCTGGCAGATGACCTTGGTGTTCTTATTGACGAGGACGGCCATGTTATGCGGCCTCCTTCACGGCTTTGACGACTTTCTGGGCGGCATCGGCGAGGTTGTCGGCCGAGATGATGGGCAGACCGGATTCACGCATGATCTTCTTGCCGAGTTCGACGTTGGTGCCTTCGAGGCGCACGACCAGCGGCACGTTGAGGCTGACCTCGCGCGCGGCGGAGACAACACCTTCGGCGATGACATCGCAGCGCATGATGCCGCCAAAGATGTTGACGAGTATGCCTTCGACGTTCGGGTCCGACAGGATGATCTTGAAGGCGGTGGTGACGCGTTCTTTGGTGGCGCCGCCGCCGACGTCGAGGAAGTTCGCCGGCGAGCCGCCATAGAGCTGGATGATGTCCATGGTCGCCATCGCGAGGCCGGCGCCGTTGACCATGCAGCCGATGGAGCCGTCGAGCTTGATGTAGTTGAGGTCGTGCTTGGAGGCTTCGAGTTCCTTCGGGTCCTCTTCGTCCTCGTCGCGCAGCTCCATGATCTCCGGGTGACGATAGAGCGCGTTGGAATCGAAGTTCATCTTCGCATCCAGCGGGATCACGTCGCCGGCGCCGGTGACCACCAGCGGATTGATCTCGAGCAGCGACGCATCGGTCGCCACGAAGGCGTTGTAGAGCGAGGTCAGCAGCTTGGTGGCGGACTTGACCTGGTTGTCCTTCAGGCCCAGCGCAAAAGCGATCTTGCGGCAGTGGAAGCCCTGGATGCCGGTGGTCGGGTCGATGCTTTGGAAGATGATCTTCTCGGGCGTGTTGTGGGCCACGTCCTCGATGTTCACGCCGCCTTCGGTGGACGCCATGATAGTGACGCGCGACGTGCCGCGATCGACCAGCATGGAGAGGTACAACTCGCGTTTGATGTCGCAGCCGGCTTCGATGTAGACGCGCTTGACGGTCTTGCCGGCCGGTCCGGTCTGGATCGTGACCAGGGTGTTGCCGAGCATCTGCTGGGCAGCTTCCTTGGCTTCCGCCGCGGACTTCACGACCCGCACGCCGCCCTTACCGCCGCCCGCGGCTTCCTTGAAGGTGCCTTTGCCGCGGCCGCCAGCGTGGATTTGCGACTTCACGACGTAGACGCCCTTGGGCAGCCCTTCGGCCACCTTTTGCGCCTCTTCCGCCGTGTAGGCGACGCCGCCGGCGAGCACCGGCACGCCGAACTTCTTCAAGACCTGTTTGGCTTGGTACTCATGAATATTCATGGCGGTCCGCCGCTGCGGTTATGATTGATGTGCGAGATGTCCCCGAGGGGGGTCTTTATAGCACCCCCGGACCGGCAGGCAACCGGGCCCGCAACGCGGAGTCTCGCGGAAAGGCCAATCCCGACTTATATTTAGCGCCCATGGACACAATGAATGTGATCGATCTCGACGCGGTCCGGGCCGCCCCGACGGCCACCGCCCCCTACCCCCATTTCACCACCGTCGGCACCCTGAAGGCCGACGCGGTGCCAGCGCTGATGGACGACTTTCCGGCCATCACGCAGCCGGGATTTTTTCCCATCGACGACGTGCCGGTGTCGGGTGCGTTCGCGGCCCTGCTGGACGACCTGCAAAGCCCGGAGTTCAGCCGCACGGTCGGCGAGAAACTGGGGATGGACCTGGTGTCGCGCCCAACGCTGATCACCGTGCGGAAATGGTCGCGCGCGAGCGACGGCACCATTCACACCGACAGCGTGAGCAAGATCGCGACCTTGCTGGTCTATCTCAACCCCACCTGGGGCGACACGGGCGAGGGTCGCTTGCGCGTGCTGCGCAATGACCACGATTTCAATGACTACATCTCGGAGGTCAGCCCGACGGTCGGTACGATCTTCGCCTTCAAGCGCACGGATTCGTCCTGGCATGGACATTTGCCGTTCACCGGTGAACGGCGCGTGGTGCAGATCACGTGGCTGCTGGACGACAGCAAGGTCGCGCATAAGCGGCGGTTGGGAAAACTGAGCCGCTGGCTGAAGAACATCTTCCGGCCGAAAGCGGCCGCCTAGCCCAAGAAGGCAATCTTCGAAATGAGAAGGGCCGGCGGTGACGGCCGCCGGCCCCTTGTCTCTGTCTCTCAATCGATCAGGCGTTAAGCGACGCTGGGATCGATCTTCTTGCAGGCATCGACCAGGCCGCGCACGGAGGCGACGGACTTGTCGAACATGGCTTTCTCTTCGGCATTGAGTGAGATCTCGACGATCTTTTCAACACCACCAGCGCCGATCACGGTCGGCACGCCGACGTAGAGATCCTTTTCGCCGTATTGGCCATCGATGTAAGCGGCGCAGGGCAGCACGCGCTTCTTGTCCTTCAGATAGGCTTCCGCCATCTGGATGCCCGAGGCGGCGGGCGCGTAGAACGCGGAGCCGGTCTTGAGCAGGTTGACGATTTCCGCACCGCCATCGCGGGTGCGCTGAACGATCTTGTCGAGCTTCTCCTGCGTGGTCCAACCCATCTTGATCAGGTCGGGCAGCGGGATGCCGGCGACGGTGGAGTAACGCACCAGCGGCACCATCGTGTCGCCGTGGCCGCCGAGCACGAAAGCGGTGATGTCTTCCACCGACACCTTGAACTCTTCGGAGAGGAAGTAGCGGAAGCGCGCGCTGTCGAGCACGCCGGCCATGCCGACGACCTTGTTATGCGGCAGGCCGGAGAACTGGCGCAGCGCCCACACCATGGCGTCGAGCGGGTTAGTGATGCAGATCACGAAGGTGTCTTTGGCGTGGTTCTTGATGCCTTCGCCAACCTGCTTCATGACCTTCAGATTGATGCCGAGCAGGTCGTCGCGGCTCATGCCGGGCTTACGCGGCACGCCGGCGGTGACGATGACGACGTCAGCGCCTTTGATCGCGCTGTAGTCGTTGGCGCCGGAGTAGGCGGAATCGATGCCTTCGACCGGGGTAGCTTCGGCGATATCGAGCGCCTTGCCCTGAGGAACACCCTCAGCAATGTCGAACATGACGACGTCGCCCAGGTCCTTCAGACCGATCAGATGGGCGAGCGTGCCGCCGATATTTCCCGACCCGACGAGGGCGATCTTGTTGCGTGCCATGGACTTCCTCTGCTGTGCGCGCGGGCGGGGATGGACCCCAGACCCTTGAATTTGCGGCCTTCGGATAGCGCGAAGGGCGGGTCCGCGCAAGGGCGGGCACCCTCTATATTCGGGCCGTGGAGCCGTTCATACTGGCGGTTATGTGCTTGTTCACCCTGCGATTCAGCGTGGTTGCGGCCTTGGCGGGCCTGCTGTCGGCCTGCGCCGCCGCACCGTCACAACCGGCGCCGGGCGGCCTGCCGGATTTGGCGTCCTATGCGCTCTTCCGGACGGATGGCGGGGCGCGCCCGGCACAGCGGGTCAGCGCCGCACAGGCCGCCGAAGTGCTGAAGGACTATGACGTGGTGTTCCTGGGCGAGTTGCATCGCCATCCGGGCAACCATGCCGCGCAGATGGCGCTGTACCGGGAGATCCAGACCCGCGCCGGCGCGGTCGATCTGTCCCTGGAGCAATTCGAGCGCGACGTCCAGAAGGTGGTCGACGACTACATGGCGGGGCGCATCGGCGAGGACGCGCTGAAGACCGACGGGCGCGCCTGGGACAACTACCCGGTGAGCTATCGGCCCCTGGTGGAGTACGCCAAGGACCACAAGCTGGCCGTGATCGCCGCCGAGGCGCCGGGCATGGTGATCCGCTGCGTCGGCCAGGAAGGGCCGGCGTTCCTGGCGCGGATGAAGCCGGAGCAGCGCAGCTGGGCGGCGGCAGAGCTGCACCTCACCGACGGTGCCTATAAGGACAAGTACCTGGGCTTTGCCACCGGCGATGGCGCCCACGGCAAGGACCCGAAGACCGGCGCGGTGACGGAAGCTGTGATGCGCAGCTTCGCCGCCCAAGTGACACGCGACGACACCATGGCGGAATCGATCTTCAATCACCTGCGCGCGCATCCCGGCCACAAGGTGGTGCACCTGAACGGTGCGTTCCACTCCGAGTCCTTCCTCGGCACGGCGGAGCGGCTGAAGATGCGCGATCCCAAACTGAAGATCGCCGTGGTGAATCCGATCGAGCTGGACGATCCGACCAAGCTGACCGTGAGCGCGAAGGATGCGACCACGGGCACGTTCGTGCTGCTGCTGCGCGCGCAGCCGAAGGCCTACATTTCCGAAGCGGAAATGCGCGCCGCCATCACCAAACAGATGAGCTTCCGCAAAGACGCGAAGTGCGAGCTGTAGGGCACTTTCCCTATGGCCACCCTGTCGTCATGCCAGCGAAGGCCGGCATCCATTCAGCCACATGCAAATGCTTTACGAGAGGCTCGTGCGTCTTGAAAAGTGGACCCCGGCCTTCGCCGGGGTGACAGGCTGAGAGTGTCGAGGCCTCGCGCCTCAATTCACGTGCTTCGCCCGCAGATAATCCGCGGCCTGCATTTCGATCAGCCGGGAGACGGTGCGATGGAATTCGAAGCCGCCGGTGTCGCCGACGTAGAGTTGGTCCGGCGGCACGGCGGCTGAGAGGATCAGCGCCGTGCGGTGTTCGTAGAGGGCATCGATCAACGTGACGAAGCGACGTGCCGCATCTTTGGTGTCTTCGTTCATCTGCGGCACGTCGGAGAGGATCACGGTCTCGAAAGTGCCGGCGACCGCCATGTAATCGCTGGGGCCCAGGGCCTGGCGGCAGAGGTCGTCGAAGCTGAAGCGCGCCACCTGGTGTGCCGCCGCCGGGACGGCGACGCGGCGGCCGGAGACGGTGACGTGATCCGGCTTGGGCGTGGCGTCGTCGGTGAGGCGGTTCCAGGCCGCATCGAGCGCCGCGTTAGCGGCCGGCCCGAGCGGGGCGTGATAGACCGCCTGCCCCATGAGTCGGCCGAGACGGTAATCCTGCGCCGCCTCAAGGGCCAAAACGTCGAGGCGTTCCTTGATGAGGGCGATGAAGGGCAGGAACTTGTCGCGCTGCAGTCCATCCTTGTAGAGGTCGTCGGGATGACGGTTCGATGTGGCGACCACCACCACGCCGCGATCGAACAGGCGCTGGAACAGCCGGCCGATGATCATGGCGTCGGCGATGTCGCGCACTTCGATCTCGTCCAGGCACAACAGCGTCGCGGCATCCGCGATGCCGTCGGCCATGCCGGGGATGGGATCGCCTTCGTCGGCGAACATCGGCAGTTGGCGGCGGCGATGAATCTCCGCGTGGAAGTCGCGCATGAAGGCCTGGAAGTGGACACGCTCTTTGTTGTCCACGGGTGCGGTCTCGAAGAACAGGTCCATCAGCATGGACTTGCCGCGGCCGACGCCGCCGTAGAGATAGAGCCCGAGCGGCGGCGGTGCGCCCTCGTCTTTCAGGCCGAAGCGCTGCATCCAGCCGCGCTTGCCGCTGCGCGGTGTGTAACCCTTCAGGGCATGGGCGAGCGCGTTGAGTTTCTCCGCCGCCAGGGCCTGCATCGGGTCCGGCAGCAAAGTGCCGGCGGCGACCTGGGCGCGGTAAAGCTCGAGGGGCGTTTGGTCCGACATGGCCTCAAAATGCAACAAGCCGCTCTGGAGAGAGCGGCTTGTTGTTTATCGCGTGCATGATCGCGCCGGAAGCGTGGATCAGCCGTCCTTGTTGATCTTTTCGGTGATGTCTTTCAGCGTCTTCTCGGACTGATCGTTCGGGACCTGACAGGTGCCCGCGGCCTGATGGCCGCCGCCGCCGTACTTCAGGCACAGCTCGCCGACGTTAGTCTTGGACGAACGGTCGAAGATCGACTTGCCGATGGCGAACACGGTGTTCTGCTTCTTCAGGCCCCACATAACGTGGATCGAGATGTTGGTCTGCGGGAACAGCGCGTAGATCAGGAAGCGGTTGCAGGCCCAGATGGTCTCTTCGTCGCGCAGGTCGAGGATGACCAGGTTCTTGTGGACCGTGGAGCAGCGCTTGATCTGGTCTTTGGCCTTGGCTTCGTGCTCGACGTAGAGGTCGACGCGCTCAACCACATCCGGCAGCAGCAGGATCTGCTCCACCGGCATTTCCACGCACTTCTCGATCAGCTCCATCATGAGCTGGTAGTTGGAGATGGTGAATTCGCGGAAGCGGCCGAGACCCGTGCGGGCGTCCATGATGAAGTTCATCAGGTCCCACCCTTGCGGGTTGAGTACTTCGTCCTTGTTGAACTGGGCGGCGTCGCCCTTGTCGACGGCGGCCATCAGCGCATCGGAGATGCGCGGCACTTTGGCTTTGCCGCCATAGTAGTCGTACACGACGCGGGCCGCGGAGGGCGCGTTCTTGTCGATGATATGGTTGGATTTTTTGCCGACGCGGATGGTTTCGCTTTCGTGGTGATCGAACGCCAGATGCACACCCTCGACGAACGGCAGGTTCGTCGTGATGTCGCGGGCGTTGATCTCGATCACCCCGTCCTGCATGTCCTTGGGGTGAACGAACTTGATCTCATCGATCAGATCGAGTTCTTTGAGGATGGCCGCGCAGACAAGGCCGTCGAAGTCACTGCGCGTGACCAGCCTGAATTTCCCTGAGGACATCGAATCCCCCCCTCGACAAAGTGTGTTTTCGGGCGAAAAGATAAACAGGACGGTCCCCTAAGACAACGCCTGTTCCCCGCCTGCGCACCTGAAAAGCGCAATCCTAGGATACCCTTACCATGCGCAGCCTACCCGCCCTCGCCCTGATTCTTGCCGCCCTGGTCGCTTTGCAGGGCTGCGCGGGTGCTGCGTATGTGGACGGGCGCCGCGAAGCGGGCAAACGCATTACCGTGGGAGCGTCGAACGAGGATGTGGTGGCCATTTGCCATAGCGGCAGCGGCCCGTCTGCCGAGGCGGAGAAGATGGCCGATTCGGAGTGCGGAAAGACCGGACGGACGGCACAGGCCGAGACGCGGGTGCGATTTGCCTGTTCGGTCCAGGCCCCGACCCGCAGCTACTTCCGCTGCCTGGGGCCGCGGAAGGAAGTGCCTTAGGGACGGACGTCGGGCGCTTAGCCCGCCCGCTCCAGCATCTTCATCTTAATGTCGCCGATCGCCTTGGCGGGGTTGAGACCCTTCGGGCAGGTGTTGGTGCAGTTCATGATGGTGTGGCAGCGGTACAGCTTGAACGGATCTTCCAGCGCATCCAACCGTTCGCCGGTGGCTTCGTCGCGGCTGTCGTTGATCCAGCGTGCGGCCTGCAGCAGCACGGCGGGACCGAGATAGCGGTCGCCGTTCCACCAATAGCTCGGGCAGCTGGTGGAGCAGCAGAAGCACAGGATGCATTCCCACAGGCCGTCGAGCTTCTCGCGCTCTTCCGGGGACTGGAGACGTTCGCCGGAGGCCGGCGCCGGGGTATCGGTCTTCAGCCACGGCTCGATCGAGGTGAGCTGGGCGTAGATGTGCGTGAGATCGGGCACCAGGTCCTTCACCACCGGCATATGCGGCAGCGGATAGACCTTCACTTCGCCTTTGCACTCTTCGATCGGCTTCAGGCAGGCGAGCGTATTGCCGCCGTCGATGTTCATGGCGCAGGAACCGCAGATGCCTTCACGGCAGGAGCGGCGCAGCGCGAGGGTGGAATCCACCTCGTCCTTAATCTTCAGCAGGGCGTCGAGCACCATCGGACCGCAGGTGTCCATGTCGACGTCGTAGGTGTCCGTGCGCGGATTGGCGCCGGTGTCCGGGTCGTAGCGATAGACCTTGAACTTGCGCGTGTTCTTGGCGCCGGCCGGCGCGGGGAAATGCTTCCCGGTCTGGACCTTGGAGTTCTTGGGCAGGGCGAATTCGACCATCTTTGCTGACCCTTAGTAAACGCGCGCTTTGGGTTTGATGTACTCGATCTCGTTCGTGAGCGTGTACTTGTGCACGGGACGGTAATCGAGCTTCACGTTCCACTTGTCGTCGACGTACGCGACCGTGTGCTTCAGGCAATTCTCGTCGTCGCGGTTCGGGAAATCCTCGTGCGCATGAGCGCCGCGGCTTTCGTGACGGGCTTCGGCGCCGTGAATGGTGGCGAGCGCGCAGGCCATCAGGTTCTCGAGTTCGAGCGCTTCGATCATGTCGGTGTTGAACACCAGGCTGCGGTCCGTGGTCTTCAGGTCGGACAGCATCGGCGCGATCTGCGACAGCTTGCCGATGCCTTCCTTCAACGTTTTCGTCGTGCGGAACACGGCGGCATCGTTCTGCATCGTGCGCTGCATCTGCTTGCGGATCGCCGCGGTGGTGCTGCTGCCGTTGGCGTTGCGGATGCGGTCGAGGCGCGAGAGCGCGAGGTCCGAGGCGTCTTTTGCCAGGGGCTTCTGCTTCTCGCCCTTCTTGAGGATATCGCGGCAACGCAACGCAGCGGCGCGGCCGAACACCACGAGATCGAGCAGCGAGTTGGCGCCCAAACGGTTCGCGCCATGCACGGATACGCAGGCGTTCTCGCCGATCGCCATCAGGCCCGGGACGGTCGCGTCGGGATTGGCGGTGGTGGGCTTGATCACCTCGCCCATGTAGTTCGTGGGCACGCCGCCCATGTTGTAGTGCACCGTGGGCAGCACGGGGATCGGCGCCTTGGTGGCGTCAACGCCGGCGAACACCTTGGCGGACTCCGTGATGCCCGGCAGGCGCTTGTGCAGCACGTCCGCGCCCAGATGCTCCAGGTGCAAGTAGATGTGATCCTTCTCCGGACCGACGCCGCGGCCTTCGCGAATTTCCATGGTCATGGAGCGGCTGACGACGTCGCGCGAGGCGAGGTCCTTCGCCGTCGGCGCGTAACGCTCCATGAAGCGCTCGCCTTCGGAATTGGTGAGATAGCCGCCTTCGCCGCGGGAGCCTTCGGTGATCAGCACGCCGGCGCCGTAGATGCCGGTAGGATGGAACTGCACGAACTCCATGTCCTGGGTCGGCAGGCCGGCGCGCATCGCCATGGCGTTGCCGTCGCCGGTGCAGGTGTGGGCCGAGGTG
Source organism: Fidelibacterota bacterium (assembly GCA_947476275.1). GTDB lineage: Bacteria > Pseudomonadota > Alphaproteobacteria > Rhodospirillales > Rhodospirillaceae > SCTM01. The sequence continues at coordinate 42,207 of CANJPQ010000005.1, forward strand.
CAGGAGAAGTACGAGCGCCCGTAGCCGCCGGTGGCGAGCACGGTCATCTGCGCCTTGAAGCGATGGATGGTGCCGGTGGCCATGTCGATCGACACGACGCCGCGGCAGCCGGTTTCGTCCATCATCAGATCGATGGCGAAGTATTCGATGAAGAACTCGGCGTTGTACTTCAGGCTTTGCGAATAGAGCGTGTGCAGGATGGCGTGGCCCGTTCTATCGGCCGCGGCGCAGGCGCGCTGCACCGGGGCCGCGCCGAAGTCGCGCATGTGGCCGCCGAAGGGGCGCTGATAAATCTTGCCTTCCGGGGTGCGCGAGAACGGCACGCCGGCGTGCTCGAGCTCGCGGATCGCGGGCACCGCTTCGCGGCACATGTACTCGATGGCGTCCTGGTCCCCGAGCCAGTCGGAGCCCTTGACGGTGTCGTACATATGCCACTGCCAATTGTCCTCGCCGATATTGCCGAGGGAGGCGGCAATGCCGCCCTGCGCCGCAACGGTGTGGGAGCGCGTCGGGAAGACCTTCGTCACGCACGCGGTCTTGAAGCCCTGCTGCACCATGCCGAAGGTGGCGCGAAGCCCTGCGCCGCCGGCGCCGACGACGACCACGTCGTATTCGTGGTCGACGATGTTGTAAGCGGCCATGGTCTCAGCCTCCCAGCGTAACGATCAGCGTGGAGATGACCGCCACCGTGGCGAGGCCGTAGCCGATCAGCTTCACGAGAAGAATGGAAACGGTGCGCGCGAGGTGGGTGGGAACGTAATCCTCCAGCACCACCTGCAAGCCGATGACACCGTGATGCACGCCGACGACGATGAACAGCACGAGCGCGGCGGCGTTGATCGGGCTCAACAGCCACAAGTCGAAATCCATGCGGCCCGAGGCCAGGGACGCGACCGAATAGACGAACCAGAGCGTCAGCGGGACCATCGCAACTGCGGTGATGCGCTGGGCCCACCAGTGATGGAGGCCTTCCTTGGCGCTGCCGAGACCGCGGGCGCGGCCGAGCGGCGAACGGAGGTTGGTGGCGGATGAATTGCTCATGACGTCCTCACATCCACGCCAGAAGCCACGACACCGCCGTCAGCGTGAGTGCCGCGACGATGACGATGGCATTGCTGGTGGCGGTGGTGCCTTTCTCGAAACCCCGGCCCGCGTCCCACACCAGGTGGCGGATGCCGTTGCAGAGGTGGAAGAACAGCGCGAGCGAGAAGCCCATCATGAAGAACAGCCCGATCGGCGAGCCGATGAAGCCGGTGGCCTGATCAAAGGCGGATGGACCGACCGCGGCGGCGGTGACCCACCAGGTCAACAGCAGCACGCCGATGGCCAGCCCGACGCCGGTGGCGCGGTGGAGGATCGACAGGATCGCCGCCAGCGGCCATCGATAAATGAACACGTGGGGTGAAAGCGGGCGGGCGACGGGTTTGGCTGGGGGCATGACCAGGGTCCAGGAACAGCCGGAACAAAGCAACGGACGAGCCCGGCCGGAATACGCTAACGTATTGAAAATCTTACGATTTTATCAAAACGCGGCGCCCCTATCCAGAGCCCGCGATATTCCTAACGGCGCATCACGTTTAAGTCAACGAATCGGGGTGGGACGCTGCATTGCAGCCGCGGCACCTCCACGCCAGGATGCGGGCCATCTACGGGGGATTTCACGTGATTCGTGCGCTTGTCTTCGCCGTCCTGTTCGCCGGTCCGGTATTGGCCGCGGAGGCGCACCGGGATTTCGTGCCCGGCGGCGTCAACGTCACGCGCTGGGCGCGCGGGGAGATCAGCTACCTGAACAGCGCCACCGGTGAGATCACCGGCGCGGAGAAATGGGAGATGACGGTGAACGCGGACGGGTCGCGGTCGCTGCAGTCCACGAACTACCTGACGAACCTCGGCTTCATGCACAGCGTGCACCTAAGGGTCGAGGCGAACTTCCGGCCGCGGGAGTTGTTCACCGAGTATTGGATCAACGGTGCTTTCCGCAATTCCACCTTCATCGCCGTGCGCGGGCCCCTGCTCGACATCACCTCGCGGTTCGCCGACAGGACCGTCCACGAGACGGTGACGATTCCAACCGCGTTCTCATTCATCCCGCACCCGCTGGCGAGCGACGTGTGGCATGGCTGGTATTACGACAAAGCCCGCGGCGGGACACAGACCACCACGGTCTATGACGTGGCCGCCAACGGGACCCAGCCCCTGCAAGTGGGGCGCGTGTATGAGGAAAGCCTGACCTATCTCGGCAACGAATTGATCAGCGTGCCCGCGGGCGCATTTCCCTGCGATCATTTCCGGGTGGGCGATGCGGTCGACTACTACGTCACCGGACCCGACGCGATCTTCGTGAAATTCGTATGGCGCGCCAACAATGCGGAATACGTGCTGACGAAGCTGGAGATGAGCGGGCCTTAGACCGCTGCGACGAGGGCGGCGAAAGTTTCTTCGAGCAACGTCAGCGCTTTCCGGTCCTCGAAGATCTCATGATCGCGCGCCGCGATGGCAGCGGCTTGGTCGGCGCGGAAGCTGCGGTCATTGGCCAAGCGCACCGCGCGCTCCACATAGGCCGGCACGGTGTGCGACACCATCTCCGGCAATTCCATCTGGCGATAGAAGGCCTCGGTGAGGCGGCCGCACATGGTCTTGCCCGGCAGGGTGACGAGCGGCGCGCCCGCGGCGAAGGCTTCGTAGCTGGAGTTGCCGCCGCAGAAGGGAAACGGATCGAGCACCACGTCGGCCCGCGCGAGCAGGCCGAGATATTGCCCGACCGGAATCGGCGGCAGCGCGATCAGGCGTGCAGCGATGTCCGGGATGACGCGGCGCAGGCGGGTGAACAAGAGCTCGTACCAAGCGTCATCGCCGGTCTTGATCAGGACAAGCTTGCCGCGCGGATCGGCGGCGAGGATGCCGGCGAGTGCGTGATCGAAGTCGGGATGGAACTTGATGATGGTCTGCGGGCAGGCATAGAGCGTGGCGTCGGCGGGCAGGTTGAGGCCATCCAACGGCAGGGCATCCTGCATCGACGGTCGTGGGAAGAAGAACGGCATGCGCGGCAGGAGCGTGACGTGCTCGCCGTAGTGATCGCGATAGTCCGCGGGCTCCTTGAGCGCGCTGGAGATGAAGGTGTCGATGGTTGGAATGCCCGTCGTCATCGGATGGCCGAAGAACACCGCCTGTTTGGGCGCCAGGCGCGCGAAGGCGAGATAGTAGGTCTGCGCGTTCATGCCGATGTCGGGATAGATCAGCAGATCGAGTTCCAGGGCAGCGATGGCGTCGCGCGCGTCCTCCAACCGCTCGGGCAGGGCGATGGTGTGATCGGCGGCGGCGCGCATGGTGTTCGCCGCCTCGCCGCTTGCCGCGGGCGCAATCACGAACACCTCGAAGCGCGCGCGGTCCAGGCGCTGGATCATGCCGATGAACAGGCGGCGGATGGTGTGGTGTAGCGTGAGGTACTGCGACACGAAGCCGATGCGGATACGGGCGCGGGCCACGCGCGGGCGCGCGCAGTGGGGCGCAGTCCAGGCAAGGTCCGGCGCGACGGCGAGGTGCGCGGCGGCGGTCTTCACTTGCAGCGCGCGGTTGTTCAGGCCGGCGTAAGGCAGAAGATAGGGTGTCTGGTTGACCGTCTGGGCGAGGTCAGGGATGCGCGCGCCGCTGTCGATCAGGGCGTCGAGGTGTTCGGCCATGCCGAGACGAGACTCGACGTAGCCGGAGATGGAACTCACGACCTTGGGCAACAGCATGGCGCGGCGCAGGCGCAACACCGCACTGCCGCTGCGCGCGATGCCGTCTTCGAGGATGTCCACGGCCTCGGCGTATTGCGCGCGGGTGTAGGCATCGTCGCTGAGCGCGAGCCAAACGCGATCATCTTCGGCCGCGGTGCCGAACAAGGCGCCATAGGTGGCCGCAGCCTCGGCGCGCTGGCCGAGCCGTGCCGCCAGCCGCGCAAGCGACTTCAAGATGGCCGGATTGTTCGGCTTGAGCAGGTCGGCCGCGCGGAATCGCTCATAGGCTTCGGCAAACCTGCCGGCCTGCTGCAGCAACTCCGCCAGGTACAGATGAACCGGCCCGCGCAAGGGCGCGTGGACGATCGCGTCGGTCAGGATGGCGATGGCTTCTTCGCGCGCGCCGGCAGCCGCGTGGCGTCGCGCGATTTCGACCAGCACCGTGAGCGCCTCGCCGTGATCGGGCGTTGCGCGCAGGACATCCTGCGCAAGAGTGCGCGCGCGCGCCAGATCGCCGGCAGCGAGCGCGTCAGCCGCAGCCCGCACAGTGTCGGGTGAAATGTTCACGTGGGCGGGCGCGGAAATGTTGCCGCTTCGATTTTGTTGCCGTCGGGATCGCGAATGAAGGCGGCGAAGTACGTCGTGCGTTCGCCCGGGTAGGGCGCGGGATCGCGGTCGCTTTGACATCCCTGCGCCAGCGCTTCGGCGAAAAAGACGCGCACCGCTGCCTCGTCCGGCGCACGCAGGCAAACATGCGCGCCGGTATTTGGATCAATCGGCACCTCAGCCCGCGCGTTCAGCCAGAACTCCGGATACGTTTTGCCGAAACCCGTCGTGGTCTCCCGTGCGACAAGCTGAGTGAGGCCGAGTGGCGCGAGCACGCGCGCATACAGCGCCGTGCTGCGTGCGAGATCGTGCACGGGGATAGAGACGTGATCGATCACGGGAGTTCGACGGCGGTCCCTTGTGTGGTCTTGTAGATTTCCGCACCCTGCTCGCGGAAGGTGCCGGACATCTCCGCCATGCCCTTCTCAGCGTATTCGCGCACTTCCTGGCTGATCTTCATGGAGCAGAACTTCGGGCCGCACATGGAGCAGAAGTGCGCGAGCTTCGCACCTTCGGCGGGCAAGGTCTGGTCGTGGAACTTCTCCGCCGTCTCCGGATCGAGCGAGAGGGCGAACTGGTCGCGCCAGCGGAATTCGAACCGGGCCTTGGAGAGCGCATTGTCGCGCACTTGCGCGGCGGGATGGCCCTTCGCCAGATCGGCGGCGTGGGCGGCGATCTTGTAGGTGATGACGCCGACTTTGACGTCGTCGCGATCCGGCAGGCCCAAGTGTTCCTTCGGCGTGACATAGCAGAGCATCGCGGTGCCGAACCAGCCGATCATGGCCGCGCCGATGCCGCTGGTGATGTGGTCGTAGCCGGGCGCGATGTCCGTGACCAAGGGCCCCAGCGTGTAGAACGGCGCTTCGCCGCAGACTTTGAGCTGGAGGTCCATGTTCTCCTTGATCTTGTGCATGGGCACGTGGCCCGGGCCTTCGATCATCACCTGCACATCGTGCTTCCAGGCGATCTGGGTGAGTTCGCCCAGGGTTTCGAGTTCACCGAACTGAGCGGCGTCGTTGGCGTCGGCGTTGGAGCCGGGACGCAGGCCGTCGCCTAGGGAAAACGAGACGTCATAGGCCTTCATGATCTCGCAGATTTCGTCGAAGTGAGTGTAGAGGAAGTTTTCCTTGTGATGGGCCAGGCACCACTTCGCCATGATCGAGCCGCCGCGGGACACGATGCCGGTGACGCGCTTGGCGGTGAGCGGGATGTAGCGCAGGAGGACGCCCGCGTGGATGGTGAAATAATCCACGCCCTGTTCTGCCTGTTCGATCAGCGTGTCGCGGAAGATTTCCCAGGTGAGGTCTTCGGCCTTGCCGTTGACCTTTTCCAGCGCCTGATAGATCGGCACGGTGCCAATGGGCACCGGCGAGTTGCGAATGATCCATTCGCGGATGGTGTGGATGTTGCGGCCGGTGGACAGGTCCATGACCGTGTCGCCGCCCCAGCGGATCGCCCATACCAGTTTGTCGACTTCCTCCGCCACGGACGAAGTGACGATGGAGTTGCCGATGTTGGCGTTGATCTTCACCAGGAAATTGCGGCCGATGATCATCGGCTCTGCTTCCGGGTGGTTGATGTTGGCGGGGATGATGGCGCGGCCGCGGGCGATCTCGTCGCGCACGAATTCCGGCGTGACGTAATCCGGGATCGCGGCGCCGAAGGATTCACCATCGCGCGTGACCTTGGTCTGCGCGCGGCCCAGGTTTTCGCGCACGGCGATGTATTCCATTTCCGGCGTGACGATACCGGCGCGGGCGTAGGCCAACTGCGTGACCGCTTTGCCAGGCTTGCCGCGCAGGGGTTTGCGGCCGGCGCGGTCGAACACGGGCACGGAGGACACTTCACCGGCCTTCAGGCCGTCGTCTTCCGGACGCGCGACACGGCCGGGGATTTGCTCCACGTCGCCGCGGGCGGCGATCCATTTCGCGCGCAAGGGCGCCAGACCCTTGCGGATATCGGTGGTAACCGCCGGATCGCTGTAAGGCCCCGACGTGTCGTACACGCGCACGGGCGTTTCGTTGCCGCTGAGATCGATCTCACGCATCGCCACGGCGACGTCCTTATGAACCGTGCCGGGCACATGCACCTTGCGCGACGACGGCAGCGGCCCGGTGGTGACCTTGAGATCGGACGCGGGCGGCGCCGTGACGGGGGTGATGACGTTCATAGAGGTCGCCTCCCAGGGCGGATGTAACGGCGGCGGGAGGAATGACCGGATTTCCATCCCTACGCCGGTGTGAGCCGGATCAGGTTCGAAGGGTTGGCAATTCTGCGCCTCTCAGCCGTTGGTTTTTGCAAAACCGGCGGCACCCCTTGGATTTGCGGAGTATGGACCAACCTTTTCGCGCGTCAACCGCGGTTGCAGCCGTGGACGCGCGTGAACGCGCACCCCATAATTATCGGCATATCAGCCCTGCTTTGGTGAGAGCCCGCCATGTCCGAAAACATCAATCACGACCTCAAAGTCGATCACACCCGCGACGAGCGCGCGCGGCAGCATTTTGTGAGCGGTATGCGCTCCTATGTGCTGAACGATCTGGCCGGCAACTTGCGCACCCTCTACGGCAATAAGGTCGAGCCGGCGTTCGAGCGCAGCCAGGGCCGCAAGCCGGCCGACGGGCCGGAAGTGCACAAGGCCATGAAGGGCGAGACCCTGTTCAAGTACTACTCCTCGCTTCGCTGCAATACCCAGGAGATGGTGTGGCGCAGCGTGCTGCCGGCGGTGGAGCGCGAGAGCGACGACCTCGCCGCGCGGGCGACCAAGCTGCATCAGTCAAACAGCGGTGCGCGCGGAACGCTGACCATGGACGGCTCCGTCCAAGTGCCGCGCTATCTCGAGGCGCTGGACGTGCACCTGATGCCGGGCAGCTACCACGAACAGCATCGCGACGCCGACGTGAGCCAGGGCGCGGTGTATGACAACGGCCTGTCGGTCTTCGCCATGGGCCTGCTGGGGCCGAACATGGACGACATCACGCAATCGGTCTCCACCTTCTTCGCGGCGCGTTACCCGAACTTCAAGCCCAAGAAGATCCTCGATATGGGCTGCACCATCGGCCACTCCACGCTCGCCTGGAAGGATCGCTATCCGGACGCCGAAGTGCACGGCATCGACGTGGCGGCACCCTGCGTGCGCTACGGCCATGCGCGGGCGCAGTCTTACGGCGTTGAGGCGCATTTCCATCAGAAGGACGCGGAGTTCACGTCCTTCCCCGACGAGAGCTTCGACGTGATCTATTCCTGCATGTTCCTGCATGAAGTGCCGGGCAAGAACATCCGTAACATCTTGAAGGAAGCGAAGCGGATGCTGAAGCCGGGCGGCGTGATGCTGCACTACGAGCTGCCGCCGAATAAGCTGATGTCGGCCTATGACGGGTTCTACCTGGATTGGGACGCGTTCTATAACAAGGAGCCGTTCTACAAAGGCTTCCGCGACATGGACCCGGCGGACGAATGCGCCACGGCGGGATTCAAGAACGACCAGTTCTTCAACTTCGTCGTGCCGAGCATGTCGTTCTACGGCAAGGACGCGGTGCTGAAGGAAGTGAGTCAGGCTAAGGCGGAGGGCGACAGCAATGTCGGTCGCTTCGCCGATGGCGTGCGGTGGTTCACCTTTGGGGCGTGGAAAAACTAATGTTCGCCGCCAAAGCCACGAAGTCCAATACCAAGCTGCGGTATGGCGTCAAAGGCAAGCAGCTCCGGTTCTTCGACGCGCAAGGCGTGGACGAGTTGGTCTCTATCGCCATGACGTTGGCGCAGGAGCTGTGGGTCGTGAAGGAACGCCTCGCCACGGTGGAAGCTGCCGCGGCGAAAAAGGGTGTGATCCTCGGCGACGAGGTCGAGGGACTGCAATTCACGCCGGAACAGCGCGCGACGCTGGACGCGGAGAAGAAAGCCTATATCGACCGGGTATTCTTCACCCTTCGCGAACAAGCCGAAGCGCTGGAAGGCGACGCGGACGACGAGCCGCCACCGCCGGCGATGCCGTGATGCGGCACCTCTAGTGGGAAACGGGCCGTTTGCCGCTTACGTCCAACAGGGCGTGTGGCACATCTGGTCCGGCACCGATCACATCCTGTTCCTGATGGCGCTGTTGCTGCCCGCGGTGTTGGTGCGGGTGGACGGGCGTTGGCTGCCGGTGACGACGTTCCGCGCGGCGCTGATCGCCGTGGTGAAGACCGTCACCGCCTTTACCGTGGCGCATTCCATCACCCTTACCCTCGCCGCCCTTGGCTACATTCATGCGCCAAGCCGGCTGGTGGAGTCCGCCATCGCCGCGTCGGTGCTGATCGCGGCGCTCAACAATGTGGTGCCGCTGTTCAAGAGCCACAGCGTGTTGGACCGCGCGTGGCTGATGGCCTTTGTGTTCGGGCTGGTGCACGGGCTCGGCTTCGCCAACGTGCTGTTCGAACTCGGCCTGCCGCGGCAAACGTTGCTGCTCGCCCTGGTGGGCTTCAACGTCGGCGTGGAGCTGGGTCAGCTCGCCATCGTCGCGGTGTTCCTGCCGACGGCGTTCCTGCTGCGCGGCACCACGCTGTATGCGCGCGCGGTGATGCAGGCGGGCTCGGCCGCCATCATGGTGCTGGCAGCGGTGTGGTTCGTAGAACGGGCGTTCGCGGTGGAGCTGATCTAGCTACTCCGGATTGCCGGTCCACTTTTCCGGGCGGTCGCCGGCATCGGCCTTGGCGACGTTCCATTCGATCAGATTGATCTTCTCGCCGTCAGGACCGCGGATGGTCATCTCGCGCTGCTTGACGCGACCACGAACACGATACGGCACCGGCCCGCCGACGATGGGAAGGCCGCGCGCCTTCACCTTGCGCGTCACCTCGTCCAGATCCTCGCAATAGAACACCATGCAGATTTCGCCGATGTTCGCGCCTTCGCTTTTCACAAGCCGCGGCGGCTGCGGATTCTTCATCTCGAATAATCCGACCATGCCGTAGGCCGGCTTGCCGGGGACTTTCAGGATGCGCACGCGCCCGGTGATGCTGGCGGGCATGCCGATGAGTTCGTGGGTGTTGCCGCCCTGCGGCATCGCGCCGTAGAGGAACTCTTCCTCCAGGCCGAGCACATCCCTGTAAAAATCCGTGGACTGATCGAGGTCCGACACCTGCACGGCGGCGCGGACCATCTGACTGACGACTGTCATAGCTACGCGGTCTCCTGTTCGAGCGCGGCGATCAGGTCTGCTTGGGCGAGCAGACGCTCCGCTTCCACAACATGCAACACTTCGACGAGGCGTCCATCGAGCAGGGTGACGCCTTTGCCTTCGGCCTTTGCGGTCCGGTGCGCTGCGACGATGCGGCGTGCGCGTTCCAATTCCTCCGGCGTTGGTGCGAAGGAGGCGTTGGCGACGGCAACCTGTTTGGGATGGATGAGCGTCTTGCCGTCGAAGCCGAGTTCGCGGCCCTGGCGGCAGGCGGCAGCAAAGCCCGCATCGTCCTCGAGGTCGACATGCACACCGTCGAGAATGGGCACGCCGCCGGCGCGCGCTGCCATCACGCAGTGCTGCAGGGCGTAGAGCATGGGCGCGCGATCCGACGGATGGGAACAGCGCAAGTCCTTGGCCAGATCGGCGGTGCCGACCATCAGGCCGGCGAGGCGCGGCGTCGGTAGCTGTGTGTTCACGTTAGCGATCTCCGCCGCGGCGAGCACACCGCGCGGCGTTTCCGCCATCGCCCAGATGAGCAGGGTCGGCGGCGCGGCGGCGCGGTCGAGCATTTTGGCGACTTCCTGCAGCTCACGCGCGTTGTTGACCTTCGGCAGGACGATCGCATCGGCGCCCGAGGTGGCTGCCGCAGCGACATCGTCGGCGCACCATTGCGTGTCGAGCGCATTGACCCGGATCAGCACCTCGCGCTTGCCGTAGCTCTTGGACTTCACCGCGGTGACGGCGGCGGAGCGCGCGACCGGTTTCTGGTCGGGTGCCACCGCATCTTCGAGATCGAAGATTATTCCGTCCGCCGGAATGGTTTTTGCCTTCTCCAGCGCGCGCGGGTTCGAGGCGGGCATATACAGCATGCTTCGGCGAGGACGGGACGGCGCGGCCATGACGCGAACTCCGGGTGTGAGGTGCGCAACGGTGATAGCGGAAGGACCGGGGAAGGGTCCAGTGCCGTGCTTTGATGGTCTGACGCTTGCGGGCCGTGACGAAAACAGTGTAGACGCGAAGGCGCGCGTTCCGGGGCAAAGGCCGAGCAAAGGCACTGACATCGCATGCGGTTTGCGACCACCGACATCGCGTTCCTGCGCGGGCTTATCGCCGGGATCGCCTTAGCAGCCCCGCTGGGGCCGGTCGCCATCCTTTGCATTCGCCGCGGGCTCGCCCGCGGGCAGATCGAAGGCTTTCTCGCCGGGCTGGGCGCGGCCCTGGCCGACACCATCTTCGGGGCCGTGGCTGGCCTGGGCGTGACCTTCATCTTCAAGCTTGTGATCGCCTACGAAACCCTAATCGGGCTGATCGGCGGGATCATCCTGCTCGCGGTGGGCGTGCTGACCTATCGCACGCCGGTGTGCCCCATCACGGGGGAGATTCAGGTGCAGTCGCTGCGGCGCGATGCCGTCACGGCCTTCACCATGGCGATCACCAACCCGGCGACAATGCTGGGGGCCGCGGGCATCTTCGCCGTGTTCGGCCCGATCAACCTTCAGGAAGAGCCGGTGAAGGCGTTCTGGCTGGTGGCCGGCTTGTTCGCCGGCTCCGCCGGGTGGTGGCTGGTGCTCTCCGCGCTGACGGGCATCTTTCGCGAGCGCTTCATCGACGGTGGCTTGCTGCGCCTGAACAAGATCTCAGGCGCGATCATCACCGCGTCAGGTGCAGTGGTGCTGACGCTGGTCGCCTATCACGGCATGACGGCAAGCTAGACCGTTAAAGTAGCGGCGCGCGATTGTACGGAAAACCGGCGCCTACTTTTGCTGATCGCGCGCTTAGGCGCGCACGGACAGGTAGTCGCGCACCAGCACTTCGGCGATCTGCACGGCGTTGAGCGCAGCCCCTTTGCGCAGGTTGTCCGACACGCACCAGAACGACAGGCCGTTCGGCACCGAGAAGTCGCGGCGGATGCGGCTGACGAACACCGCGTCCTCGCCGGCACTTTCCGCCGGGGTGACGTAGCCTTCGTCGGCGCGATGATCGACCACGGAAATGCCCGGCGCATGGCGCAGCACTTCGCGCGCGGCCGCATCGGTGATGGGCTTTTCGGTTTCGATGTTCACGTATTCGGCGTGGCCGATGAAGGTGGCGACGCGGGCGCAGTTGGCATGCACCTTGATATCCGCATCGAGAATCTTCTTGGTCTCGACCACCATCTTCCACTCTTCCTTGGTGGCGCCGTCGTCCATGAAGATGTCGATGTGCGGGATCACGTTGAACGCGATCTGCTTGGTGAAGAGCGACTTGGTCTCAACGGCGGCCTGGTTGGCGTAGATGCCTTTGGTCTGGTTGAACAGCTCGTCCATCGCGTCCTTGCCCTTGCCGGAGGTCGACTGGTAGGTCGACACCACGACGCGGGTGATCTTGAACGCATCGTGCAGCGGCTTCAGGGCCGTCACCATCTGGATGGTGGAGCAGTTCGGGTTGGCGATGATGCCCTTCTTCTTGTAGCGGGCGATCGCTTCCGGATTCACTTCCGGTACGACCAGCGGCACGTCCGGATCCATGCGGAACTGGGAGGTGTTGTCGATCACCACGCAGCCGGCGGCGGCGGCTTTCGGGCTGTAGATCGCGGAAGCCTTTGCGCCCGGCGATGACAGGGCAATGTCGACGCCCTTGAAATCGAACTTCGCGACGTCCTGCACGGTCAGCACGTCATCGTCGCCGAACGAAATCTTTTTGCCGGCCGAACGCTCGGATGCGAGGGCGTAGACCTTCGAGACCGGGAACTTGCGGTCATAAAGCGTCTGCAGGATCTCGCGGCCGACGTTTCCGGTGGCGCCGATGACGGCGACGACGTAACCATCGCGCGGGGTGCGGGAATTATCGGGCATGACAAAATTCCGAGTGATTTTGGTGTTGGGCCTGAAAAAGGTGCGGCAAACTACGCGCCTGACCCCCTGAAGGCAAGGTCGTGCGGTAGCTCACCAATGGCCGGACCCATCACCCAATACATTGATTTCTGGCCCTTTTACCTGCGCGAGCATAGCAAGCCGCAGACTCGGGCTTTGCACTATGTCGGCACCACCCTGGGCCTGTACCTGCTCGCCCGCGGATTCACCGGCTACCCGTGGCTGCTGATCGGCGTGCCGGTGTGCGCCTATGGCTTTGCGTGGGCAGCCCACTTCCTGGTGGAGCACAACCGCCCGGCAACCTTCACCTACCCCGGCTGGTCGCTGATCAGCGACTTGCGGATGTACGGCCTGTTCCTGACGGGCGGACTGCGCGCCGAACTGATCAAGGCCGGCGTCGCGCCGGGCAGGAGCTTTCTTTAGGGCGCACCTAGCGCGCGAGCTTGCCGAGTTCGGCGATCACCGCATCGGCCATCGCTTGGGTGCCGACCGGCGTCTGACCGGGTTCGGCGATGTCGCCGGTTCGCACGCCAGCTGACAGCACATTCTGCACCGCGCGTTCGAGCAGATCCGCATCCGCGCCCATGTCGAAGGAATAGCGCAACATCATGCTCAGCGAGAGGATCATCGCGAGCGGATTGGCGATGCCCTTGCCGGCGATATCCGGCGCGGAGCCGTGAATCGGTTCGTAGAGCGCCGCCTGCCTGCCGTCCGCGCCTTTGGCGCCAAGGCTTGCGGACTGCAGCATGCCGAGCGAGCCGGTGCACATGGAAGCGAGATCGGACAATAGGTCGCCGAACAGGTTGTCGGTCACGATCACATCGAACTGCTTCGGGTTACGCACCAACTGCATGGCGCAGTTGTCGGCGTACATGTGACTGAGTTCGACGTCGGGATATTCCGCCTTCAGCTTCGTGATCTCTTCACGCCAGACCAGGCCGCTTTCCATCACGTTGGACTTCTCGACCGAGCAGACGCGCTTGCTGCGCTTGCGGGCGAGTTCGAAGGCGACACGGCCGATGCGCAAGATCTCGTGCGTGGAATACGTCTGCGTGTTGTAACCGCGGCGTTCGCCGTTAGGCAGCGTCTCCACACCGCGCGGCTCATTGAAGTACACGCCGCCGAGCAGTTCGCGCACGATCATGATGTCGAGTCCTTTGACCACCTCGGTCTTCAGGGTCGAGGCGCCGGCCAGCGCGTCGAACACCATCGCCGGGCGCAGGTTGGCGAACACGCCCATCTCCTTGCGCAGGCGCAACAGGCCGCGCTCGGGGCGCAGGTCATAGGCGAGCTGTTCCCACTTCGGGCCGCCGATCGCGCCGAAGAGAACGGCGTCGGCCGCCAAGGCCTGCTTGACGGTGGCGTCGGTGAGCGGCGTACCGTGGACGTCATAGGACGCGCCGCCGACAAGACCTTCCGTGACGTTGAATCGGGCACGGCCTTGCGCCTGGAACCACTCCATCACCTTGCGGGTGGCGGCCATGACTTCCTGGCCGATGCCGTCGCCGGCGAGCGCCAGGATGTTACGGACAGGCGTGTTGGATGCCGTCATGGAAGGCCGGGCCTCTTATGAAAGACGTCGAAAGACGGCGTTACGCGTACAGCCAGGGCTGTTCGGCTTTTTGCTTGGCCTCGAACGCCTTGATCTTGTCGATGTGCTGAAGCGTGAGCCCGATGTCGTCCAGCCCGTTGAGCAGGTTGTGGCGGCGGGTGGCGTCGATATCGAACGGGGTCACGGCGCCATCGGGCGTCGTGATGGTCTGCTTCTCGAGATCGACAGTGAAATCCTTGCCGGTCTGGGCCTGCGCCGTCAGCTTGTCCACCTGTGCTTGCGGCAGGGTGATCAGCAGCATGCCATTCTTGGCGCAGTTGTTGAAAAAGATGTCGGCGAAGCTGGTGCCGATAATGCAGCGCACGCCGAAATCGAGGATGCCCCAGGGCGCGTGTTCGCGGCTGGACCCGCAGCCGAAGTTGGCGCCGGTGACCATGATGGTCGCGTGGCGGTAGGGTTCTTGATTCAGCACAAACTCCGGACGTTCGGCGCCGGTGTCGTCGTAGCGCATATCGAAGAACGCGGACTTGCCGAGGCCGGCGCGCTTGATGGTCTTCAAGAACTGCTTCGGCATGATGATGTCGGTGTCGCAGTTGACCAGCGGCAGCGGGGCGGCGACGCCCTTCAGGACGGTGAATTTCTGCATGGCAGGTCTCCTCTAGCGGCGGCGCATCTTGCGGCGGGTGCTGGCGATCAAGAGCGCCAGGGGGTCGGTATCGTCCACCAGGATCGCATCCTTCGGCAGCGCTTTCTGGCGCTTCAGGTCGATGAAGGTGCACGGCTCGCGCAGGCTGAGCGCGTCGAGATCGACGATGATCGGCGTTCCTTGATTCAGGATCGGCGGCATCAGCGCACCTTGCGGACGTCGGTGAGGTGGCCGGTGATGGCAGCAGCGGCTGCCATGGCAGGCGACACGAGGTGCGTGCGCGCACCGCGGCCCTGGCGGCCTTCGAAGTTGCGGTTGGAGGTGGAGGCGCAACGCTCGCCCGGCTGCAGGATGTCCGGGTTCATCCCGAGGCACATCGAGCAGCTCGGCTCGCGCCATTCGGCGCCAGCTTCCAGGAATATCTTGTCGAGGCCTTCTTCTTCGGCCTGATGCTTCACGAGGCCCGAGCCCGGCACGATCAGCATGCCGACGCCGGCCGCGACCTTCTTGCCCTTCAGGACGGCGGCTACCGCACGCAGATCCTCGATGCGGCCGTTGGTGCAGGAGCCGACGAACACCTTGTCGACCTTCACGTCCTCCAGCTTCTGGCCGGGGATGAGGCCCATGTACTTCAGCGCACGTTCAGCCGACGCGCGGCGCTGTGCGTCCGGATAGCTCGCCGGATCGGGAACCTGGCCGGTGATCGGCAGCACGTCTTCCGGGCTGGTGCCCCAGGTGACGTGCGGAATGATGTCCGCGGCGTTCATCTCGACTTCTTTGTCGAACACGGCGTCCGGATCGGTCTTGAGCGTGCGCCAGTAGGCGACGGCGCTTTCCCACTGCGCGCCCTTCGGGGCGTAGGGGCGGCCCTTCATATAAGCGAAGGTGGTCTCGTCCGGCGCGATCAAGCCGGCGCGGGCGCCGCCTTCGATGGTCATGTTGCAGACCGTCATGCGGCCTTCCATCGACAGGTCGGTGAACGCTTCGCCTTGGAACTCGATGACATAACCGGCGCCGCCGGCGGTGCCGATCTTGCCGATAATCGCCAGCACCAGGTCCTTCGCGGTGACGCCCGGCGTCAATTTGCCGTTGACCTTCACGCGCATGTTCTTGGACTGCTTCATCGGCAGGGTCTGGGTGGCGAGCACGTGCTCCACTTCAGATGTGCCGATGCCGAAGGCCAGCGCGCCGAAGGCGCCGTGGGTGGCGGTATGGGAATCGCCGCAGACGATGGTCTTGCCCGGCTGCGTCAGACCCTGCTCCGGCCCGATGATGTGCACGATGCCCTGGCGGATATCGTTCATCGGGATGTAGGGGACGCCGAAGTCCGCCACGTTCTTGGTCAAGGTGTCGAGCTGCTCGCGGCTCTCGGCATCCTTGATGAACTGCAGGCGGTCCGGGGTTGACGGCACGTTGTGATCGGGCACGCCGATGGTCTTGTCGGTGCGGTGCATCTTGCGATGCGCCATGCGCAGGCCTTCGAAGGCCTGCGGCGTGGTGACTTCGTGGATCAGGTGCAGGTCGATATAGACAAGCGCGTCACCCGCCGCATTCAAGCTGACGAGGTGGCTCTCAAACAGTTTGTCGTAGAGGGTGCGCGGCTTGCTCATATCTTGGCCCGTTGCCTAGGCCTTCTCGGCCGAACCTTCGCTCACGACAACCTGTTCCTCGGCGATACGCGCGGCGCGGCCGCGGCGATCACGCAGGTAGTACAGCTTGGCGCGACGGACGCGACCGTGACGCACGACTTCGACCTTGTCGATGACCGGGGCGTACAACGGGAACACACGCTCCACGCCTTCGCCGAAGGAAATCTTGCGCACGGTGAACGAGGAGTTCACGCCGGCGTTCTTACGCGCGACGCATACGCCTTCGTAAGCCTGGGTGCGTTCGCGCTGGCCTTCGGAGACCTTCACGAAAACGCGCAAAGTGTCGCCGGGGGAGAATTCCGGCACCGCGCGCTTGGCGAGCAACGCAGCTTGTTGCTCGGCCTCAATCTGCTGGATGATGTTCATGGTCGTCGTTCCTTCTCTCTGATCTCAAAAAACCGTTTCAACCGTTCTTCTTCACCTTGGCGGTGTAGCGCGCCCACAAGTCGGGCCGCCGCACCTTCGTGATCTCCTCCGCCTGGGTCCGCCGCCATGCAGCGACCTTGGCGTGATGACCCGACGTGAGCACCTCGGGCACTTCGCGCCCCGCCCAGGTATCGGGCCGGGTGTAGTGCGGATACTCAAGCAATCCGATCTCGAAACTCTCCTCGTCCAACGACTCCGTCTTGCCGACCACGCCCGGCAGCAAGCGCACCACCGCATCCAACAATGCCAGCGCCGCTATCTCACCGCCGGAGAGGATGAAGTCGCCGAGGCTGACCTCTTCCACATTCCGGGCGTCGAGCAGGCGCTGATCGACACCTTCGTAGCGGCCGCAGATCAAAGTGACACCCGGACCGGATGCGAGGTCCCGAGCCTTTGTCTGGTCGAGGAGCTTGCCGCGGGGGGTCAGGTAGATCAGTGGACACGACGGCCGATGGCTGGCGGCGATCGCTGCGTCGAGCACATCCGGGCGCAAGACCATGCCGGCGCCGCCCCCGAAGGGACTGTCGTCGACAGTGCGGTGTTTATCGCGTGCGAATCCGCGAATGTCCACCGCATCAAGCTTCCAGAGGCCCTCCGCCAGGGCTTTGCCGGCCAGCGATAAACCCAACGGTCCCGGGAACATGTCCGGGAAGAGTGTGAGTATCGTCGCGTGGAACGACTCGGTCATGGCGGCCTTACGTGGTCTCCTTTTCGTTCGTCTCTTCGGTCGCTTCGTCGAACAATCCCGGCAGTGGATTCACGACAATCGTTCCCGCCGCCATGTCCACCGCGGCAATCACAGCCGCGGAGAACGGGATCATCTCCGTATCGCCATCGGGGCGAGCGATCTCAAGAATGTCGCCTGCACCGAAGTTGTGCACCGCGCTGACTTTCCCGCGGGCCTCGCCTGTCGTCACGTTCACCACCAAGCCGATCAGATCGGCGTGGTAGTAGCTTCCCTCTTCCGCCTTCGGCAGCGCCGCGCGTGCCACGAACAGTTGCACGCCCTTCAGCGCTTCCGCCGCATCGCGATCCGCCACTCCGGCGAGCCGTCCGACAACCACATCGCCCTTGGCGATGCCGGTGACCTTCAGCTCTTCCGCGGCTCTGTCGCCCAGTTGGACAGGGCCGTAAGCGCCGACGTCGCGCGGGTTTGCGGTGAAGCTCTTGATGCGCACTTCACCGCGCACGCCCTTCGCGCCGATCACAACACCTACGCAGACCCTGGCACTATCCCGAGCGTTGGGATCGACCACGGCTTAGGAGGCGGCACCGGCAGCGGCAGCGGCTTCCGCGGCGGCCTTCGCCATTTCCTCGGCAGCGCGCATACGTTCTTGCGTCTTGGCGCGCGGCTTGTCCTGCTTGGTCTGCGGATGGATCGTCGGCATCTGGGTGATGCCGGCGGTGGACAGAAGGCGCTGCGCGCGTTCCGTCGGGAGAGCGCCGACGCTCATCCAATGCTTGATGCGCTCGGCCTTCAGGACGAGCCATTCCTTGTGATCGCGCGCGACGCGCGGATTGTGCGTGCCGACCTTCTCGATGAAACGGCCATCGCGCGGGGCGCGGCTGTCGGTGACGACGAGGCGATAAGACGGCTGCCTCTTTGCGCCGACGCGGGACAAACGGATTTTCAGTGCCATGGGAAACTTCTCTCCTGAGGTTGTTTCTTAAATTTCGATCTTCAACGTTTTCCGAACGGGAAGCCGCCGCGGCCGGGCATTCCGCCCGGCATCTTCGGCATATTTCCCGGTAAACCCATTCCAGGCGGCAGACCGCCGCCCATGAGCGCGCCGAGGCCGCCCATCTTCTTCATGCGCTTCATCATGGTTTCCATGTTCTGATGCTGCTTCAGTAGCTTGTTCACATCAGCCACGGACATTCCCGACCCGGTGGCGATGCGCTGTTTGCGCGACGCCTTGATCAGGTCGGGGTTGCGACGCTCTTTCGGCGTCATGGATTGGATGATCGCTTCCTGGCGCTTGAACGCCTTGGGATCGAGCTTGGACTGATCGATCTGCTTCACGGCGGCGCCGAGCCCCGGGATCAGGCCGAGAATGCCCTTCATGTCGCCCATGCGCTGCACTTGCTGCAACTGCGCGAGCATATCGTTCAGGTCGAACTTGCCTTCCATCATGCGGGCGGCAAGTTTCTCAGCCTTGTCTTGATCGATCGTCGCCGCGGCCTTCTCGACCAGGCTGACGATATCGCCCATGCCCAGGATGCGCCCCGCCACGCGGTTGGCATCGAACACATCGAGCGCATCGACCTTTTCGCCGATACCGATCAGCTTGATCGGGCGACCGGTGACCGCGCGCATGGACAGCGCCGCACCGCCGCGCGCATCGCCATCGACGCGCGTCAGAACGATGCCGGTGATACCGATCTTCTCGTTGAAGGACTGCGCGGTGATGACCGCGTCCTGGCCGATCATGGCGTCGGTGACGAGCAGCGTTTCATGCGGCTTCACGAGGTCGCGGACTTCGCGCACCTCGTTCATCATCGCGTCGTCGATCGTCAAACGGCCGGCGGTGTCGTAGATCACCACGTCGAAGCCGCCCTTGCGGGCTTCGTCCATGCCGCGACGGGCGATTGCGGCGGGCTTTTCGCCGGCGACGATCGGCAGGCTGATCACGTCCACCTGCTTCGCCAGGATCGCGAGCTGCTCCTGGGCCGCGGGACGATAGGTATCGAGGGAGACGAGCAGCACGCGCTTGCGCTCTTTCTCCTGCAGACGCTTGGCGATTTTCGCCGTGGTCGTGGTTTTGCCGGAGCCCTGCAAGCCGACCATCAGCACGCCGACCGGCGGCAAGGCGGCGAGATCGAGACCGGAGCCGCCGAGCGTCGGCATTTCCTGCGAGTCCGGATCGCCGCCGAGCATGCGCACGAGTTCGTCGTGCACAATCTTCACGACCATCTGGCCGGGGGTGACCGACTTGATGACGCTTTCGCCGATGGCCTTCGCGCTGACCGTGGCGATGAAATCCTTCACGACGGAGAGCGCGACGTCGGCTTCCAGCAGCGCAACGCGCACTTCGCGCATCGCCGCGGACACGTCGCCTTCCGTCAGGGAGCCACGACGTGTGAGCTTCCCGAGGACCGATCCCAGCCGTTCTGTCAGCGTGTCGAACATCAACCAACCGATTCCAAATGCCCAAACGGGGTTCGCGCCCGTGCGCGTGATCGCGGACGGACGGCCCCGAAGAGGCAGCAAAAACCCGAGATGTCAGGCTTGAGCGGGCCGTGATGTACGCGGTGTCGACGGGAGAGTCAAGGAAACGGTATTTTGTATTGAAATATCAGATATTTAGATGAAATGCCGCCTCACTTCTGGCGCCGGCGCAGGTCCGCTAGACTGGCTTTCCGGGGCGCAAGCCCCGGCGCGGGGACGGGGAACGCAATGACGGACGACCGGGCGGCACAGACGACCGCAGGGCCGGGAGAACCGATCCTGAGTTTCCGGCCGCCCCCGATCCTGACCCCATCCATGGCGATTGTTGCCGTTGTGCTCCCGGCGTTCGGGTTCCTCGCCGCGGCAAACCTGACCCCTGACTTCGCCGAGCCCCTGTTCCGGAAGTTCTTCGCCGGCTATCTGGCGCTGGTGACATCCCTCGTGGTCGGCGGCATGGCGCTGTGGCGGGTCTATCTGCGGCGCAAAGGTATCCCGCCGATCAGGTTCACGGCTGCGAGCGTGCAGGTCCCGCTCGGCGCCGTGTCGCCGCGCAGCGTCGCCCTGCCCTACGACGAGATTCTGTCAGCCGCTGCCATGAACACGTTGCGTGGGCCGGCGCTGGTGCTCGATGCCCGCCGCCGCGCTTACATCTTCCCGGCGAGCGCCTTCGCCGATGCGTCTGCCGTGGCGACATTCCAGCGTGAACTGCGCAGCTGTGTTCTTCGGCAAGATGGTGGCGCGACGCGGTGGGCAGCAATGGCGACACGCGCGGAGATTGCGCAGCGCTTCGGCGCCCGGCGGCCGTGGGCCACGTGGATCACCCTCGCCGTCATCGCAGCGGTCTTCTTGGTCCAACTGATCACGATCCCCGCGACCGATCCCATCAGCATCGTCGACCTGGGGGCGAATGCCGCGGCCCTGATCCGCGACGGCCAGTGGTTCCGCCTGATCACCGCGAACCTGCTGCACGTGAACACCCTGCACCTCGTGAGCAATGCGGTGCTGGTATGGGTCGTCGGCGCGTTGGTCGAACGGCAACTCGGCACGCTGCGTTTCATCGTGCTGGCTTTGGCGAGCGGGCTGGCGAGCCAGTTCGTGTCGTCCCTGGCGGCACAGATCCAAGCCAACGGCGCGCTATCGGTCGGCATCTCGGGCGTGGTGTTCGGAATGCTTGGGGCACAGGCGGTTCTTGATCGCCGGTTCCGCACTCAGTTGCCGGGATTCTATCGTTTGGCGCCGGTACTGTGGTGGGCGGTGCTGATCCTGAATTTTGTGATCCTGCCCCTGGTTGCGCGCGCGCCCGACAACGCGGCCCATGCCGGCGGGTTGGCGATGGGGCTTTTGCTGGGCTGGGTTTTCAGCCGGCGGCAGCAGGACATCGCCGATCATGCGCCATCGACGCCCGGCAGCCGGATCGCCATCGCGACCTTGAGCATCCTGTGGGTGCTGGGCATCGCGACCGCCGGTATCCACGGCGCAAGCGTGATCGCGCGCGCCGCCGATCGCGGACTCCTGGCAGGCTTTGCGTTGGTTTACGGAACGCCCAACGCCGCCACGGACCAAGCGTTGGCGCGCGCCATTGCCTTGGCGCCCGGCGGCGAACCCAAGATGCTCGAGGTTGCGCTGGTCTTGGCGGAACGGGCGCAGGCCACGCAAGGCAACAACCGCCGCCGCTTCCGACGCAGCGCCGAACTCATCGACACGCTGTCGGTGCTGCACTATCGCCTGGGTCATCTGGAAACCGCGATCGACCTGCAGGCGTCGTTGATGCGCCTGGGCACGACGCAATTCGCCGGGCACCTGACGCGTTTCCTGGAGGACTATCATCACGCAAATGGCGTGCGCATCCTCGGGGATGGGCGGATGCAAACGCGGGCCATCAGTGTGACGCGTCTGCCGTCGTCCGACGGGCTGAGCCTCGACGTGGGCCCGGGGGATCCGCTGCCGCAGGGCGCACGCATTTACGCCCTGGTCCATCGCGACACCCAGTTGTTGGGCGTGCTCGAAGTGGACGTGGCGCCGCGCAACGAGACCGGCACGCAGATGCCGCGCCGGGCCCCGGGCCCGCTGCCGCCGATGATGGCGGCCCTGGCCGACGGCGCGACGATCAGCGTGGCGCAATTCGATAGCCGCGGCTGCCGCTGCTATGCCGACCGGGCGGAATACACGGAGTACCGGGAAGACACCGGGCTCTGGGGAAATTTAGTTGATAATTCAGTGCCTTAGCCACACGGCCCTGGACAGCCCCGGCCCCCACACCTATAACCCCCCGCCATGACGACGGCACCCCTTCCGTTCCGCAAGATGCACGGGCTCGGCAATGATTTTGTCGTGATCGATGCGCGCGTGCGCCCCTTCGCCCTTTCGCCGGCAACGGTGCGCGCCATCGCCGATCGCCGCATGGGTGTCGGCTTCGACGAGATGATCATCATCGAGCGCCCACGCGACGGCGGCGACGCCTTCGTCGGCGTGCGCAATGCCGACGGCACGACGTCGGCACGGTGCGGCAATGGCGAGCGCTGTGTTGCCGGCCTGCTGATGGCGGAAACCGGCAAAGACAAAATCCTGCTTGAGACCGCTGCCGGTCCCGTGACCGCGTGGCGCGCCGACGACGGCCTGATCGCGGTGGATATGGGACCGGCACGCACCGACTGGCGCGAGATCCCGCTGCGCGAGGAGCGCGACACGCTCAATCTCAAGATCGCCGAGGGTCCGTTGAAGGACCCGGTCGGCGTCAGTGTGGGCAATCCCCATGCGATCTTCTTCGTCGACGCGGTCAACACGATCGATCTGTCGGCGCTCGGTCCGAAGCTTGAGCACCATGCCCTGTTCCCGGAACGCACCAACGTCGAGATCGTGCAGGTGTTGGATCGCGGCCACCTGCGCATGCGGGTGTGGGAGCGCGGCGCGGGCATCACGATGGCCTGCGGCACCGGAGCTGCGGCCACGGCGGTTGCGGCCGTGCGGCGCGGCCTGACGGATCGCGCGATGACGATCACCCTCGACGGCGGCGATCTGCACCTGTGGTGGCGTGAGGACAATCACATCATCCTGACCGGACCTTTCGCCGAGACATTCTCCGGCACCATCGACGCCTCCCTGCTCGCCGCAGGGGCGAGTGCGGCGGCATGAAGACGGCGCAGGAAACAACCGGTCCCCGCGTCATCAGCCTGGGATGCCGCCTCAACACCTATGAGTCCGAAGTGATGCGCAGCCATGCGGCGGCGCAGGGGCTCGACAACGCCATCATCGTCAACACCTGCGCCGTAACCAAAGAAGCGGAACGCCAGGGCTTGCAGACCTTACGCAAGCTGCGCCGCGAGAACCCCGACGCCCATATCGTCGCCGCCGGGTGCGGCGTGCAGCTCGATCCATCGCGCTACGTCGGTGTGGCGGACCGGGTGCTGGGCAACGAACATAAGATGAAGGCCGAGAGCTTCGCCGCCGCGCTCGAGACGCCGGTGCTGGTGAGCGACATCATGACGGTGCGGGAAACCGCGTCGCACCTGGTGGAAGGGTTCGAAGGCCGCACCCGTGCTTTCGTGCAGGTACAGCAGGGCTGCGATCATCGCTGCACCTTCTGCATCATTCCGTTCGCGCGCGGCAACAATCGCAGCGTACCGATGGGCCGCATCGCCGAGGAAGTGCGCGCGCTGGTGCAGGGCGGATACGAAGAAGTGGTCATCACCGGCGTGGACATCACCGGCTATGGCAGCGACCTGCCGGGCGCGCCGGCCCTGGGCCAGATGCTGCGTCGTCTTCTCGCGGCGGTACCGGAGGTGAAGCGCGTACGCCTGTCCTCGCTCGACCCGGCGGAGGTGGACGAGGATGTGTTCCGCCTGATCGCCGACGAACCGCGCCTGATGCCGCACTTCCATATCTCCGCGCAGGCAGGCGACGACATGATCCTGAAGCGCATGAAACGCCGCCACAGCCGGGCCGACATCCTCAATTTTACCGACCGTGTGCGGGCGTTGCGCCCGGATGCGGTGTTCGGCGCCGATCTGATCGCCGGCTTCCCGACCGAGACCGAGGAGATGTTCGCCAACACACGCGCGCTCATCGACGATGCCGGGCTGACGCATCTGCATGTGTTCCCCTATTCCATCCGCACCGGCACGCCGGCTGCGAAAATGCCCCAGGTGGACGGCGCCGCAATCAAGCGGCGCGCGGCGGCCTTGCGCGCGGCGGGCCGCGACGCTTTTGCCCGTCTGCTGCCGCGCTATGTCGGCAGCACGGCGGACGTGCTGGTGGAAAAGGACGGCCAAGGCCACAGCGCGCATTATGTTCCGGTACGATTTGCCGAACCGAATGTGCCCCGGGGCGTTGTGCAAGCGCGCATCGTCGGCGCAGCGGCGGATCATCTTGAGGCGCGCACCTTCTCATGAGCGGTTGGTTTTCCCGGCTTGTTACCGGTCTGAGCAAGACGTCGAGCCGCATTGTCGACGGCATTTCCGACATCTTCACCAAGAAGAAGCTCGACGATGCCGCACTGACGGAGCTCGAAGATCTGCTGCTGTCCGCCGACATTGGGACGGCAACTGCCAGCAAACTCACCCAGGCGCTGGCAAAGACCCGCTTCGGCAAAGAGGTGACGGGCGAAGAGGTGCGCGAGGCGTTCGCCGCGGATATCACCAAGGTTCTTGAGCCCGTGGCGCGGCCGTTGCCAATCGATCCGACGGCGCAACCGTTCGTCATCCTCATGGTCGGCGTGAACGGCGCCGGCAAGACCACCACCATCGGCAAGCTGGCGAAGCTGTATCGCGGCGAAGGCCATGGTGTGACGCTGGTGGCCGGCGATACGTTCCGGGCCGCCGCGGTGGAACAGCTCAAGGTGTGGGGCCAGCGCACCGGCTCACCCGTGATCTCCGGCGCGCCCAACGCCGATACGGCGGGCCTTGTGTTCGATGCACTTCAGCAGGCACGCAAGCGCGGCGACGACGTGCTGCTGGTGGACACGGCCGGCCGTTTGCAGAATCGCGATGAACTGATGGCGGAACTCGGCAAGATCGGCCGCGTGTTGCGCAAGGTGGATGAGAACGCGCCGCATGCGGTGCTGTTGGTGCTCGACGCCACGGTCGGCCAGAACGCCCACGCCCAGGTGGAAGCGTTCAAGGCCATGGTCGGCGTGACGGGCCTGGTCATGACCAAACTGGACGGCACCGCCAAAGGCGGTGTGGTGGTGGCGCTGGCGGAAAAGTTCGGTTTGCCGCTGCACTTCATCGGCGTCGGCGAAGGGGCGGACGATTTGCGCCCGTTCACCGCGCGCAGTTTCGCACGCAGCCTGATGGGACTTTCGCCGGAAGGCTAAAGGCTTATTTCAAGCCCAGGCTGTCGAGCCATTGGGTGAAGCAAGCAGCGCCCTGTTTCTCGAGAGACGGCCCGAAGCGGCGCGAATCCGCGCGCAGCGTGCGCACATTCACCGCCTCGGCAGCTTCGATCTCGACGGCGTGGCCGACGTACCAGTTCTCCAACTCCGCCACGCGCACTTCCGGATGGCACTGGAAGGCGAGCGTGTGCGAGCCCCACATGAACGCCTGATGCAGGCAGGTTTCCGTGCCGGCGAGCAACACCGCGCCTTGCGGAAGGTCGAAGGTGTCGCCGTGCCAATGGAACATGAAGGTGTGCTGGGCGGCGAGGTACTTCACCGGCGAGGCGTGGCCTGCGGCCGTGAGCAACAGCGGGCCCCAGCCGATCTCCGGCGCCGGCCCGCGATAGACCGCGGCACCCAATGCCCGGGCGATCAGCTGCGCGCCCAGGCAGATTCCCAACGTCGGCTTATCCGCTGCGAGGCGCTTCTTCAGGATGTCGACTTCCTGCGCGAGGAACGGATAGTTGAGATCGTCGGTGGCGTTGATGGGGCCGCCCAGCACGATCAACAGATCCGGCTTGAGCGGATCGAACGTCGAGAGATCGGCGGTCGGTACGTCGATATAACTGGAGATCCAGCCGCGCTTGGCGATCAGCGACTCAAGTGTGCCGAGGGTCTCGAACGCGACATGGCGCAGGGCGACAACGGAAGTCATTTCAGGCTAGCGCTCCCAGTGCATGGCCGGCGGCTCGAAGCGCGGCGCGACGCCGGGCTGACCTGCCATTTCCCGATGATGTGTAAGCGACCATTGCACCGCAGGGAAGGCCAACTCGTTCCAGGGGATTTCGTCCCATGAGACCAACCGGACCTCGTCGCTTTCGGCACCGGCGGCAAACGCCGGCGACAGCATGCGGGCCCGGAAGACCATATAGACTTGGCCGATCCGCGGGATGTTGTAGATCCCCAACATGTCGTCGACGGCAATGCGCGCGCCGGCTTCTTCCCATGTCTCCCGGACCGCACCGGCCTCGACCGTTTCACCGACCTCGAGAAAGCCGGCCGGGATCGTCCAGAAGCCCTTACGCGGATAGATCGCGCGCTTGGCGAGGAGGAACTTGTCATTCCAGGTCGCTACCGCGCCAACGACGATGCGCGGATTCACGTAGGCGGTGTAGCCGCAATCGGGACAGACCAACCGCAGGCGATCGTCGCCGGCAGGAATCTGCTCGATGCGGGGACCGGTGCGCTGCGATGTGGGAGGCGGCACGGACATGGGCGCATACACTGCGCGGGCAGGATCGACGCGGCAAGACGCCCGACGCCGGCCCGTGGACGGGGCAGCTAAAGCCTAGACTTTGATATCGAGATTGCGACCGCGCGACGGATCGAGCGGCAGGGTCTGCGACGTATTCAGGCTGCGCAGGTTGAGCGCGGTATCGCTGATCTGTCCCACAGACGTGCGCTGGGCCGCGGCCTGGGTCGCCTGGGAGGCGTTGCCGAGGTCGGACAGCAAACTGGCGCGCTGCTGATACAGCACGGCTTGCGGGTTGGTGGAAATTTCAGCCATTGATCCGAATCTACACGTATTGCGCGCAGGCCGCTACCGCGATCGGGCGCGAGTTACGCACTCGCACGCTCGTCCGCAACCCCATGACAATGCTTGAATTTCTTCCCGGACCCGCACGGGCAGGGTTCATTGCGGGCGACTTTGCCCCAGGTCGCCGGATCGCGCGGATTGCGCGCGCCTTCCGGCACCCGGCTGAGCGCCGCGCGCTGTTCCTGCATGGCGACGGCGTGGCTGCGGGTTTCCGCGGTGGGCCCGCCGATCGCCTGCATCGGGCGCGGCGGCGGCGCCAGATCTTCGGGCGACGGTTGGATCTGGATCTGCACCCGCGACAGGATGCTGGAGACCTTCTCACGCAGGTTCGTCAGCAGGTCCTGGAACATGGTGAACGCTTCGCGCTGGTACTCCAGCAACGGCTGCTTCTGGCCGTAGGCGCGCAGGTTCACGGCTTGGCGCAGGAAGTCGAGCTGTTGCAGGTGATCGCGCCAGCTCTGGTCGATCATCTGAAGCACGACGCTTTTTTCCACCCGGCGCATGATGTCGGCGCCGAAGTCGGCATCCTTCTGCGCCGCGCGCGCGTCCACCGCGTGCAGCATGCGCTCGCGGATTTCTTCTTCCGCAATGCCTTCTTCGTTCGCCCAATCCTTGAAGGGCAGATCGAGGTCGAGGATGCGCAAGGCTTCTTCGTGCAGGCCCGCGACGTCCCATTCCTCGCGCATCGCCTTCTGGGGAATGCACTTGGCGACGATGTCCTCAACCACTTCGTGGCGCATGCTGACGATCATCTCTGCCACGTCTTCGGCGCGCATAACGTCGCGGCGCTGCTCGAAGATGACGCGGCGCTGGTCGTTCATCACGTCGTCGTACTGCAGCAGGTTCTTGCGCATGTCGAAATTGCGCGCTTCGACTTTTTCCTGCGCCTTCTGGATCGCCTTGTTGATCCAGGGGTGGATGATGGCCTCGCCCTGTTCCAGACCCAAGCGCTGCAACATGCCGTCCATGCGCTCGGAGCCGAAGATGCGCATCAAGTCGTCTTGCAGCGACAGGAAGAACTTCGATGCACCCGGGTCGCCCTGGCGGCCGGAACGGCCGCGCAGCTGGTTGTCGATGCGGCGGCTCTCGTGGCGCTCGGTGCCGATGACGTAGAGGCCGCCTGCGGCCAGCGCGATCTCTTTCTTGGTTTGCACGTCCGCGCGGATTTCGTCCTTCTCCGCGTCGGTCAACTCGCGCCCGCTTTTGCGCTCTTCCTCGGCGATGCGGTATTCCGCGTTGCCACCAAGCTGAATGTCGGTGCCGCGGCCGGCCATGTTGGTGGCGATGGTCACCGAACCGGGAATTCCGGCCTGGGCGATGATGAACGCTTCCTGCTCGTGGAATTTCGCGTTCAGCACCTGCGGCGTGATCTTGCTCTTCTTCTTGAGCATTTCCGCAAGCTGTTCCGACTTCTCGATCGATACGGTACCGACCAGGATCGGCTGCTGGCGCGCGTGTGCCTCGGCGATCAATTCAATGATCGATTCATTCTTCTCCGCGGCCGTGCGGTAGACTTCGTCGTGCGCATCGATGCGCTTGCGCGTCACGTTCGGCGGCACGTCGATCACTTCAAGGCCATAGATCGAGCCGAATTCCTCTTCTTCCGTCATCGCCGTGCCGGTCATGCCGGCCAGCTTCGGATACATGCGGAAGAGGTTCTGGTAGGTGATCGAGGCCAGCGTCTGGTTCTCGTTCTGGACCTGCACGCCTTCCTTGGCTTCGATGGCCTGGTGCAGGCCTTCGGACAAGCGGCGGCCTTCCATGATGCGGCCGGTGAATTCATCGATCAGGAACACCTGATCATCTTTCACCAGATAGTCGACCTCACGCGTGTAGAGCTTGTGGGCCTTCAGCGCCATGTTGAGGTGATGCACGAGGCTGATGTTGTGCAGATCGAACAGCGCGCCCTCGGTGAGGATGCCTTGATCGCGCAACAGCTGCTCGGCGAATTCCGTGCCGGCATCCGTGTAGGTGACGGACCGCTGCTTCTCTTCCTTCTCGTAGTGCTCGGGCTTGAAGTGAGGGATGAGCTTATCGACCCGGTCGTACAGGTCGGTGCGGTCCTGCGAGGGACCGGAAATGATCAACGGCGTGCGCGCTTCGTCGATCAGGATCGAATCGACTTCGTCGACGATGGCGTAGTTGAAGTCGCGATGGACCATGTCGCCGATCGAGTACTTCATATTGTCGCGCAGGTAATCGAAGCCGAACTCGCTGTTCGTGCCGTAGGTGACGTCCGCGCCGTAGGCGGTACGGCGCTGGTCGTCGGTCAGGCCGTGCTGGATGCAGCCCACCGTCAGGCCGAGGAAGGTATAAACCTGCCCCATCCACCCGGAGTCACGGGCGGCGAGATAGTCGTTCACGGTAATGACGTGCACGCCTTTGCCGGCGAGGGCGTTCAGATAAACCGGGGCGGTCGCGACCAGCGTCTTGCCTTCGCCGGTGCCCATCTCGGAGATCATGCCCATGTGCAGCACCATGCCGCCCATCAGCTGCACGTCGAAGTGGCGCTGATGAAGCGTGCGCTTGGCGGCTTCGCGCACAGTGGCGAAAGCGTCGACGAGAATGTCGTCCAATGTCTCGCCCGCGGCGAGACGGCCTTTGAGCCAGTCGGTGCGCGCGCGCAGGGCGGCATCGTCCAAAGCGGCGACCTCCGCTTCCTTGGCGTTGATGGCATCGACCTTTGGTCGGAGCGACTTGATCAGGCGGTCGTTACGCGACCCGAATAGGCGTTTGGCGAGATCGCCGAGCATCGAAACCTCTAAGCAGGGAGAGCGGGCGCCGCGCGAACGGGCGCGGCCGGCCCTTGCGTCCGAAAGGGGGCGTCCGAAGGTGCGGCAAACAGATAGAAGCGAAGGCCCGCGAAGTCAACGATGCGGCCCGGCCGAAATGCAAAAAATCCAAGCCGATCAATGATTTCTCCCTTCCGTGATCACGAGGCGCCCAAGCCCGGCCGTCACGCCCACACGCTTGTCGGCGCCGGTCAGCTATGCCATTGAAGCGCGGCATTTTTTCCGCTTTTTGTCCGCGCACACTTCAGGAGCCACACCATGGCCGCGCCGTCGCCGGTATCGCCTTTGGCGCCGAAACATACCCCGTCCCTGCCGACGGTTGCCGGCGTGCGATTCGCCGCCTTCGCGGCAGGCATCCGCTACAAGGTGCGGTCCGACCTGATGGTTGCAGTGCTGGAGCCCGGCACCACCGTTGGCGGTGTGCTGACCCGGTCCCTGACCGCGTCGGCGCCGGTCCTGAAATGCCGCGAGAATCTGAAGGGCGGCAGCGGGCGGGTGCTGGTGGTCAATGCCGGCAATGCCAATACCTTCACCGGCCGCCAAGGGGCCGCGGACGCGGAGGCAACCTGCATTACCGCCGCCAAGGTATTCGGCTGTGCCCCGTCCGAGGTCTTCGTGTCCTCTACCGGCACCATTGGCGTGCCCTTGCCGGTCGACAAGATCCTCGACGCCCTGCCGGCGATGAAGGACGGCCTCGCCGCCGATGCCTGGATGCAGGCGACCCGGGCGATCATGACCACGGACACCTTCCCGAAGCTTGCGACGCGGACCGCGCAGATCGACGGCGTGAGCGTCACGATCAACGGCTTCTGCAAGGGCTCGGGCATGATCGCGCCCGACATGGGCACCATGCTCGCCTATGTGTTCACCGATGCAGCCCTGCCGGCTGCGGTGGTGCAGACACTGATCGCCGCCGGCGCGGACAAGAGCTTCAACTGCATGACCGTGGACAGCGACACTTCCACCTCCGACACGCTGCTCATGTTCGCGACCGGCAAAGCGAAGCATGCGGCCATCGGTAGCGCGAACGACGCGAAGCTTTCGGACTTCCGCGATGCGCTCGACTCCCTGCTGATCGAACTCGCACAGCTCACCGCGAAAGACGGCGAGGGCGCGACCAAGTTCATCGAGATCAAGGTCACCGGTGCGGAGCACAATGCCGCGGCGAAGCGCATCGCCCTTTCGATTGCGAATTCGCCGTTGGTGAAGACCGCGGTTGCCGGCGAGGACGCCAACTGGGGCCGGATCGTGATGGCGGTGGGCAAGGCCGGCGAGCGGGCGGATCGCGACAAGCTGCAGATCGCGTTCGGCGGCGTGATCATCACGCGCGACGGCGGCCCGGTGCCGGGCTACGACGAAACGCCGGTGGTGGCGCATATGAAAGGCCAGGAGATCCGCATCGACGTCGATGTCGGTATCGGCACGGGCGAAGCCACCGTATGGTCCTGCGACCTCACCCATGGCTACATCGACATCAATGGCAGCTACCGAACCTGACGAGTCCGGATGTTGGGCGGCACCGGCGCCGGCGCGGGCCGCGCACCTGCCGATCGTAACGGTGGTGGCCGTGGCGCTGCTGGACGCGGACAACCGCGTCCTGCTCGCGCAGCGTCCCGAAGGCAAGCATCTGGCCGGCTATTGGGAGTTTCCCGGCGGCAAGGTGGAAGCGGGCGAGACGCCGGAAGCAGCGCTGATCCGCGAGCTCAAGGAAGAGCTCGGCATCGACATCAAGGAAAGCTGCCTCGCGCCGCTGTCCTTCGTCTCCCACAGCTATGAGAAGTTTCACCTGCTGATGCCGCTGTACGTGTGCCGCACCTGGCGGGGGAAGATCACCCAGCATGAGCATCAAAATCTTGCCTGGGTAGCCGCGCAGCGCCTGCGGGACTATCCGGTGCCGCCGGCGGATGAACCGTTGATCCCGGTCCTGCAGGATCTGCTGTGAACGCCAACGTCGTCGCGGCCTATTTCACGCGCATCGGTTACGCCGGCTCCACGACCCCTTCGCTTGCGGTGCTCGGCGACATTGCCGCGCATCATTTGCGCGCGATCCCTTTCGAAAGCCTTGGCCCGTTCCTCGGCCACGGCGTCGACATTTCGCCGGAAGGCATCTTCGCCAAACTCGTCCGGTCCCGCCGTGGCGGCTACTGCTTCGAGCACAACGGTCTCTTTCACGATGTGCTGGCGACACTTGGGTTCCGGATCACGCCACTCGCCGGACGGCCGATCTGGGGACTGCCCACCGACACGCCGCCGCGACCGCTCACGCACCGCATGGCCGAGATCGATATCGGCGGCGATATCTATCTCGCCGACGTGGGCTTCGGTGGCCAGAGCCCAACCGCCCCGTTGCGGCTCGCCCCCCATGCGGAACAGGTCACAAGTCACGGCATCTATCGGTTTCTGCCCCACGGCGAAGGCTTTGAGCTGCAGATGCACACCTCGGCTGGATTTGCGGGCCTGTATCGCTTCACGCGCGCGCCGCAGGTTGCCGCCGACTACGAATTGGGCAACTGGTACACCTCCAGCTACCCGCAAGGACGCTTCACCCAAAATCTCATTGCCGCGATTGCTACAGACCAGGGCCGATGGACGCTGATGAACCGGCACGTCGGGTTTCGGCGTCTTGACGGTACGGCGGAGGAACGCGAGGTCACGTCCGCAAGCGAGCTGGAGGGACTGCTCCGCACCACCTTCCGGATCGATCCGCCGGTGGACGCGCAGATCATCTGGAACAAGCTGCCCTCCGTCAGCTAGATTCTCCTTATGAACAACGCTGATCCCACGGCTTGCGTCCTTGTCATCGGCGACGAGATCCTCTCGGGCCGCACGCAGGACGCCAATGTGGCGTTCTTCGGCCAGCAGCTAGCGGCGATGGGCATTCGCCTTAAGGAATGCCGCATCATCCCGGACGTGCCGCAGGTGATCGTCGATACCCTCAATGCCGTGCGACAGACGCATACTTATGTCTTTACCACCGGCGGCATCGGCCCGACCCACGACGACATCACCACGGACTGCGTGGCGGCAGCCTTCGGGCGCAAGGTCGTGCGCCATCCGGCGGTGGAGAAGGCGCTGACAGCCTACTACGGCGATCGCACCAACGACGCGCGCCTGCGCATGGCCAACGTGCCCGATGGACCCGATGTCGCCCTGATCGAGAACCACATCAGCGTAGCGCCGGGCTATCGTATCGAGAACGTGTTCGTCATGGCGGGCGTGCCGAGCGTGGCGCGCGCGATGTTCGAAGCCGTGGCGCCGCACCTGCAGAAAGGCGCCCCGGTCTATTCCCAGAGCGTCGATGCCCATGTGCGCGAAGGCGACATTGCTGCGGCGTTGGAGCGTATCCAAAACGCCCATCCCGGCGTCAGCGTCGGCAGCTATCCTTTCATGCGTCACGACAAGCTCGGCACCAGCATCGTCGCCCGCGGCACCGACAAGGCCGCGATTGCCAGCGCGATCCAGCAGGTCGGCGCGGTGATGCGCGCGTTGGGCGAAGAGCCGGTGTTCGGGCCGACGCCGACATGAACCAGCGGCTCGATCCTGTGACGCGTGCGCGCTTGCTGCAGGACGATGCGCAGTTCCTCGGTCAGCCCATCGCCCTGACCGGCGACGCCGGACAGGTGATCCGCGCCAATACGCGCCATATCGCACTCATGATGCGGGATGGCGTCGCCCCTGACCGGGCCAGCGCCGCAGCCGCCTTTGTGGAATCTCTGCTCGACGTTACGGCGCGGCAAATCGCCGCACCGCTGGCCTGCGGCAAGGGCTGTTCGCATTGCTGCACCACCTATGTGAGTTGCACGATCCCGGAGGTGTTCCGCCTGGCGCAGGCAATCCGCGGCAGCGAGACAACCAAGGCGGCGGTGTTGACGGCCGCGGCACGCTCTAAGGCAATGCCGCAGATGCAGCGCGAATTCGATCGCGTGGTCTGTCCGATCCTGGTGGATCACGCCTGCTCTGCATACGCGCATCGGCCGGTGGTCTGCCGTTCGGTGCTGTCGACGTCCCTCGACCGCTGCCTTGCCATCTTCCAGCAAAACCGAAGCGAGCCGTTCGCATATCCGGACGGCGCCGAAGTGGCGCGGATCTATAGCGTTCTGATGATGCGGGCGGCGCTGATCCTCTGCGGCCTGCCGCATCAGAACATCGAGATGACCCACGCGCTCGAAATCGCGCTCGCCGACGAGCATGCGGAAGCACGCTGGCTGGCGGGAGAGCCGCTGTTTGCCTCCGTGGCGATTGATCGCGGCGATCAGACCACGTCGGACTTCAGCGGCTTGGCTGAAGGGCTGGCGGCCGCCATCCAGCCAACCTTGTAAGTGCCTGACACGGAGTGATGCGATGCAATCGCGCGTAGTGTACTTCCAGAAGTTCGATTCGCCGCTGATGCAATATCGGTCGAACATCCATTCCCAGAGCGGCGAGGACGGGCTGCTGGCGCACATCATCGGCGTCATTCAGCCGGCGGAGAAATACTGCGTCGAATTCGGCGCCTGGGACGGCGTTCATTTCTCGAATTGCAATGCCCTGGTGACGACGGCCGGCTGGGGTGGTCTCATGATCGAGGGCAATCCGGATCGCTTCAAACAGCTTGTCGCGACCTTCGCGGCTTATCCGCAGGTCACCCCGCTCAATCAGTTCGTGGAGTTCGAAGGCGACAACACTCTTGATGGCATCCTGACGCGCCAAGGGGCGCCGCAATCTCCGGGCGTTCTATCGATCGATATCGACGGCAACGACTATCACATCTGGGAATCTTTGAAGGGATTCACCCCGGAGATCGTGGTGATCGAGATCAACCCGACCATTCCCAACGACGTCTATTTCATCCAGGACAAATCGCCGAGCGTGAATCACGGATGTTCGCTGTTGGCGGCGATCTTGCTGGGAAAGCAGAAGGGCTATGAGTTGGCGGTGGTGACCACCTTCAACGCCTTCTTCGTACGGAACGACAAGTTTGGGCTGCTGGGCATCGCGGACAACTCGATCCACAAGCTGTACCAACCGCCCCAGAACGGTCGCATCTTCCAGGGCATGGACGGCACCATCCATGTCGTCGGCATGGACCACCTGGTGTGGCGGCAACAGCCGCTGACCTTCGAGGACTTCCAGGTGTTGCCGCCCGAGGACCGCGTGTACGGCGACGCGCAGCGCTAGCCGCTACTCCGCTTCGCGGATTGCCGCGAGGAAAGTATCGCCGTACTTGGTGAGCTTCGCCTCGCCGACGCCGTAAATCCCGCGCATGTCGTCGCGTGTCGCCGGTCGCGCCGCCGCCATTTCCATCAGCGTGCGATCCTGGAACACCACATAAGTGGGCACGCCCTGGGCGGCGGCGAGGCGGCTGCGGAGATTCTTCAACGCGACGAACAATCCGGAATCCTTGGCCGGCAGAGGCTTTGCCGCAACGGCGCGACGCTTGCGGCCAATGGCGGGCTGCAGGACGTCTTCGCGCAGTTCCACCCTCGCGCGGCCGCGCAAGACTTCGTTGCCAGCCTCGGTCAGAACCCAGCGGCCGTGCTCCATGATATCGAGCGAAATGAGGCCCAAGGCATAGAGCTGGCGGATGATCGATCGCCAGGTGTTCGCTGGCTTATCGCGGCCGACGCCGAAGGTGGGCAAGTGATGGTGATCGAATTTGCGCACGTTTTCGGTCTCGTCGCCGACGAGAATGCACACCACGTGTTCCGTGCCGAAGCGTTCGCCGGTGCGGAGAATTGCGGACATCGCCTTCTGTGCGTCGATCGTGCCGTCCACCACCGGCGCGCCTGCGGCGCAGAGATCGCAGTTATTGCAGCGCTCCGCCTTTTCGCCGAAATAGGCGAGCAAGGTCTGACGGCGACAGCGCGGCGCCTCGCATAGGGCGATGAGGGCATTGAACCGTTGGCGTTCGACGCGCTTGCGATCCCCGGACAGGCCGCCCTCCTCGATCTGCATGTGGCGCAGGCGCATATCGTCGAGGCCGTAGAGCGTCAAGGTATCGCCCGGCAACCCGTCGCGGCCGGCGCGGCCGATCTCCTGATAGTAGCTTTCCACATTCGCCGGCAGGTCGGCGTGACACACGAAGCGGACGTCGGGCTTGTCGATGCCCATGCCGAAGGCGGTGGTGGCGAAAACGACGACACCGTCCTCGTTCAGGAACTTGTCCTGGTTGGCGTTGCGCACTGGGGTATCCAGCCCGGCATGATAAGGCAGCGCCTTGAAACCCTGTGCGGCGAAGGTCGCAGCATGAGATTCGGTTTTTTTGCGCGAGCTGCAATAGACGATGCCGCTGTCGCCGCGGTGGGCGTCGAGAAAATCGCGCAGCTGCCGGGCAGCGGCCACTTTCGGCTGCATCGCGAGACGCAGATTGGGGCGGTCGAAAGAGCGGACGAACACCCGCGGCGCAGCGCTGAACAGCTTCGACGCGATGTCGGCGCGGGTCATGGCGTCGGCGGTGGCGGTGAGCGCGATGCACTGCACATCGCCCAGCCGCGCGCGCATCTCGCGCAGCATCAGGTATTCCGGCCGGAAGTCGTGACCCCATTGAGAGATGCAGTGGGCCTCATCGATGGCCAGAAGGCGCGGCTGCGCGTCGCGCAGGCGGTCAACCAAATCGCCGCGCGCCAACCGCTCCGGGGCGACGTACAGCAACCGCAAGGACCCGTCGCGCAGGCCGCCGAAAGCCATTGCGGTTTCTTCGGCCGTGTTGCTGGAGTTGAGGCTGGCCGCCGCGACGCCGAGGGCCTGCATCTGGCGGACCTGATCGCGCATCAGGGCAATGAGCGGTGAGACAACAATCGTGAGGCCGCCGCGCGTCACGCTCGGCAGCTGATAGCACAGCGACTTGCCGCTGCCGGTGGGCGTGACCGCAAGCACGTCCTCCCCGGTCAACACGGCGGCGATGATCTCGTCCTGACCGGGGCGAAAATCGGCGAAGCCGAAGACGGATTTCAGAACGCCGCGGGCGGCCGCAAGATCAGCCATCTGCGCGCCAGCCGCAGGCCGTGAGATCGGCCAGCATGTGCGGCGGCGGCGGGGCGCTCACCTTGATCGGAGGCCGCGACGGACTGAGCGGCAACGCAATCGCTCGGGCATGAAGTTGCAGAAGCCCGCGCGCCGGATCGTAAGGCTGCGGCCCATAGATCGGATCGCCGACGATCGGGCATCCGATCTCCGCACTGTGCACGCGGATCTGATGGGTGCGGCCGGTGTGGGGCTCGAATTCAATCCATGACCGCACGCCGTTGGGCGTCTCCGCCGTGCCGCGGACTTTGTACGCCGTGACCGCATCCTGCCCTTGCGGGTGAACCACCATCTTCCAGCCTTTGCCGGGGGTGGCTTTGCGCAGGTTGAGCTTGATCAGGCCCTCGGGCTTTTTCGGCACGCCGTCGACAATTGCCCAGTAGACCTTCTTCGCGTTGCCGGCGGCGAACATCGCGCCGGCCTTGCGCAACGCCTTGGGATGGCGGCCGAGCACGAGACAGCCCGACGTGTCGCGGTCCAGCCGATGGGCGAGCGACGGCGGCCGTGGCAGGCCGAACTTCAGCACGTCGAACAGTTCTTCCAGGTTCGGGCCACCGCCGGGCCCGGCATGGACTGGGATGCCAGCGGGCTTGTTGATCACGATAATCAAGGCATCGCGGTGAAGCACCAGCGCCAACAGCTCGTCGCGACTGACCGGAATCGAAGGGATACGCGCCGCGCGGGGGCTCTCGTCGCCGCCATCGCTGTCGTCCCGTCGCTCCGTGCGCACGCCGCGCGGGCGGACTTCGCGCGGCGGGATGTTGAGGGGGTTCGGCCATTCCTTGTCGCGCCGCTTCGCGCGGCCCTTATCGCGGGAAGGGCGCGTCTTGCGCGGACGTTTGGGGCCAGCCTTGAAGGTCATGGGCCTGTAGCTGCCCGAGCGGCACGTTCCGATCAAGGACTATCGACAGAAGATCGCTCTGGGCGGCGACCGAAAGCGGTTTCTGAGCCTGGGAAACGTGTCGCCTTAGCGCTTCCAATTGGGCGCGAAGCGGTCCCCTTTGAACCAAGCGGGATAGGCGGCCTTCATGCGCTCCCACGCCACCGGATCGCGCTTTTCGTCCATGGCGGTTTTTTCCATGAGGCCGGTGACGGAGTACTTGCCGGTGGCCGGAATCAACACGCTGTAGAAGCCGCGCGCCGGCACATCGCCGGCCGCGCTGCGTAGATCGGCCAAGCTTGCGTAGATTTTCAGGGTGGTACGAATGGCCTGGGTGTTGCCGCCGAAGGTGCGCTCCTTGTCTTCGGTCTGGGTGAGGCAAACGCGGTCGCCGGCCACGGTCGCATCCACGCGCACATCCTTCACCGTCGCGCGCGTCTGATCCAAAGCGATTGTGAGCCCGCTGCCGGACTTGCGCAGGGTGTAGCGGCCGGGACCATCCTCCATGCCGGGGCGCCGTTGATCGACCGCGCCGGTGATGGGGTTGGGCCACGGCGTTGCCGGCGCACCGGTGGCGATGTCGCGGAAGGTGCCGATCTCGAGCCACTGGATCGCGAATGCGTCTCGGCCCAGGTCCTCCGTGAGATAGCCCATCAGGGTCACGACTTGGCCCGTGGGCACCGGGCCGACGTCGGGCACGTCGATCGGCTGGAAGCCGAAGTACCACCAGAGGCTCTCCGCGCCGTTGGCGGCGGACGCAAACATGCGGCGGTAGGTGGCGAGCGGATCGAGCCCGGCGGCCGTCAGCGCGGCCGTCGATGGGGGTGTCGCGGCGGCAGCCGGCGTACCCGCAACGCCCAGCGCCAAGGCGCCGGCGGATTTCAAGAGGGTGCGGCGATCACGCGTCATCGTTTTCTCCCCGAAAGAGGACCAAGCTAAGCCGCGGCGTTCTCGCGCGCCACGCGCATGGCGCCGTTTTGCATGGTCCTGCTAACTGACGCGGACTGCAAAGACACTGGCCCGCGCCGTGTCAGGCCGTTAGGTTGGCGCCGCCTGCCCGCTTGGCGGAATTGGTAGACGCAACGGACTTAAAATCCGTAGGCCCTTTATCGGGCCGTTCCGGTTCAAGTCCGGAAGCGGGCACCAGTAAATCAA
This sequence comes from Fidelibacterota bacterium, assembly GCA_947476275.1. Taxonomy (GTDB): domain Bacteria; phylum Pseudomonadota; class Alphaproteobacteria; order Rhodospirillales; family Rhodospirillaceae; genus SCTM01. Next base: position 80,721 of record CANJPQ010000005.1, read on the forward strand.
TGACTTAGTTGATTTATTTGGGACGAAAAACGAGGCCTTTTCCGCTCGAATATCGGGGTCGGATACACACGCGTACCACGGGCTACAATGGGCGCATTTTTGCGGTTTACGCGAATGAGTGTTGAGTGCGGCGGAAATCTATGGAGCGGCAATGGCGGATGCTCCTTTGCAAGGCTTCGACAAACTGGAACCGACGCTTCCCGCACTGGCAGTTCCCTTGCTCAGCGAGATTGGCTTCCGGAGTGCTATAGTCTTTTGAGTTGCCTTGTTGGCACGATAGCTTTTGGTACATGGAGTGTTGGCGCGAGCGAGAACTCATTTGGGCCTGAGTCTCGGCCCAACCTCTGTCGTGGTCACTAGCATCGCCTGTTGCGTGATGCTGAAATCCTAGAGGGAATTTGGGGAAAGCATGGTCGACAGGTTTAAAGTCGTTTCTGACGTGGCGAAGGGTGGGTCGACCGAACGCCTGCTGAAGATCAGCGATTCGGCCACGCTCGCTATTTTGAGCGGACTGGTCGAGGGCGAGGTCGCAGAGTTCGGCATTTCGACTGGCGAGTCCTGGGAGGTCTTAGCCGCGACCATCGCAGCATGTGAGGGCCACAAGAACACCCGCGGGCTACCTCCAAAGAGTCTATATGGCTTCGATAGCTTTAGAGGAATGCCCGAGGCCAAACTACCGGAAGACACGGAAGCCCCGATGGTTCAGCGTGGCATTTGGAAACCGGGATCGTGCATTTCGCCAGGAAAGGAGGCTATTCGGTCCATTGCGACCAAATATCTCCCAGTCGAACGCGTACAACTCTACAAAGGCTGGTTCAGCGAAACCCTCTACACAACACCGCCGCTCTTGAAATTCTGCTGCGTGCATATCGACTGCGATTTCTACGAATCAACGGCGCAAGTTCTAGAATTTCTGTTCGAGACAGATCGCCTTTCCGACGGGTGCATAGTCCTATTTGATGATTTTCTCGAAAGTCGCGGGTCCAAGAAGCTGGGACAGCGCAGGGCGTGGATCGAATGCGTAGAGAAGTACGCACCCGATTATACGGACCTCGGATACTATGGCATTGCATCTTGGCGTTGCATTATCCACAGAGATTAGTTTGCGAGCGACGGGACCCCTTCGGTCAATTCCTCAATCTTCGACAGCAACTCAGTTTTTGGTCGGGTCGCATTTGGGCGCTTCCGAACACAGGGTCCGGCCTGGACACTTCGTTCCGTCGTGCTCGCTGTTGAACGCCGTGCACTCGACCGCACTGCGCCGCTTAGGACGACATACCTCCCAATACTCAAGGTGGAGAAACGCCGCGAATGGCCTAGCATGACTGCCGCGAGATACGTTCGGGGGACAAACGTTGGGCTACACAACCACTTTTATTCGAATGCTTCGTGCACTCCACAGAGCCGGTCAAATCAAGTCCGGGCAGCGATTCGCGGATATTGGCGCTCAAGTTATTGAGCCAGACACGCGCGACGCCGTCGCTGCGATTCTTAAGGACTTCGGTCAGGAGTTGAAGGCGGAAGATAGCGTCTGGTTCCAAGACAAGCCCGGCCGGAAGCCATCTGCCGGCGTCCTCATGCGGCGACTGGGTTTCGACTACGCGGCGATAGACGCGTCCTCAGAAGTCTTCGCAACGGCCTCAGGGCAAAATTTCGATTTGAACTTCGACGCCGTCCCCGTGACCGCACGTGGAACGTGGGATTTCATCTTCGAAAACGGAACTTTTGAACACGCATGCAACCAGAGAAATTGCTTCAATGTCGCTCACGATCTCGGCGCCACGGGATCGTTACGTTTGCATGCCTTGCCGTTTCTAGGAATGTACGACTATCACTACGTCACCATGTTGCCCCGGCTGTATTTGGATCTAGCCGAGGCGAACAACTACTCCATAGAGGGGATGTGGCTGGTCATTGAGGGCGGCGAAGTCCCAGTACAGTGGGACGGAAACTATGAAGACTTCGATAGATATGCCCTCGATGTGAGCGAGTCTGTGTTCCTGTGCCTCTACGTCTTGTATCGAAAGCTAGTTCATAGCCCCTTCGCATCAGTTGCTCTGCCAGACGACGCTGACCGCCAATTTGGTTATCAACGCGCAACCTTCAATATTCTGACCGACAGCATCGTTCAGCGTTTCATAGGCAAGCCACAGTCGATCATGGATATCGGGGCGCAAATCTTGAAGGTAGAGAAGGCCGACAACAGCGTCTTCGACTTTGCGAAGTTGTATGGCGACCACGACGAATACGTGTCGCAAGGCGATTTCACGTTGCAGCAGTTGTTTTCCCAGTTGGGGATTCGTCACGCCCAACTTCCCCGTGCGGAAGTTGCCGTTGCGGCTGCAGAGGCCGATGCGCGAGGGACCTGGGATCTGGTGACCAACCTCGGCGTGATGAATAGAGATTTGGATGTTTTGGGGCAACTGCAAGCCACCCACAATCTGACGAAGGTCGGGGGGCACATGCTGTTTGTTGTTGCGGCCCAGGGCGTGACGACCGATCTCTATTGGAATATCCACCCGAGCTTATTTGAGGAGGCGGCGATTCATAATGCTTATGAAATGGTGGCCGCCTGGATCAAGACGACGAAGGGCGATCGGCTTAGTTGGTGGGACGAATACAGCTTCAAAAAAATGAAGGTCGGCGCTTCGGGCCACGACGACGTAATATATTACTGCGTGATCTTGCGAAAGCAGTTCGACAATCCGTTTTTTATTCCATATCAATCGAAGTATCGCTATCTCCGATCTGAGCAGGCTTCGCAGCGATATACGGTGTTCGACGGTCAATCGATAAAGCCGGATTGGCCTATCGTGCGTTGGCCGACACGAGCGGCTCTCGCTGGCTTAGACCGCAATAACCGCAGGCGCGAGCCGACCGCCCAGATATTTTACAAAGATCACCCTTTTCCCCTGGCAGGGTTCCGGTCGCCGCAGAAATAGCGAGAGATGGGCGGCTAGGCCCGCGGTCCGAGGCCCTCATCGGGCCGTTCCGGTTCAAGTCCGGAAGCGGGCACCATCTATTGCGCTTCCGGCGCTTATCGCGACACCGCGACCGGAGCCTCACACGCCCATCCGCGTCCTCGTCGACCATCAGGCATGCGTTGGCCGCGAGCAAACAACTTTGCGCTCCGACTCTGATCGAGGAGTCACCGCTGCCTGTCCGCTGGTCCATTGGTAAATTGGCGCAGGGCGAAGGTATCGTGCAGCCGGCGCGGGGGATATCATTCCGCCGGAGATAAACGGGGGCGCCGCATGGCACGATTGATTTCCATCGCGTTGATTGTTCTTTTCGGCGTCAGCGGTGCCGCGCGGGCCGCTGATGCGATCAAGCCGGGCGCGGTCTTCCGGGATTGCCCCACATGCCCGGAGCTGGTGGCGATCCCGGCCGGCGCCTTCAACATGGGCTCGACCGCAGCAGAAACCGATCGCGAGCGCATGCCGCCGCTGTACGCCGCCAACGAGCAGCCCCGTCACCGGGTCACCATCGCCAAGCCGTTCGCGCTTGGCCGGTATGAGGTGACCCGCGCCGAGTATGCCGCTTTTGTCGAGGCAACCCAGCGCGATGACGGTTTCTTCTGCCGCATTTACGATGCGCGGGGCGTTTTGTTCGTCACAACGCCGGGCAAATCTTGGCAAGACCCGGGCTTCCCGCAGACCGATGACCATCCGGTCGTCTGCGTGAGCTGGGACGACGCGGTCGCGTATGCCAACTGGCTGTCGTCCAAGACGGGAAAGATCTATCGACTGCCGAGCGAGGCTGAATGGGAATACGCCGCACGCGGCGGCACCAGCACCGCGCGATGGTGGGGCGATTCCGTCGACGGCGCTTGCGCCTATGCCAATGTCGGCGACCTGGATGCCGGCGATGGCCCGTACCTGTGGGGCAAGCCAGGTGCGCCGGTCACGTACGATCTCAAGGGCGCCGAACGGCTGGTGCGATGCCGGGACGGTTATGCGTTCACCGCGCCGGTGGGAAAGTACAAACCCAATCCCTTTGGCCTGTTCGACATGCTGGGGAATGCGTGGGAATGGGTGGCCGACTGCCGACACGACACCTACGCTGGTACGCCGCCTCTCGACGGCACGGCATGGGACGCAGCACCCGAGCGCTGCGTGTCCGGATTTCGGGTGAACCGCGGCGCCTCGTGGGCGCACTTCCCCTGGGGAATCCGCGCCGCGTTGCGCAACGTCAATCCGGCGGATTCGCGCTTCTACACCCAGGGCTTCCGGGTCGCGCGCGAACTGGAACCGTGAACGGCGCGGCGCGCTGAGACCCACACCGCTCGACATGGCATGCGCGCCGTGGGCTCACCCCGGCTTCGAACCGATCGCTCACCAAGGATAGCGAGATGACGACGCCGGGCCCTGGCATATCCGAAGCGGCGCTCCGCGCGGCGATTGCGCGGGATCCGAACGCGCTGGGGGCCCACCTTCACCTCGCCGAACTTCTACATCAGCAGAACCGCACGGTGGAGGCGTTGATGCTCGCCTCCGCCGCGACCGCATTGGCACCGCAATCCGCCGATGCGCATCGGATACATGGCGCGATCCTGGTGGATATGGATCCGCCGGCGGCACTGGACGCGCTCAAGAAAGCCGTAGCGTTGGATCCGGCCTCTCACGCAGCGCTCACGATGCTCGCCCTGGCCCATGCGCGGACCGGAGATTTCGCAACCGCGGCAGAAACTATCAAGCCGGTGGTCGATGAAGACCCGAGCAATGGTGTCGCGCGACACAGCTACGACGCATGGTCGGGAGCGACGTCGGCAACTTGGTCCCCAGGCTACGTGGAAACCATATTCGACAGGTTCGCGCCGACATTCGACACCCATCTGCGTTCACTTCGCTACAGCGTGCCGGAAGATACGGCAGCTTTGCTCCATCGCGTCGCACCTGCACAAAGGCGATTCTCCCGCCTGCTCGACATCGGGTGCGGCACCGGCTTAGGCGCGGCGGCCTTGGCCCGGTATTTCGATATCCCGTCGCGCATCGGCCTCGACCTTTCGCTGCGCATGATCGAGGTCGCGACCGCAAAGAACCTCTATACCCAGCTGATTCATGGCGACACGACGGCGTTGAAAGGCTGGAGCGGGGATTTCGACCTGATGATCGCGCTCGACGTCTTCATCTACGTCGGCGCGCTCGAGCAATTATTTTCCGACATTGCGCCGCGACTTGCACCCGGCGGTCTCATTGCCTATTCGATTGAAACCGCAATCGTTGACACCTACGAGCTTCGCCCCACCGGCCACTACGTCCATAACCCGGACTATATCGATACGGCCGGAGAACTTTACGGCCTAAAGCCGGCAGGCGGTGCCACCTGCATCTTGCGCGAGGAATCCGGCAAACGCGTGCCGGGCTACATCGGAATTCTTCAGCGGGCCTGACGTATTATCGCGGCGGGGGCGCGGTTGAGAGGACTTCCATGTCCTCGAACTTCGAGATCTTTTCTTCCGCGCCGCTGCGTTTGTAGTAAGGGTCGGCCTTCTTCTCGCGTGGGCCGATCTTTCCGTCCGCGGGGCGCGCGGGGGTGCCTTCGGCACGGGTGATAACGTCCTCGATGCTGTCCCGCGGGACAACGACGACGCCGTCTTCGTCGCCGAGGATCAGATCGCCCGGATAGACGATGACGCCGCCACAAATCACCGGGCTGTTGATCCATCCGGGTTTCTCGCTGCCCTGCCACCGCGCAACCGTTCCCCGGCAGAACACCGGGATGTTCTCACGCGCGCGGATGACCTCCGCCGTCAGCACATAGCCGTCGATGACGAGACCGGTGCCGCCGGCTTCTTTGACGCCGGCCGCCTGGCTGGCGCCGAACGCAGCGGCGTTCGGATTGCCGGCCGCATCGACCACGACGACATCGCCGGGCTTCACGTACTTTCCGCAGATCGCACTCATGAGCGTGTCGTCGGTATATTCAGGGCGCACCGTGAGGGCCGGTCCGCACACCCGCCAGGATCGATCCAAAGCCTTGATGCCGACGTCCATCGTCTGCCGGGGCCCGACAAGCCCGCCGACCATGCAGTAATAAAGGTTTTGAGCGCGTGCGACGAGATCCGGCGCCGGGCGCGGAAAGTCGGTAATGATGTGATATCGCGCCGTCATGAGTCCGCTCCCTAAAGACGCGCCGAGGCCCCATTATCGCACGGGCTGATCTTTTTTACCGTATGCTGCTGACGGCAACTACATGAGCGTTTCGATGAAATTGAGAGACTGCCTCATCCTCCTCTTCGCCGTGCTGGCAGCGCCGACCGTTCGGGCCGCAGGTGATCCGGATGCCTTGCGCATCGGTATCTACTCCCTGCCGCCGCAGAGTATCGCGCCGTTTCGCAGCTACAGTACGCCCAGCATTTACTTCGCGTCCGCGCTTTACGATGCCTTGACGGAGATCGCGCCGGGGGGCGTTGCCGTGCCAGCCCTGGCGATCAAATGGGAGCAGCGCTCTGCGACCACGTGGCGCTTTCACTTGCGCGCGAACGTGAAGTTCTCCAACGGTGAGGTGTTCGACGCAAGCGCCATCGCCTTCGCTTTCGGGCATCTTTTGAAGCCCGAGAACCGGGGCCTGCCCGCCGCCAACCTCGTTGCGAATATCGCCGGCATCGCCGTCGTCGACCCGCTGACGGTCGACATCACCGCGAAGCGCTCCGCCGTCACGCTGCCGAACGACGTCGCGGGAATCTACATTCCCGCCCCGCGCGCCTATCAGTCGATGTCGGAAACGGATTTCGCGCGGGCACCTATCGGCACCGGGCCCTATCGGATCGCGGCCAAGGATGCCTCCACCGTGACGATGGAAGCCGCCGTGGAGTCCTGGCGATCGGCAAAGACCAAACGGCTTAGATTTCAAATGATCGCCGATGAAAGCGCCCGTGTCGCGGCGCTGCAGACCGCTGCGATCGACGTCGTCATGCCGGTCTCACCGGACGCCTTCGACGTCGTGACGGCCGCAGGCGCGCGCATCCTCGAGGTGCCCTCGGCCTCGGTGTTTGCGATCCAGCTGATCACGGAGCGTACCGGCAGTCCCTTCAAGGACGTGCGCGTGCGCCGGGCGGTGAACTACGCGATCAACAAGGACGCCATCGCCAAAGCGCTGTTTGCCGGCAGGACCTCGACCAGCGGTCAGGCCGCTTCGGGCGTCACGGCAGGATTTGATCGCGCCATCCCGGCGTATCCTTACGATCCGGCGAAAGCCAAAGCCCTGCTGGCGGAGGCCGGATTTCCCAAAGGGTTCAAGGTGCAGTTCGACGTGGTCACAAGCGCCATTCCCGCGGACGCTGCGATGTTCACCCTGGTGGCGCGCGACCTTGCGGCGGTGGGAGTCGTGACGGAAATCCAGGCGACCAATCTGGGCGCCTGGGCGAAGAAGCATACGGACAACAGCTTCGAGGGCCTGGGATTCCAGATGGGCTTCATCTCCCAACCGCAGATGAATACCGTGCGCGCAATGATGCCGTTTCTGTGCCGGAGCCCGGCGTTCCCCGTATACACGTGCCTGCCGGAGCTCGAGCCCCTCGTCGATGCGGCCGAGAACGCGACCACACCCGACCGCCGCATGGAACTTGAACGCGCCTTGAATCGCGCCGCCTCGGAACAAGCGCTGGCGATTTTCCTGATCGACGGCATCGATTTTACCGCGCTGTCGAAAGATGTCACGGACGCTTACGCCCCCACCCGCTTCTATCACTGGGAGCGCTTCGCCAAGCGTCGGTGAGCCGCGGAGCGTCGGCGATACGGTTCGCGCGCGGTCGATCATCTGCTATGACAAGAGCCTCGGCATAGCCTGCCCGACGAGGCCGCCCATGGCACGACCCCAGACCGAATTTCTGTTCGCGCAAAATGTGCCGTGGGGCAGCGCCGCGCCCTTGCCGGATCGTCCCGGGGTCTCGGCAAAAACCTTGAGCGAAGATGACGCGAGTGGAGAGCGCACCGTGATCGTGCGTTTGCCGGCGAACTATAGCGCCACGGTCGCCTCGCCGTTCTTCGAGGAGATGTACGTGCTGAGCGGCGCGTTGACGCTCGACGGTGCACCGGTGAAGCGTGACGGTTACGCCAGCATCGATCGCGGCCGCCGAACCGCCTGGGGTTCAACTGACGGCGCGGACGTGCTGTTGTGGCTGGACAATGATCCGCTCAAGCAGCCATCGGATCTCATGATCCACGATGTGCTGACGCTGCCGTGGCGCGGGCCGATGATTCCGGTCGAGGGTGCCGCCCCGGACCTGCGCCGCAAGGTGCTGCGGGTCGATCCGCACACCGGGCAATACCGCAACTTCCTGCTGGTGGGGCTGCCCTTGCGTTATCCCCACGACTGGAAGGAGCGCGACCTGACGCATCCATGTGTGGAGGAAATGTTCGTGCTGGCCGGTGAGATCACCGGACCGCAGGGGCGGATCGGCAAGGGCGGCTACTTCTGGCGGCCTGCGGAAGTGCCGCATGGGCCGTTCTGTTCACGCGAGGGATCGCTGGCGATTTTCCGCTTCGTGAAGGGCCACCACATCAATGTGTGGGGCGATGAATACTTTCCCATCAGCTACGACCAGCCCTACAAGCCGATCCTGCCGCTGCATCAGCAACAGTTCGGCCGCAGCGCTTACGAAGGGCCGCTCGCGTACTAGCTCAGCCCTTTTCCTGCCATGTCGCGGCTTTGACCGAGGCGACCTGGAAAGCTTTGCGTCCGATCATGAGAATCGTCACGCCGCTGAGGCCGCACGCGAACAGCACCAGTGCCAAGCTCGAGGCGATGCCAGTAGGTTCGGTGAACACCCGATCCGACAGGAAGCCGACCGCGAAGCCGCTGGCCGTCAGCGAGACCACGCCCGTCATGAGCGTGTAGAACGCCACCACCTGCCCGCGTAGCTCATTTGGGGTGATCTGAGACAAAGCGGTCATTGTCGAGGACGTCGTCCAGTTCGTGCACACCAGCATGACCGAATAGAACGCGAGCGCCATTTCCGGCGTCGGCGCGAGACCGACCATCGGCCCCCACACACCCTGGAACAGCGACTGCATGAACGAGGTCCAGATCGGACCGTCCTTGCGGCCCTTCTTGTTGAACCACGCCAGCACCCAACCGATGGACACGGAACTGGTCATGCCGATCAGGCTCATGGCCGCGAGGCTCGAGCCCACTTGCTGCGGCGTCCAGTGGTGAACCCGGATGAATACGGTCGCGAGCCAGGACGAGTTGGCATAGATCGACGTGGTGTTGATAACACCGCCGGCGATGATGGTGAGATACGCCGCCCAACTCGCACTGATGTGAGTGAACAAGGGCTTCAAGGAGTAGTTGGTGTTCGCCTGCACCTTCTCGCGGCGGACCGGTTCGCGCACGGTGGCGAGGAACAGGGCTGCGATCAGGATGCCGGGTGCGCCGACGGCGAAGAACGCAATCTGCCAGTCGTGGAATCCGCCGAGCACACTTGGCCAAATGGCCCGGAATTGGTCCGACATCTGGACGGTGATGCCGCCGACGAGATTGCCGAGGCCCACACCGATCGATCCGCCGAACAGAAAGATGCCGAAGGCATGGCCGCGCCGTTGCGCCGGGAAGTAGTCCGCGATCAAGGAGGCCGCCACCGGCATGATTGCGGCTTCGCCGAGGCCGACGCCGACGCGGGCGAGGAACAGGGTCTCGAAGCTGTTGGCCAGGCCGCAGGCGATGGTGGCAACGCTCCAGAACGCGATGCCGCCGGTCAAAACGGCGCGACGATTCAGGCGGTCGGTGAGAAAGCCGAGCACGAGGCCGAAGGTGGTATAGCAAATGGCGAACGCCAACCCTTGCAGCAGCCCGATCTGGGCATCGGTGATCTGCAGGTCGCGGCGGATCGGCGCGACCAGAAGGCTGATGATCGTGCGATCCAGGATCGCAAAACTGAACGCCAGCACCAGAACCGCAACGACGTACCAAGCGTAACTTGTGCGCGGCCACGGCAGCGTTGCGGTGCTGGACGGGCCCGTCGCCGCCGCGTTGCTCATGCCGATCGTTTCCGCATTGTCGTGACCCTGCCCTCAGCGATTCGAGCCACCTTAGCGGACGAAGATGTCACGTGCCGAACGCTTTTTCGTGAACCGGAATATGCTCTAGGATCGAGATCGGGGGACCAAAGCATATGACGAAAGCATTCTTGGGCGTGTTGGGCGGGATGGGGCCGCTGGCAACCGCGGACTTCCTGCGCAAGCTGGTGCGCCGGACGCAGGCCGAGACCGACCAGGAGCACATTCCGGTGCTGCTCTATGGCGACTGCACGACGCCGGACCGCACCGCCAGTATTGTCGGCAACGGACCTTCGCCGTTACCCCAGCTTCTGGACGGCATTCATTTCCTGAACCGCAACGGCGCGCGCGCGATCTGTATTCCTTGCAACAGCGCCCATGCCTGGTTCGACGAGATGCAGGCCGCATCTCAGGTGCCGTTGATCCATATCGTTCGGGCGAGTGCGAGCCAGGTGCGCCAGAAGAACGTGGCGGCGAAAGCCGTGGGCGTGCTGTCGACCTTCGGCACCCATCGCATGGGAATTTATCGCAATACGCTGACCGACATGGGATACACCGTCGTGACGCCCACGGAGGCGGAGTTCGAAACCCTCATCTCGCCTGCGATCGCCATGAACAAGGCGAACAAGTGGGCGGAGGCGGAAGCGAACTACGACGAAGCCGCCAAGCGGCTGGTGGATCGCGGGGCGGAGATCATCGTGTTGGGCTGTACCGAGATTCCCTTCGGCATGGAGCGGCAATACCGCGCCAACCCGTCGAAATTCGTGGATTCCAACGACGCCCTGGTGGAGGCGGTGGTCGGCTTCTTCGCCCAAACCCTCATCGCCGCCTGATGTCCGCCACCGGCGCCGTTCGACAACTCTCAGCTGGATTGATCGTCGGCCTCAGCTCGGTGATCTACGCCATCTCCTATGGCGCCCTGCTGTTCTCCGGACCGCTTGCGCCCTTCGTGGGGTATGGGATCACCGTCGCGTTGATCACGGCCATTGTCGGCGCTTTGTTCTGCTGGATGTCGGAAGAGTCCACCTTCGTTATTGGGCCGGACTCCAATACCACCTCCGTCATGGCCAGCATTCTGGCCGGGATCGGCACCTTGGGCGTGACCGGCCCGCTCGCGCTCAATCTCGCTGTGGCCACCATCGTCACGACCTCCCTGGTGGCCGCAGGCGCGTTTTACGCCATCGGCCGGGCGCGCCTCTCGGCGTTGGTGCGCTACATTCCGTTCTCCGTGATGGCAGGGTTCCTGTGCTCGACCGGCTGGCTGATGTGCAGCGGTGCACTCAACATCATTTCCGGGACACCCTTAAGCCTTGCCGGCCTGCAGGCCTTTCTCGCCAATCCGGTCCATCCGGAGATCGCCTTTGGCGCCCTGGTAGCCGCGATGCTGTTCGCGCTGTCGCCGCGCGTCTCGAACGCCATTCTCATTCCGCTGATGATGCTGGTCTCGACCATCGTGGTGAACGTATTCCTCGACAGCGGCCTCTGCGCTTCCTCCGCCTGCTCCGCCGAGACCTGGCTGTTCGCACCCATGGGCGCGGCGCAGTGGCTCCCGCCGTGGCGCATCGATCTGGTTCTGTGGGACCTGGACTTCGTGTTCCAGAGTCTGCCCGCCATGCTGGTGGTGGCCTTCGTCGGCCTCCTGACCATTTTGATCTCCGTCGCCAGTCTGGAACTGACCTATCGCACGGAGTTCGATCTCAACCGCATGCTCAAGGTGCAAGCGTTCTCGACCGCCGCGACGGCGCTGTTCGGCGGCTTTGTCGGCGTGATCTCGATCGGCCGCACGACCTTGAACAAGACGACCGGCGGCGGTGCCGTGGCTGGCACGGTTGCCGCCGCTATGTGTTTCGCCACCCTGTTCGGCGCGGCGCAGATCATTGCCTACATCCCGCGCGCGTCCCTCGGCGGCCTCGTGCTGTATCTCGGGTTGGGCATGTTGAGGCAATGGCTGTGGGAGCAGCGGCGCACGACCAGCCCCATCGAGTTCGCGCAGATCTTATTGATCCTGGCCTTGGTGGCGAACTACGGCTTCATGGTGGGGTTCTCCGCGGGGCTTCTGATTTCCTGCGTCGTGTTCGTCGTGACCTATAGCCGCGTGCCGCTGGCGGATCTCGCCACCAACTTGAGCCTGTTCGCGAGTTCGGTCGTCCGGCCGGAGCACGAGACGGCGTGCCTGCGCGACCATGGCCACAAGACTTTGCTGTATCGCCTCAGCGGCTACGTGTTTTTCGGGTCCGCCAGCAAAATCGAAACCGTGTTCCGCGCTCTCGACGACGGCATCGAAGCCATTGTCGTCGACTTCACACATGTCAGCGGCGTCGATAGTTCGGCGGTCAGTGTATTTCAGCGCATCCTGCGGCGCTATCACGGCAAGGCGGCCGAATTTCATTTCGTCTGTACACCGGAGAACGAGGCCAGCCTCCGCAGCCTCGCACGGGATGCACATACCGCGATGCAAGTGCATTTCCACGGCACGCTGGATCACGCCTTAGAGGTCGCGGAGGATCGCGTCATCGCCCAGTGGAGCGCGCCCCGGATACGGTAGCGCCGCTGGCCTTCCTCGGCAGCCCGGACATTCAGAAGGCATTCCTGGAGTATTGCGAGCTGCGGCAGATAGAACGGGGTGCGCAGCTCTGTGCAGAGCTGGAAATCTCCGACGAGATCTTCTTCATCGCCAAGGGCAGCCTGGAGGTTGTGAAAGCCTCCGCCGCCGGCACGGTGCGGCTGGCGAAACTGCACCAAGGCGCCATGGTGGGCGAACTCGCGTTCTACACGGGCGATGCGCGCACCGCGTCAATCGTCGCGGTCACGGACGCGGAGGTCTATGTGCTGCACAAAGCCAGCCTCGCCCGCTTGCGCACCGAACGCCCGGATCTGGCCGTCACCTTCGATCACATGGTAATCCGCAAGGTCTCCCACGCGCTGACGCGCACAAACAAGCTGATCGCGATGTATCGCTAGCCGGGCGGTCAATTCTGTGGGGTGCGGAGCGCGCCGGAAAGTTGCACAATAGAGGCTGCATTTCTGCGGGAGGAATAACGATGCGCTTCGAAAACGCCTTGGCCGTTCTGGCCACATCTCTTGCGCTTGCGGTGTCTGCCAGCGCGCCAGGCTACGCGGCATCGCCCAAGCCCGGCTCGACATTCCGCGACTGCAAGGATTGCCCGAAGATGGTGGTGGTGCCGCCGGGGACATTCCAGATGGGCGCGGATCGCATGGAACTCATGCGCGAGGGCGAGCGGCCCTTGGGGCCGGTTCATACCGTGACCATCGGCTATAGCTTTGCGGCCGGCGCCTACGAGGTCTCCAATAAAGAGTTCGGCGCCTTCATCAAGGCCAGCGGCTACAAGCCGGCGGGGTCGTGCCAAGTGTGGGGCGGCATCGAGGTGAAGGACGGCAAGACCTGGCAAGATCCGGACTACGGCGTGCCGACGACACCGCAGCAGCCCGTGGTGTGCGTGACGTGGAACGACGCGAAAGCTTACACAGCCTGGCTCAGCAAGAAGACCGGGAAGAAGTACCGGCTGTTGTCCGAAGCCGAGTGGGAATATGCGAATCGCGCCGGATCGAAGGCGGAGTGGCCGTGGGGCGATGACGCAAAGCGCATCTGTGAGTTCGCCAATACCTACGACATCTCGGGCCGCAAGGATCCGCGCATGACCAATGACGGCGGCGGCGCGGCGCCTGCGGAGCTGTGCGATGACCACCAGGGCATCGCTTCACCGGTCGGCTCGTTCAAACCCAACGCCTTCGGCCTCTATGACATGGTTGGCAATGTGTGGGAGTGGGCGGAAGACTGTTCGATCCTGCCGTATCCCGCCACGGTGCCCACCGACGGCAGCCCGATGGAAGTGCAAGGCCCCTGCGAGAAGCGCACGAACCGCGGCGGCAGCTGGCGTTCGCGCTTGAGCCGTCAGAGCCCCGCGTTCCGTGGCCGCGATCCGGAGCCGACGGCGTCCAACATCTTCGGCTTCCGGGTTGCACGCGATTTGAAATAGCGCATCGGGGAGGGTGAGATGTGGATGCTGCTCAAAGCCCTGCTGCTCATCCTCCCCTTAAGCGCGGCGGATCCCGTGACGGAAAACGATTTCACCATCAAGGATTTCGCGTTCGCCTCCGGCGAGCGCATGGCGGAGCTGCGTATCCATTATCGTACCCTTGGCACCTTGCATCGTGACGCCAAGGGTCATGTGGACAATGCGGTTCTCATTCTGCACGGGACCGGCGGATCGAGCGCCGGTTTCCTCGGCGCCAATTTTGCCGGTGAGTTGTTCGGCGCCGGCCAGCTGCTCGACACAACTAAATACTTCATCGTCATGCCGGACGGCATCGGCCACGGCAAATCCAGCAAGCCCAGCGACGGGTTACGCGCCGCGTTCCCGAAATACGGCTATCGCGACATGGTCGAGGCGCAGCACCGTCTGATCGCCGAAGGTCTGAAGATCGATCACCTGCGGTTGGTGATGGGCACATCCATGGGCGGCATGCACAGTTGGATGTGGGGCGAGCGTTATCCCGACATGATGGATGCCCTGATGCCGCTTGCGAGCGTGCCGGGGCCGATCTCCGGCCGCAACCGCATCTGGCGGCGGATGATCATCGACGCGATCCGCACCGATCCGTCGTGGGAGGATGGCAACTACACCGCGACGCCGCGCAACATGCGCCTGGTGCACGAGATCAACCTGTTCATGGCGGGAAATTCGACCCAACGCGCGGTGGAGATGCCAACGACGGCGAAAGCCGACGCGGTCATCGAAGACATGGTCGGCCGGATGATGGCCGGATCGGACGCGAACAACATGCTCTATGCGTTGTCCGCGTCGGCAGACTATGACCCATCGGCGGATCTGGAGAAGATCAAGGCGCCGCTGACCGCGATCAACACGGCTGACGATTTGATCAACCCGCCCGAACTCGGCGTTCTTGAGCGCGAGATCAAACGCGTCCGCCACGGACGCGCGGTGGTGCTACCCCTTGGTCCCGACACCAAGGGGCACGGCAGCCATACCTACGCAACGCTGTGGAAGAGCGAACTCGCGGACCTGTTGGCGCGCTCCGGGAAGAAGTAGCTAGGCCGGCGCGTTTGCCTTCACCCAGGCCGCATAGGACGCCATCACCTTCGTCAGGAAACCGCGCGTGCTGTCGTTGGTGAGCTTACCGGCCGCATCGAACAGCTTGTCGACGCCGCCGATGTAGACTTCCGGCCCGGCCATGGTCGGCATGTTCAGGAAGGCCAGCGACTGGCGCAGGTGATGATTGGCGCCGAAACCGCCGATGGCGCCGGGCGAGGCGCTGATCACCGCGCAGGGCTTAAGGTTCCACACACTCGATCCATAGGGCCGCGAGCCGACGTCGATGGCGTGCTTGAGCGCTGCCGGGACCGAACGGTTGTGTTCCGGGGTGATGAAGATCACCGCGTCAGCCTTCTTGAGGCGCTCGCGGAACGCCGTGAACGGCGCCGGCGGTGCTGCATCGGAGTCCTGGTTGTAGAGCGGCAGTTGGTCGATCGCGACTTCCGTCAGCTTCAACTCCGGTGGGGCAACCTCTGCCAGGGCGTGGCCCACTTTGCGGTTCCAAGAATCCTTGCGGATGCTGCCGACAATCACGGCGACGTCGTAAGTCTTGCTCATGGTCATTCTCCTCGCAATGTGGCGGCGAATGCGGAAAGCGATCCGCCGGTCAGGATGCCGTCGAACGCGGCAATGATGCGGTCAGCTTGGCCCGCCCCGAAACGCACTGCCAGCAACTTTTGCGCCTTGGCGCGCCGTTCGGCCCGGGTGGTGGGATTGGTCGAATCGCCGCGCGGATACATGCAGAATTCACTGAACGTACGTCCGTCGTTCATCGTGATAGTGACGCGGGACGGCCGGCCGGCGGGATAGTGCTGATCGAGCGCGGGATCGTGCACGACCTTGATTTTCGCCACCAACGCCATCACCGCGGGATCGCTCAACGCCGCCGCCGTCACGGCGTCGGCATCGAGATTTCCGCGCAGAAGCGCAATAGCGGTCGTGTACGCCGCACTGAAGCGTGCCGCGAGTTCGGTTTTGGGAGCGTGGTTGTCGTAGGCCAAGCCGTGGGCATAGCTCGCGATCTCCACGGCCGCCACAGCCGCGCCTGTGATGGCGTGCTTGGCGATGAGGTGCTCGACCGCGTCGTTGATACCATGGAGGTGTGCACAGGTGGGGTGCACCTTCATGTACGCATGCATCAGTTCGTAGTGCGCCCAGCGGCCGTCCTGCACGCTTTCCAGAAGACGGCTTTCCTTGAAAGCTGCGCCGGCGCGGGGACCGAAGAACGTCTCTACCGCGCCTGGAATGGCATTCAAGCCGGCGACGGCGCCATAGGCGACCGTGACCCCGGTCGATGCCGCCAGGCCGATGCACAGATGGTGCATGCCGGCGCCTTGTGGGGCGGTCTGTGACCAGGACAGGAATGGAATCGCGGCGGCGCTGTCGATCGCGCTCGCGATCACGGCGGGATCACGGGTGATGAGAAACGTCGCCGCCACCGCCGCACCAAAGGTGCTCCAGGTGCCCGCGTCGTGGATCTCCGGTTTCAAGCCGCCGAGCGCGATGCCGATACGCACGGAGGCCTCGTACCCGGCCACGAAGGCGCTCAGAAAATCTTGCGCCGACGCGCCCTGCTCCTCAGCGATGGCAAGAGCCGCCGGCACCAGGTGCGCCGCCGGATGGCCGCGCGCCACGCGATGGCCATCCTGCAGCTGCAAGACCGTGGTCGCACCGCCGTTGATCAGGGCCGCGGCCGCTGCACCGGTACGATGGGGCTCGCCGACAATTGTGCAGAGGCCCTGCGCCGTCCCGCTGGCCTTGGCATAGGCCGCGTACTGCGGGTTCTGACCGCCCGCGGCGATGACACCGAAAGCATCGAGGATGAGATCCGCTGCCTGATCGCGGACGACTTGCGGCAGATCGCGCCAGGAGGTGGCGGCGGCGGCGCGGGCGAGTGCAAGGGAGGCGGACATGCGGCGTGCATCATAAGCAGCCGCCCAAAAGAAAAAAGCCCGCGTCGCATCGCGGGCTTCTTATCTTGGGCACTTCCGCCCAGCGCACAGGTCTTAGACTGAACTATAGGCCGCGCCGTTCGCGGATGGCGCGCGTGATCGCCTCTTGGGCGTCGTCGACATAGCGGCGGGCGTTGTCGCGGGAGACACGCGCTTCCCTGATGTCTTCGCGGAAGCTGAGCTCGTGGTCCGCCGCAATGACGAGTTCGCGCGCGCGGCCGAGGCGGCCGCCGTAGTCCAACGACGGGTCCAAGGTCGGCGGCGCTTCGATCGGCTGACCGCTATCGATGGACGCGGTCTTGAGTTCCAGCACGGCGCGGTCGATAGCTTCCAGGGCGCGATATTGATCGCGCACGATGGCGTATTCCGATTCGCGGTCGAGGATTGTGCGGGCGACGCGAAGATCGGCGATTGCGAGGGCATAGTTGGGCGACGACGGCGTGCGGGACCCGCTGGCGCAACCGGCCAGGGCCACCATCATCAGTCCGCCGAGCAGCAATGAACGACGCTGCATGACATTTCTCCTATTGGCCGCGCATAAGCGCAGCGGCCTGCCACAGAAACGCAACGGCCCCGGCAAAGTTCCCGTTACCGGTGCAATGGGGGTGCGCGAACCGCGTCCTTCCAGAACGCACGCGTGTGCGCCGTCACCGTCTCGCGCCCCTCACGGTCGGCGACATCAAGCAGGCAGCGCAGAAGCGCCTGGGCCACAGGGCCTTGCCCGAGATAACCGAGACTGAGGAGGATGCGCGTCAGGCGCAGATAGTTGTGATTCAACGGGGTCAGCCAATCGGCGGCGCGGGCCGCGAAGTCCGCGGCGCGCGTGACGGCTGTGCGATCGAACACCAGGCCATAGAACCGCAGCATCAGATCGCGGGAACGTGACAAGCGGTCTTGCAGGTCGAGATCACTGTGGAAGAGCGCGGCGTCCGCCGCGGTCAGTTGCGGGGCATCGGGATTGAAGCGGCTCGCCTCCGGCGTGGGAAAAAGCCACTGGATGTAATCGTGGACCATCTCCAGGCGGCGATGATCCCACGCCCAGATTTCAGCGATGTGACGCCCGGCCGCGTCGGCTTCACTGCCGCGATAAAAAGAGATCAGCTTCGAAACACCATCGGCCATGGCGCACTCTAGAACCATGGCCGATGTTCGGAAAGTGGGCCCCGCGCGACAGCAATCTCGGACGAAGGGGGAAACGTCCACACCGGGGGGAACGGCGGCGTCGCGCGGGGTTGGGGTTAGGTTAGGCCGCCTGCGACAACACCGGTTGCGACGGGCTGCTGGCGACATGCACCTTGCGCGGCTTCAGGGCTTCGGGCACTTCGCGCTTCAGCTCGACGTGAAGGAGCCCGTTCTCGAGGCGCGCGTTCGTGACGTGAATGTGGTCCGCAAGCTCGAAGCGACGCTCGAAGGCGCGGCCGGCGATGCCACGGTGCAAGAAGACCTTATCGGTCTGTTCCTGGGCCGGACGGCCCTTCACCGTGAGCGTGTTGTTCTCGACCTGCACATCGATCTCTTCCGGGCCGAAGCCGGCGACCGCAAACGTGATGCGATAGTTATCGGCATCGGATTTGACGATGTTGTAGGGCGGGTAAGCGAATTGGGCGTCGTCCATCCGGGTCACGGAGTCGAGGACACGGGTGAGGTTGTCAAAACCAACCGACGCACGAAACAGGGGGGAAAGGTCAAAAGTACGCATAGGGATATCCTCCAACGAGCAATACCAAGGCGCGTTTCATGGGCGTTTTCGCGCCCATCTGGGCCGCGCCGTTTACCCCGACAAACCCTTCAAAAGGCATCTGTCGTCAGGGAAATGGGGTCTGGCGCAGCCTGTTCAAGGGCCGGTCCTGAATTTTTTTCGCGGCTTGCGTCGCGCGCGGGCGGGCGGGAATCTTCGCCCATCACGGGAGGGGCTTAGCATGTTGAAATTTCTCGGAATCGGGCTCGTGCTGGCGGGTCTTTTCGGCGGCGGTGCGCAGGCGCGCACGCTCGACCTCACAAAGCCGGAAGACGCCCTGCTCGCCTACCGCAAGATCCTTTGCGGCAGCACCAAGGACGAGCACGTGCGCTATTCGACCTGGTTCGGGCGCACCTATAGCCGCGTGGCGTGGGAGAAGGACCGCCATTTGTTCGATGTGGTCGGCACCAACATCCGTCGCTGCGTGAGTTTCAACGATCCGCAGCGCGGGCCCGGCTTCCGCTCCGTAAGCCGCGAGTTGATGTTCTATATCGACCCCAAGACGCGCAAGCCGCTCGAGACCTTCGCGAACCCGTGGACCGGGGAGACCAACAAGGTCGTTCATGTCGCCAACGATCCGGTGAACATGCGCGACCCGATCTACGCCCAGGACAAGGACGGCAAGCCATTCACCATGGAACTCGATCGCATGGGCGATGTGTTCGTCAGCCGCTCGGAGTTTCCGCTGTATTACAGCAACGTCCTCGCCGGTCCCTATCAGAAGCAGACGGGCGGGGCCTACCAGGCGATGGAGATCTTCACGGGCTTCATTCCGGCGAAGGAATTGCTCGACTCAAACGTGGTGGCGCCCAAGGGCATGCACCTTGCCTGGAACCGCGTATCGCAGTGGCTGCCGTGGATGGACATGGAAGGCCGCCCCGGCACGCTGATCTTCGTGACCTCCGGAGATTCGGTCGCGAAGTTCGAGGACCTCGACCCGATCCTGAAGGATCAGATCACGCGCAACTTTCCGATCTACCGCGAGCCGCCGCCGGTGACGGACGACCGCCCGAACGAGACCAGCTGGACCTATTACAAGAAGGTCCGAGAGGGCAAAGAGAAGCCGAGCGTGAAGTAGTATCCTTCCGTATGTGTCGTTTCAGGTGAGACGCGCGCGATTTCTCAACCACGCATACGCGCGACCCGCATATTTCGGCGCGACGGGTCTGCGCGACTCTTGGAGCGCGTTCGGGGCCGCGGTAAAATGCGCGCATGCTGACAATTCGCGCCGCCGACGTGGATGACGCTCCTGCCATTGCCAAGGTCCACGTCGACACGTGGCGCACGACGTACGGCGGTATCGTCCCGCAGCACTATCTCGACAGCTTGACCGTCCAGAACCGCAGCCTCGGGTGGGTGCGGCTGTTGGAGCGCACCACCACCGGCCTGATGACGCTGGTCAGCGAGGATCATGACGGCCGCGTCGTCGGATTCATCTCCGCCGGCCCTTTGCGGCATCGAGACACACGCTTTCAAGCGGAGATCTCATCGCTCTACGTGCTCAAGCGCCATCACGAGTCAAACCACGGCCGTCGCCTGTTCCTGGCGGCATCCAATCGCCTCGCGCAGCGGGGCTACAAGGGCCTGTTCGTTTGGGTGCTGGCGAACAATCCGGCGCGTGGATTTTACGAGCGCATGGGCGGCGTGCAGGTGGCGGAAGTCACCCGCGCGTTCGCCGGCAAGCCGTTGCACGAGATCGGCTACGGTTGGGACGAAACACCGCGCTACGGGACTTAGGCGCTAACGAGTTGCTTCTGGCGGCGGTTCGATGTCGCGCGCGACACGGAAGCCCAAGCCGTTCACGCGCGCATCCGGCGTGTTCGGCCGCCGGGCCGCCGCACGGATCGCCAACGGCAGCGCGAACCAGTTCCCACCCCGGAAGACGCGACGGCATCCGGGTTCACCCGTCCAGGCAGAGCCATCGGTCGGCGCACCGACGTAAGTGTCATGCAGGCAATCGGCCACCCACTGCGAGGCGTTGCCGAGCATGTCGAACAGTCCAAACGCGTTCGGCGCGAAGCGGCCCACGGGAGCGGTCGTGGCGTGGCCGTCGGTACATGCAAAAGCCTTGTCGGGAGAAATGCCCGCGGCCACTGCGGTGCGATCCGCGACGTTGGCGAATTGGCAGGCTTCCGCATCGCCCCAGAATCGCAATGACGCCGTGCCGGCACGGGCGCTGTATTCCCATTCGGCTTCGCTGGGCAGGCGATAGGGCCGGCGCGTTTTACGCATCAGCCATCCGATATAGGCTTTTGCGTCCTCGGCGCTGACACAGACCACGGGATCGCGATCGGTCTGGATAAAGCCCGGGTCGATCCAGGTTGTGCCGGGATGTTCTTCGATCTCGCCGGTCTTGAGATTGTAGCTGCGGCACGTGCCGACAACCTTATAGCCGGTCTCGAAGGTGAAGGCGGAGAACTGCGCCCGCGTCACCGCCGTGCGCCCCATGGCGAAGGTATGCAGGGTGACCTTGTGGCGCGGCTGTTCCAGCGCGGCCTGCTCCGGCGTCACCAACGCGATGTCGTCGGCGGTGGCGCCGATCTCGACCGTGCCCGCCGGGACCACCACCATGTCGGGGCAATCGGTGCAGTCGTTGAACACCGCGCCCACCGGCGTCGGTTCTTGCGCAAGCGCCGCGCCCGCGAGCAGAACGATCAATGCCATGACGATACGCATGTAGCGTTCCTTGCAAGGACGGCGCGGGCTTAGCTCAGTGCGGGACGCGTGGATGCGATCTCAGCTGACCTGCCAGGTATTTCCGGCGCGCATAAGCTTGTCGAGGTCGCCCGGTCCCTTGGCTTTAACGGCGTCTTCCTGGGCAATCACGGCGGACTCGTAGGACGTGGCGGGATCGCAATAGATCACGCCCAGCACTTCCGGGAACGCAGGCGGCTTCAGGCCCGTCAGCATCATCGCCAGCATGCGGTTCTTCTCGTCATGAACAAGAAGGTCATCCACGGTGACGCCGTTCTCTCCGATGGTCACTTCTTCCAACGTGAGCGTCTTGGTGTTCAGACGCAGGCCCTTGTTCTTGGCTTTGCCGTAGATCATCGGCTGGCCATGCACCACATGGAGCTGCCGGTCGGCCGCGAATTCCTTGGCGACGAAGTCATCGAACACGCCGTCGTTGTAGACGATGCAGTTCTGGACGATTTCCACGAACGAAGCGCCCTTGTGCGCATGGGCGCGGGCGAACAGCTCACCCAGCTGCTTGGCTTGGATGTCGATGCCGCGGGCGATAAAGCGGGCATTGGCGCCGAGCGCAAACTGGCAGGCGTTCGCCGGACTATCGACGGAGCCAAGCGGCGTTGAAGGCGACTTCTGACCGACGCGGCTGGTGGGCGAGTACTGGCCCTTGGTCAGGCCGTAGATCTCGTTGTTGAACAGCAGGATGTTCAGATCGACGTTGCGTCGGAGGACATGGAACAGGTGGTTGCCGCCGATGGACAGGGCATCGCCGTCGCCGGTCACGACCCAAATGTCGAGTTCCGGGCGCGCGAGCTTCAGGCCCGTCGCCACCGCCGGCGCGCGGCCATGGATCGTGTGGAAGCCGTAAGTCGCCATGTAATACGGGAACCGCGACGAACAGCCGATGCCGGACACGAACACCGTGTTCTCCGGCTTGGAGCCGATGTTGGCGAGCGACATCTGCACGGCTTTGAGAATCGCGTAGTCGCCGCAGCCTGGGCACCAGCGCACTTCCTGATCGGAGGCGAAGTCCTTGGCGGTGAGCTTGGCGGGAGGTGTTTGAACGTTCATGGCTTTTCCTTACGCCTCAAGCTGCTTCTTGATGGCGTTCTCGACTTCTTCGATCTTCAGTGGCTGACCTGAAACCTTGAGCAGGCCCTTGGCGTCGACCAGATACTGGCTCTTCAGCAGGGTCAGCATCTGGCCCTTGTTCATCTCCGCGACCAGAACCTTGTCGTAGCTCTTCAGCAGCTTCTCGAGATTGCGCGGCAGCGGCCAGATATGCCGGATGTGGATATGGGACACGTCGTGGCCCTTGGCGCGCATGTTGTGCACAGCGCGATTGATCGGGCCGAACGTCGAGCCCCAGCCCACCACAGCGAGCTTGCCCTTGGTGTCGCCAATCTCCACGCCCTGTTCCGGTATGTCATTGGCGATGCCATCGATCTTGGCAAAGCGCGTGTCGGTCATCTTCTGGTGGTTGGCGGCTTCGTAGCTGATGTTGCCGGTGACGCTGTCTTTCTCGATACCGCCGATACGATGCATCATCCCCGGCGTGCCGGGCTTCACCCAGGCGCGGGCGAGCGTCGTGGGATCGCGGTCGTACACGTGATAACCATTCGGGTCCGTGCGGAATTCCTTCGGGAACGGCGCGCGGTCCTTCACGGAGGGGATGAGCCAGGGCTCGGCGGCATTGGCGATATAGCCGTCGGACAGGATCATCACCGGGGTCATGTATTTGGTCGCCAGTCGCACCGCTTCGATCGCGACGTCGAAGCAATCGCCCGGCGCGCGCGACGCGATCACCGGGATCGGCGCATCCGCATTGCGGCCCCATACGGCGATGAAAAGATCGGACTGTTCGGTTTTCGTCGGCATGCCGGTCGAAGGGCCGGCGCGCTGCGTGTTGACGATCACCAGCGGCAATTCCGTGGAGATGGCCAGCCCGATCGCTTCGGTCTTCAGGGCGATGCCGGGACCGGATGACGCGGTGATGCCGAGCTTACCGCCGAAGGACGCACCGATCGCCGCGCAACATGCCGCGATTTCGTCTTCCGCCTGGAAGGTGGTGATGCCGAACTGCTTGAGCTTTGCCAGGATATGCAGGATCGGCGAGGACGGCGTGATCGGATAGGAGGCGAGCACCGCTTCGAGGTTGGCGAGATGCGCACCCGCCACGAGACCCCACGCCAGCGCTTCCGCGCCGTTCACCAGGCGATAGGTGCCCGGCTCGAACTTCACCGCCGGCAGATGGATCGGCGACAGCTCGCCGGAGATCTCATGGGTTTCGCCGTACGCGTGACCGGCCTTGAGTGCGGCCATGTTGGCCTTGCCGACCGGATCGTCGCTGCCGAACTTGCGCGCGACGTATTCCATGGTCGACTTCATCTCGCGGTCGTACATCCACGACACAAGGCCGAGCACCCAGAGGTTCTTGGTGCGCAGGGCTTCCTTCTGCGACACGCCGAACGGCTTCGCCACTTCGAGGGCCTGGGTGGAGATGTCGATCTCGATGACGCGATACTGCTTCAGCGATCCATCGGTGCGAGGGTCCGTCTCGAACGTCGCGCGCTTGATTTCCTTATCCTTGAACGCGCCGGAATCCAGGATCACCAGGCCGCCCTTGCGGACCACGTTGAGGTTCACTTTGAGCGCGGCGGGATTGAGGGCCACCAGCACGTCCGGCTGATCGCCGGCGGTCTTCACAACGCGCGAGCCGAAGTTGATCTGGAACGCGGACACGCCATAGGTCGTGCCCGTGGGGGCGCGGATCTCGGCGGGAAAATCGGGAAACGTCGCCAGCGAATTACCGGCAAGCGCGGTCTCTTGCGAAAACTGACTGCCGAGCAACTGCACGCCGTCACCGGAGTCACCGGCAAAGCGCACGACCACCGATTCGATGTCGGCCTTGGAGGCGGGTGCTGCTGACGTTCCGTCGCCGCGGCCCGGATTGGCCTGCAGGTTCATAAGTTTCAATCCCTTGGATGCGCGCCGTCGAGGGGCGCCAAGTACCTGACTTACGACCCACCATACCGCTGTTGCCGCATCTTAAGTCAGATGACCCCAAAAATAACCTTTTTCAGGGAATATTCTTCTCCATGGGCCGCCCCTTAGTCGCGCACGGGCGGGTGGAAATTCTCCAAGGCAACTCTGACGCGCTCCACCGCGGGTCCCCAGGCGCCGGGCCGGTCCTGATGGAACACCCGCAGGTGCGGGTACCAGGGGCTGGTCTGCCCGGAGGGCTGGTCGAACCAGTACCAGAGGGACCCGCCGCCAAGGGGCGCGAGGGTCCAGACCGGCAAGCCTAGGCCGCCGGCCAGATGGACCGTGGTGTTGGATACCGAGATCACCAGATCGACGGCCGCGAGTTGCGCGGCAAGCCCTTCCATATCATGGGTGGCGTCGATCTCCGGGTCGCGATGGACCGCGACACCGGCCGTAGCACCGGCGGCAAGATCGGCTTCCGTGTCGCCGTACTGCACGCTGATCAACGTTGCGCCCGGGGTCGACGCGATCGGCTGCCACTGAGCCAACGGCAGAGACTTGCGGGCGCCACCCGTGGCGCGGTGGCTGTGCCAGGAGACCCCGATCAAAGGCCCGCCTTTCGACCAACCCTGGTAGCGCTGGCGGAGCATCGCGACGCGGGCCGGATCGGCGCGCAGATATTTCGCCCGCGGCGACGCGGCCGTGGGCCACGCGACGTGGCCGAGATCCGCCAGTGGAATGACAACATCGCATTTCAGATCCGCAAGCCGTGTCGCGAGCTGACTGTCCTGGGGCAGTACGGTCACGTCCGGAAAGGCGCGGGTCAGCAATGGGACAAGACGCGGCGCGCAGGCGAGCACGACGTCGCGGGTGCCGAGCATCGGGATGAAACCGGCATAGAGAATCTGATCGCCCAGGCCTTGCTCGCCCCAGATCAACACACGGCGGCCGGAAAGCGTTTCACCGTTCCAGCGCGGCACGTGCGCGGGCATGGCGCCGCCGTTAGCGAAACTTGCCGGATCGGCGGCGGCCCGCGCGGCGAAGAGTGGCCAGCCTCGGACAAGGTCGCCGCAGCGCAAATAACTGCAGGCAAGATTGAAGGCGGCTTCGGCAAGCTCCGGATCGAGCGTGCGCGCTTTTTCCCAAGCGGCGCGGGCGTCCGTGTCCTTCGCCTGATCGTGCAGGGCGAGACCCAGCGCGCTCCAATTGGCGGCGGTGTTAGAGTCGGCTGCGAGCGCTGTGCGGATCGCGGCTTCGCCTGCGACCGCGTCGCCGCTGTGCACCAGCGCGATGCCGAGATTGCAGGCCGCGGCGCTCATCTGCGGCGACAGTGCGAGCGCCGCGCGATTGGCTTCCACCGCCGCTGGCCAATCCTGGAGCGCTGCCGCAACGCGGCCGAGGTTATAAGCGATATCGGCGCTGCGCGGACGCAATTCGCGGGCGTGCTGGATCAAGTCCCAGGCCGCGACGGCATCGCCTTTCTGCAAAGCGATCACGCCTGAGAGATGCGCGGCATCCGCGTTGTTGGGATCGCGCGCCAAGACCGCCCGGTAGACCGCGGCTGCGCCATCGAGATCGCCCGCCCGATGCCGGACGACGGCTGCCTCAAGGTCCGTTCGGGACTCAGCCAAGGGCGTCCCGGAAACGCGCGAGCCCAGCGGCAAGATCGGCGATCAAATCGTCCGTGTGCTCAAGGCCGATGTGCAGGCGCACGCCGGGTTCGGGCTCCGCCCATGTCTCCGCCGTGCGGGCCTCGCTCGGGTGCGACGGCGCGATGAGGCTCTCAAAGCCGCCCCATGAGAAACCAAGCGGAAATAGCGTCATGCCGTCGATCATCGCGGCGACCGCGGCGTCCGAGGTGCGATGGAACACCATGCCCAGAAGACCCGACGCACCGCTGAAATCGCGCTTCCAGATCGCGTGGCCCGGATCCTCGGGCAGCGCGGGATAGAGCACGCGCTTGACCTCCGGCTGCTGCTGCAACCATTTCGCCACCACCATTGCGTTGGCTTGATGTTGTTTCAGCCGCACCGCGAGTGTGCGCAGCCCACGGGTGGCGAGATAGACTTCGTCGGGTGCGACGACGATCCCGATCTGCGACACGGCGCGCCCCACACCGCTGCGGGCGCGATCGTTCACTGCAATGGTGCCGATCAGCGCATCGGAGTGGCCGACGATATATTTGGTCGCGGCCTGAATGGAGACATCGGCCCCGAGTGCAAGCGGCTGACAGAACAGTGGGCTCGCCCACGTATTGTCCACCAGCAACAACGCGTCGCGCGCGTGCGCGGCTTTCGCGAGCGCCGGCAGGTCCTGCATCTCGAAGGTATGGGACCCAGGCGCTTCGGCAAAGATCACGGTCGTGTTCGGCTTCATCAGCGCCGCGATACCGGCGCCGACGGTCGGCGGGTAGTAGGTTGTGCTGATCCCCAAGGCCGCGAGCAGACCGTCGCAGAAAGTGCGCGTCGGTTCGTAGGCGGAGTCGGTCACCAGGATGTTGTCGCCGGCTTTGACGCAGCCAAGGATGGCCAGCGTGCAGGCCGAGAGGCCCGAGGGCGTGAGAAAGGTCTCCGCCGCCCCCTCCAAGTCGCTGATCGCTTCCTGGAACGTCCAGTGGGTCGGCGTGCCGCGGCGACCGTAGAACAGCACCTTCTCGTGCTTCTTGAAGACCCGGTCGCTGGCCGCGCGCAGCGCCGCGACGCTCTCGAAGACGACCGTCGAGGCGTGGAACACCGGTGTGTTTACGATCCCGGCATTGCGCGCCTTATTGACGCCGGCGCGCACGACCTGGGTTTCCGCCTTGGGCTTCTTGCTGGTCATGCCCGCAACCTACTCATGATCGGGGGCAGAAAAAAGCCCCGGCCGTTTCCGGCCGGGGCTCTGATCCACCAAAACGGCGGAAAGGAGGCTTAGAAATCGATCGTCGTGCGGATACCGAACTGACGCTTGCTGTTCTGCGTCACGGCGATGCCCTGGAAGTTGGTCAGCTGAGCGAGGTTCGGCGCGTGGTCGAAGTCGGTCCAGCGTGCGCAAGCCGACCAATTCTTGTCGTCGAGCAGGTTACGCACGAAGCCTTCAACGCGAACGCCTTCCTTGGTGATGCCGGCACGGGTGTTGACCGTCCAGTAGGACTTGCAATACGCGAGATTGCTTTCATCAGCCATGGTCTTGCCGACGTAGTTGGCGTCGCCGCTGATGTACCATTCCCACTTATCATTGAGCGCGCCGGTGTAGGTGGTGGCCAGCTGGCCGGACCAATCCGGGAAGCGCGCCGTCGAGTTGCCCTTCATCTGCGAGTAGCCGGCGATCGGCGCCACGAAGTTGAACAGGAAGTAGGTGTACTTCGACTTGGCCCAGGTGACGTTCGTGTGCACGTCCCAACCGTCGGCGACACGGACGTTGCCTTCGAACTCGATGCCCTTCAATTCGACATCGCCCGGGACGTTGACGTTACGGGCGTTCAGGTACGCCGAGCCGTCGAGGTTCGTGGCGGGATTGCCGGCCGTACCCGTGCCGAGCGGAAGGGTGCCGGTGGTGCAACCGCCACCGAAGCCGTGGCTGGGGCTACCGCAATCTTCCTGCAGGTTGACCACGCTGCGTCCCTTGGCTCCGGTCCACTTACCGTAGTAGCCGGCGACGCTGAAGTTCGCGCGGTTTTCCCAAAGCTGCTGCTTCCAGCCGATTTCACCCATCTTCAGGATTTCGGCGGGCAGTTCCGCGCCCGAGGTCGGGAGCACTGCCTTGTACTGACGCAGTTCGTTCGGGGTAGCCGAAGCGATCTGGGCGTTCGGCTGACCTTGGATGACGCCTTGCGAATAGCTCGCGTAGATATTCGTCATCGGGGTCGGCTGATACTTCAAGATCGCGCGCGGCAGGAAGTTCTTATCGACCTTGTAGAGCGGCTTCGGCGTCAGGACGGCCGTGCCGGCCTTGTTGTACTGGTACCGACCTTCACCGATCGCCGTGATCTCGTCGGTGATCTTGTAGGTCAAGGAAGCGAACACGCCCCACGCGTCGATGGAGTCGGAGTTCTGCAACAGCGTGTTGCTGGTGCCGCCGCCCGTGGTGGGATTGAGCGTACAAGGCTGACCCGCCGGCGGCGGGGAGACGATGGTCGTGCAGAGCGACACCGACGCACCGCCCGAGCCGGACGAGATGAACTTCTGCTTGTAGTAGTTGGCGCCGGCGAGCCAGGCCAGACGCTGATCCGACGGCGAAGCAATGCGCGCTTCGATCGAGTGGTCGGTCGCGTACTGCGGATCGTTCGAATACCAGTTCTCAACCGCGGTCAGGCCGAAGTCGCGAATCCAGTTCGCACGCAGGCGGTTGTACCCGCCTTGGACCGTGGCGATATAGCCGCCGCCAAACTCGTAATCGAGGTTGCCGGAGAAACGCATCACGTCGCGCACCAAGCCCATGTGGTCGATCTTCAGCGTGGTGCCGAGCTCGGGCCGCTGCGGGGTATTCACGAGGCCGTTGATGAGGATGTTCGGCTGGCCGACGCGCGCCGCCTGCCCCGGCATCAGGCTTGTGTTGGTGTCGATGATTTTGCGAATGCCGGTCGCGGAGATCGCGGTGCCTTCGGTCGGCAGGGCGCCGCAAACATAGAGCTTCGGCGACGAATTCGGCACCGCCGGATCCTGGGTCTTGATGGTCTTACCGGTACAGGTGTCGTTCGCCCAGCCGGAGACAAGACCGCCGGCGGGAGCGCCGTCCTCATCGAAGTTGTAGTAGCCGTGGAACTTGATTTTGAGATTTTCCGACGGGGTCGCGTAGAGCGTCCCGTTGATAGCCTTCGACGACTCTTCGCCGAGTCCGCCGCCGTCGGTAGCGCGCCACATCGCGCCGCGCGAGTACAGGCGCGCACCGACGCGGTAGGCGAGCTTGTCTTGGACGATCGGGCCTTCGTGGTCGAGCGAGACGTCGTACTCGCTGTAGGTCGCGCCGGAAGCGCTGACCTTGCCTTTGTATTCTGTGAGCGACGGCGTCTTGGTGATGTAGTTGACCGCGCCGCCGAAGGTGTTGCGGCCGAAGTAAGCCGACTGCGGACCTTTCACGACTTCGACGCGCTCGATGTCATTGAGCGGAATCGATTGGGTGCCGCCGAAAACGTAGATGCCGTCGATGAACAACGAGCCGAGCTGAAGCGACGGGCTGTCCGAGTTCACGTTCATGCCGCGGAAGCGGATGGCGGTGTTGTAACGGCCGGGCTGCTGTCCGCCCTGGTTGGAATACTGCATGCCCGGTGTGGACTGCGCGATGTCTTCGAGGCCCTTGAAGGCCTTCTTCTCGATGTCGGCCGCGGAGAACGCGGTGATCGACAGAGGAATTTCGGTGAGTTTTTCTTCGCGCTTACGCGCGGTAACCACGATTTCTTCCAGCGCCAGATTTTGCGCGTGCGCCGGGCGTTCGACCCCGGTGAACGCGATCAGCAAAGCCATTCCCGCCGCGCCTGCGGCATAGTTGCGTCGCATCATGTGTGATTCCCCCTGAAGCGGCGCCGCCGCCTCGTTGCTTGCAGGCCCTTCCCTGAGCCGGTCGCAAGCTTCGGTGTTTGCGATGCGGCAAGTCCAACAACCCGCTGCCATATATGCACAACTGTTTGGGGTACTCGCGCGAACCCGGCGCGCGAGACAATCTATTTATGATAGATAACAATGACTTATGTATGGTGTGGCGCAAACGCACCGGTCATGCGGCCGAGAGGTTCTGGCAAACCTCGCGCAGAAGGGGAATGAATGCTTTCGCGGCCGGGGAGAGCGGACCTTTGCTTCGGTAAGCGAGCAGCGCGGGCCGCTCGGCAGAGAACGGCGCGATCGAGAGTGCGACCAGATCCCCGGTCCGCAGCTCATGCGCCATCATCTCGCGGCCCAGCAGACAGATGCAGTCTTCGCTCGAGAGCAGGCTGATGGTCAGCGGGGTGGAGTCGGTGCGGATCACATCCTTCGGCGGCGAGATCCCGGCTGCGCTGAAGGCATCGCACACACGCAGCCATGGATCGTAGTTCTGCGACGGCGCGATCCACGGATACGGCACAAAATCCGAAAGCGTCAGGTGCTTCGCGCGCGCCAATGGATGTTGCGGGCGGACCATGATCGCATCCCGCTCCATGAACAGGCGCACAGTCGTGACGTCGGGCGGGACCTGGACGGATTCCAGCGGCGCGCTGGCCACAAGATCAAGTTCGCCCCGCAAGAGCCGCTGATACAGCGTCGGTGAAACATCGACGAAGGCGGAAATGCCTATCCCCGGCCGCTGCGCGCGGAACCGATGGATCGCCGGCGCCATGATGTTGCGCGCGAGCGAAAGACCGACGCCGAGATTGAGCGTGCCGAGCTTTGCGCCACTGAGCGCATTCAGTTCGGCGTTGGCGAGCCTGGTTTCCGCCAGGATGGTCTGCGCGCGGCGTTCGAGGGTGCGCGCGAATGTGGTGGGAGTCGCGCCGAAGGCGCTGCGCTCGAAAAGCGCCACGCCGAGTTCCTCCTCCAGCTTCGCGATGGCCTTGCTGACGGCCTGCTGGGAAACCCCGGTGGCGGCGGCGGCGAGATTGAACTGGCCGTGCTCGATCACGGCCAGGAAGTGCTCGAGCTTGCGTGGATCCACGATGCGCCCCCGTCTTCCAGCAAGACTACACCTGCCGGTTGTTCAAATGATAGCCTTGGATGTTCCTCCGGCTTGCTGCGAAGCGGCGGACGGGTCAGGAAGAGAGGATGCGGACTCCCATGCGAACCAGGCGATTCATTCTTACGTCGGCGATGTCGGCGCTGATGCTTCTGGCCACGACCGGGATGGGCGCGGCGGCTGCGACCTTGCGGGTCGCCACGACCGCCCTGCCCGGCTCCCTGGGCAATCCCTATCGCACCACCGGCATCCCAAACATTTACGCATGGTCGGCGATTTTTGACGGGCTGACGCGGATCGATGCGCGCGGCCAGTTGCAGCCGTGGCTCGCGACCGCGTGGACCCAAATCGATCCAGTCACCTGGCAGTTCACGCTGCGTCCGGGCGTGACGTTCTCCAACGGCGCGCGATTCACCGCCGACGCTGTCGTGAATGTCGCGAACTATCTGACTGGGCCCGCGGCGCCGCGGGAAACCGTGGCGCGCGAGCTCGGATTGAAGAGCGCGCGGCGCATTGACGATCTCACGGTTGAACTCGTGACGGTGCAGCCGAACCCCATGCTGCCCCGCGCGCTGTCGTTATTTTACATGGTCGAGCCCGGGCAATGGCAGCGCCTGGGCCCCGAGGACTTCGC
Organism: Fidelibacterota bacterium; assembly: GCA_947476275.1. GTDB lineage: Bacteria > Pseudomonadota > Alphaproteobacteria > Rhodospirillales > Rhodospirillaceae > SCTM01. The sequence continues at coordinate 112,415 of CANJPQ010000005.1, forward strand.
CAAGGACCCCGTCGGCACAGGGCCGTTCCGCGTCACACGCATGACGCCGAACACCTGGGAGCTTGCGGCGGTGCCGACCTCGTGGCGCCCGCCAAAGATGGAGGCGTTGCGCTTCACGGCCGCGCCGGACGTTTCTGCGCGCACGCAAGGCGTTCTTGCCAACCAGGTCGACCTTGCCTTGCAGCTTGGACCAAGCGAGGCGGACGCGCTCGATGCCGGCGGCGCGAAAGGCGTGCCCTATCCGATCGCCGAGGTGTGGGCTTACCAGTTCCATCAGGTCACCGGCGGCAATCCCGCGCTGCGCGACAAACGTGTGCGCGAGGCGCTCAACATCGCGGTGGATCGCGATACGATTGTGAAGGCGTTGTTCCATGGACGCGCGGTGCCCGCGCGCGAGCCCGCGCCATCGAATGCTTTCGGCTACGATCCGAACATCCCGCCGATTCCTTACGATCCCGCACGCGCCAAAGCGCTGCTGGCTGAAGCGGGATATCCCAACGGATTCCGTTTCATCATGCAGGCGGTGATCGGGTCCGGGCCGGCGGATGCCGACGTCTATCAAAAAGTCGCGCAGGATCTCTCGAAGATCGGCGTGACGATGGAGATTCGCCCGTTCCCGGTTCAGCAGCTTTTTCGTGGCGTGGTCGAGGGCGCATGGGACGGCGATGCCTTCGGCCTGACCTACGCGACGCCGCCGTCGGTTGATGTGCTGCGCGGCATCACGCAGCACTCCTGTCTCGGCACGCACCCTTGGTATTGCGACCAATCAATCATGCCGACCATCCGTGCGGCGTATGTCGAAGCCGACCCCGCCAAGGCGATCGCCTTGCGGCAAGAGGTCATGCGCTCCTATCGCAACAACTATGCCTCGCTCTTCCTCTATGAACTGACGCGCTTCGCCGGAACGGTGGCGGGCTTGCGCGGATTCGCCGAGGTGCACGGCTTCATTTCCTTCGACAAGATCGAGATCGTGAAATGATCCGTTGGCTTATGGCGATCGCGTTGGCCGTGAGTGTGACGCCGTCGCGCGCGGAAACGACGTTGCGCCTGGGCCTGGATGCTCTGCCGTTGTCGCTCGGCAATCCCTATCGCACCGCGGCGATCCCCAGCATCTACGTGCTGTCGGCAATGTTCGACGGCCTCACGCGCCTCGACAACGCCGGCACCCTTTCGCCCTGGCTCGCGACCAAGTGGGAAAGCACCGACAACCTGACTTGGCGTTTCACGCTGCGCGATGACGTGCACTTCTCCAACGGCGTGCCGCTCACCGCCGACGCGGTGAAAGCGGCCGTCGACTACCTGGCCAGCGACGCGGCCGCCGCCAAAGAAGGCTTGATCCGCGAGATCCCCGCCCTGCGCGGCGCGCGCGTGATCGATCCGCACACCGTGGAGATCACGCTGATCGAAAGCGATCCATTGTTCCCCCGCTCTGCGGCCGCATTGCCGGTGGCGGAACCGGGTCAGTGGGCAAAGCTGGGGCGCGAGGCTTTTTCCCGCGCGCCCGTGGGCACTGGCCCGTTCGTGCTGGAACGATGGGAAGCCAATCGCGGCGTGTTCAAGGCCTTCGCCGGATCATGGCGCAAGCCCAAGGTCGATCGGCTGGAGATCATCGCCGTACCGGACCGCAGTGCGCGGGTGGCCGCCGTCCTATCGGGCCAGCTGGACGTCGCGCTCGGGCTCGGTCCGGAGGATGTGCACGAGATCGCGGCCGCCGGCGGCAAGGACGTGCGCGTGCCGACTGCGCAGGTGTTCGGCTGGTCGTACATGCTCACCAAGAAGATCGCCGCACCCCTGACCGACGTCCGCGTCCGCCGCGCGCTGATCATGGCGACCGATCGCAAGCTTATCGTCGACAAGCTGCTGGACGGCGCGGGCGCGGTGGCCAACCAGCCCGCGTCGCGCGCCTCGTTCGGCTACAATGCGAACATCGTGACGCTGCCCTACGATCCTGCGAAGGCCAAAGCCCTGTTGGCGGAAGCGGGCTATCCGAATGGCTTTGCCATGACGCTAAGTTCCGCGGCCGGTTCATCGGCGGCGGATTCGGAGATCCATCAGCGCATCGCTGCCGATCTTGCGAAAATCGGTGTGAAGGTGGAGATCCGCACCACCACAATGGCGCAGTATCTGCTGAACATCAGCCGCGCGGGCTTCGAGACAGACGCCTTCGTGACGATTTTCCCGAGCGATCCCAATCTCGATGCGCTGCGGCCCTTGCGCCTGCACAGCTGCCTGCGCCGTGAGCCGTTCTATTGCGACCAGCGCATCATGCCCAAGATCGAGGCCGCCCTGCATGAGGCGGATCCGGTCAAGAGTGTCGCCCTGCGCCGCGAGATCATGGCGTGGTACGCGGACGAAGCGCCGTCGCTGTTCATCTACGAGGGCATGCGCTTCATCGGCACCGGCGCCGCCGTCGGCGGCTACGCCGAAGCCAACGGCATGATCGCCTTCGACAAGATCACCCTGTCGGCGAAATAGCTGGCGCCGAAATAGGCACACCCGTCTCGTCGATCAGACCGCGCGCGATCAGCGCGTCGACGCAGCGCACGAAATGCGCCGGCGTGCCGGGCTTGTCGTATTGCTCAAGCCAGTTCTGTTCGGCGAAGGCAAGGATCGCCGGCTCGTCGTGCACGGCTTCCCATAAGATCCCGAGCAAGGAGGAGAGGTTTTCCTCCTCTTCCTTGGTCACCTCGTTGACGCAGGTCGCCGCATCGGCTTCGGCGGCGCGGCCGCTTTCGGGGCCGGCCCCAAGGCCGAAGTCCGGCAGCGCGCGGCGCTCCGGATGCGTGATCTGCCAATGCGCGATCTCGTGGAACACGACGCTGGTTTCCGACCGCGTGCGGATGACCTCGCCGTCCCAGGAGAAAGCCACTGCGGGATCCTCGTCGCGGGTGGGGATGCCCATGCGGTGCGCCAGCGCCACCGCCTTATACTGGCCGGCCCAGAGGTCCGCGGTGAAGCCGGGGCAGAAGCGGTGCGTCTGAGCGATGCGCGCAAACACCGCGCGCGCAGGCCCGGCCGCCGGCAATTGCGCAGCGAACGCAGCGAGTATGCGCGGCACGTCGGCCGGATCAATTGGCGTCAAGATCATGGCGGCGGCGTCTTACGCCAGTCCGGTGGACGCGTCTAGGATGGGCCGAAACCGGGAGTTCGCCATGTCGATCATCAAGGCCCGCCTGCCCCTGCTCGCTCGCCACGAGGGCATCTGGGAAGGCACCTATCGCTTCATCACGCCGCAGTTGGCGGTCAATGACCAGTATGATTTTCGAATCACCGTAAGCTTCCCGGACGACGGCCAAGGCGGCATCACCTACCGCCAGGAAAGCGCCTATCGCTGGCCGGACGGTCGCACCCAACACCTCTCCTACGACGCGCAGTATCGCGACGACAACGGGCGCGCCATCGTCGCCTTCGACGGCCGCATCGCCGGCAGGATGTGGGAGCTCGACGCGCGCACGATCTACCTCACCTTCGGCTTCGCCGATCAGCCCGGCGTGGAGGTGTGCGAAATGATCCAGCTTGCGCCCAACGGCCGGGACCGGGCGCGCACCTGGCACTGGTTCAACGACAGCAAGTTATTCCAGCTGACCCTGGTGGATGAACGACGCGTCGCTTAGGTCTTCTTTCGTGTGCGCCGTTTCGGTGCGGTGGTTTCATCCTTCGGCGGCGCGTCCAGCACTTCGAGCAGCGCCGGCGCGGTGAGCATCACAGCCGGGCCGTTCTGGCGCATCACCCAGCCGCGCACCTGAATCTTGCGGCCGATCAACGTCAGCGGCTTGAGCTTATTGAAGGCCGTCCACGTCTCGCGCGGGATCATAGCGGTCATGTCCTCGCGATAGTCGTTTCCGAAATTGAGATAGATCTCATCGCCGCGCCGCGCCGTGCTGGTCACGGCGCCCGCGATCAACTGATAGGTGCCGATGTCGCGATTGAGCCGTGCACGATCGCCGGCGTCGCGGACAGCATAAGCGTTGAGCGCCCAGAGCCCGCGCTGCGCCGCGCGCGCATCGCGCTCCAACGCCAGCAGCTCGTCGCCGAAATCTGCGCTGTCGGCGGACAGGGCCACGCGCACGAGCCCGCGTTTCACCAGTTCTGCCTGGAGCCACAGGCCATCGTCGCGCAGGACATGGGCGCGCGTGGCCCCTTCACGGTCTTCCGCCGCAGCGATCGGCCGCACGGAGACTTGGTGACCGCGAACCAATTGCGTCAGCCCGTCGCGCGCTTCCGCGGCGAAAGGAGCTGCGAAGGTGTCCGTCTTGCCATAGGGCGCGCGCACACCGGCTAGGCGCACCTCCGCCATACCTTCGACCGCGAGCGTATCTCCCGTGAGGACATTGGCGACCCCGCGTGCGCGTTCGGCCCAAGTCTCCGGGCCCGCCCAGACGTTTCCGATCCAAAATGCACAAACAAAAACGGCCCCGGGCAGAGCCCGAGGCCGTGTCTTGCGGATCGAGGAACGGGCGATCACGCCGCGTTCAGAAGCTTTTCCAACTTTGCGGTCGCCGCTTCCGGCTTGATCTTCTCCACCGCGGCCACTTCATGGGCGAGGCGCTCGAGCGCCTGCTCATAGATCTGGCGTTCGCTGTAGGACTGCTCCGGCTGCGACGCGCCGCGGTGCAGGTCGCGCACCACTTCAGCGATCGAGACCGGGTCGCCCGAGTTGATCTTGGCTTCGTATTCCTGGGCGCGGCGGCTCCACATGGCGCGCTTCACGCGGGCGCGGCCTTTCAGGGTCGTCAGAGCGGCTTCCATCACCTTGCGGGTGGAGAGCTTGCGCAGGCCCGAGTTCTCAACCTTGCGGACGGGAACGCGCAGCGTCATGCGGTCACGCTCGAAGCTGATGACGAACAGCTCGACCTTCTGCCCGGCGATGAGCTGGGTCTCGATGCTGGTCACCTTGCCGACGCCATGCGCCGGGTACACGACGAAATCACCTGAAGAAAAAGGAACCACGCTTTTTACGTCCTTTGTTTTTGTTATTGGGGCCGGGGGCGCCGCTTTGGGCTGGGTTGCTGTCTTGGGCATACTCGATCCGTCTCCATCTTCGCGATCCGATGCGGGACGCACCGGATCATGTGTGGGCCGACAGCGCAGGAGCCCGGTCTCCCAACCGACCGGTCCCTTGCCGTTGGACCGGATTCTGGGCTCGTACTGGCCAGGCCCCTGTTTTGCGGGGCTTCAGGCCGGCGTGCGCCGATCTCTCACCCGATGGCTATCCCTTCTGCTGTAAAAACAATCACTTACAGCAGTGTGCCGTGACGGTGGGCGAGAGAAAAAGAAATCCGCCGAGGTTTCCCGACGTATCGACAGAGAAGTACCACAAAATGGCCTGTCAAAACAGGCGATTCCGGCAAGACGGCCTTGCGCAGTGCGTCTAAAGCGCTACTGCGCGTTCAAGCATTAGATCCGGGATTGCTGCTAAACAGCTGTTTCTTATCGGCTTTGCCCTTCCACTCTTCCGCGTCGGCCGGGGTCTCGCCCTTGGCGGTGATGTTGGGCCACTTATTGGCGTATTCCGCGTTGATGCTCGCCCAGGCTGCAGCGGCTTCGTCCGAATCGGGGACGATCGCTTCCGCCGGGCACTCGGGCTCACACACGCCGCAATCGATGCATTCGTCAGGGTGAATGACGAGCATGTTCTCGCCTTCGTAAAAACAATCCACCGGGCACACTTCCGTGCAGTCCATGAACTTGCACTTGATGCAATTTTCGACAACGACATACGCCATGGTAGAGAGATCCCCTGATTCGTACCGCGCCCCTGATTCGTCCCGTGGCTGTGCCAGGGCACGGGGCGCGGCCAACGCCGCAAGAATAGCGCCGCGGCGCCACGGGCACTTCCGTAGGCGATTTCCCGCGCGGGCGTCAAGAACCCCTTCCCCCGGCGGCCGCTCATGAGCGCAGCTCCCGCGCCGGTCCCACCGTCGGCCTTGCGCAATGCAGGCGCGATCCGGGATGTGCTGATGCCGCTTCTGACCGAAGCCCTGCCGCCCAACGCCACGGTGTTGGAGATCGCCTCCGGCTCCGGTCATCACGCAGCGGTGATGGCGGCAGCCTTGCCGCAGTTCATCTGGCAGCCGAGTGAACGCGACCCGCAAGGCCACGCCGAAGTGACGGCGCGTGTGTCGGAGGCGCGGCTGGCCAACCTGCGCGCGCCCCTGCTCCTGGATGTGCTGAAGACGCCATGGCCCCTCGCACATGCCGACGCGCTGATGTGTATCAACATGATCCACATCAGCCCGTGGGAGGCGACCGATGCCGTGTTCGCCGGCGCGGCACGCCTGATGCCCGACAAGGGTCTGGTGATGACCTATGGCCCCTATCGGATCGACGGCGACTGGGGCGCGGACAGCAACCGAATGTTCGACGCCTCGCTCCGACAGCGCAATCCGGCCTGGGGCGTGCGTGAGTTGCGCGACGTGGAACGCGTGGCTGCATCGCACGGCTTCACGCTGCAGGAGCGCTGGCCGATGCCGGCCAATAACTTCACGCTCGCGTTCACGAAGTGACATCCGAAATTGTTGTCATTTTCGGCGCCGCCGTAGCGCAAGACGGACGGCCGAGTCCGGCCATGGCACGGCGCGTTGCCGCGGCGATCGCATACGGCGAACCCCGTGACGCCACGTTTCTGGTGACGGGCGGTGCAGTCGCCGCCGCCACGCCGGAAGCCGAGGTGATGGCGGCGTTACTGCGTGCCGCCGGGATCGCCGATGCGCGCATCATCGAGGAACCCTACGCCCGCAATACCCTGGAGTCCGTGCGCCGCTGCATGCCGCTGGTATCGACGGTGCGCCGCGTGGTGCTGTGCAGCGACGATTTTCACCTGCCGCGCTGCCGTTGGCTGTTCGCCCTTGCGGGGGTACGTGCGGCGTCGGTACCTGCGCGCCCGCAACACCACCGCCTGTGGCCGATGGTGCGCGAAGCCTTGGCCATTCCCGTCGATACGGTGTGCTGGCTGTTCGGACGCTAGAAACTGCGCCGATGCAACGGCGGTGCGGCATCTTCCCAGGTCAACCGCTCTTGGGGGGCGGTGCGGGCATAGAGTGCTTGCGCTTCCGCCGCCGGGCCGCGGCGGGTGCCGAGCGCGCGCACTTCAACCGTGTGTCGGATGGGACCGGTGACGATGGCGAGTGCGTCGCCGACCTTCACGTCCGCGCTGACCTTCTCGACCACCTTGCCGTTCAACGTCACCTGACCGCGGTCGATCAATTTTTGCGCATCGGCACGGCTTTTGGTGAAGCGGGAAAACCACAGCCACTTGTCGAGACGCAACGCGCTCATGTCGGGATCAGCACACGCAACTTGGCAAAGGGTGAGTCAGCGGAGACTTCCGCCGGCTTCTCGGCCGCATGGTTCATCTTCGGCCGACGACGCAAGGCGAAGGTTACGCCTGCCTCTTCTGCCTTCGCGCGGAATCCCAGCTCCTTCAGGACCGGCACAGCGGCCGGGGCACTGATGCCGAGAATGGACAGCACCGCCGGCGGCAAGACGGTGACCTTGTCCCAGGCGAGCTTGCGCGCTTCCGCCGCAAAGCGTTCCAACATGTCCATGCGATAGGCGACCCCGCCAATCGCCCGATAGCCGCAGGCTGTCAGGTAAGTGTCCGGCATCTCGGCCGTGACCGGAATCGACGTGCGACCCGCCGGCAATGGCGATACCTCGCCGGCCGTGCGATGGGCCGCGAGCCAGAGCAGCCCGCGCAAACGGATCGGAGCGGCCTTGAACAGCGCCGGCATGAACACGAACTCGCGTCCGAAACGAATCCCCAGGCGCGCCAGCGATTGCCGCGCCGGCTTGTCGAGGCTTTGCAGTTGCGCATCCACAGCGCTGCGGAGCATGGCGCCGCCATGTTCGGCGAGTTGGAACACGATGCCGCGCAACGCCCCGGGCATCGGCGCGGCAAGTGCGCGCGTCAGCGGGCCGAGGACGCGGCCGATGCGATCGCCCACCCATGTACGCAAGCGCACTTCGATGCGCAGACGATCGCTGGCCTCGAGCCGATCGTCGGCGAGGATCTGCACGACCGGCCGCAGGCGCTCCGGGCCAGGCATCAACGTCGCGATGGGCGCGTTCTGCCAAACGATGCGCGCGGAATCGTCCAACACAAGGGCGTCATCCGGGGCCTCCGCGATGGCGCCGGCGCGGCGCGCAAGCACCGGCCGCAAGGCGGCATTGGCCGCATTCATCACCGCCCGATCCGCGAGCTTCAACCCGGTGCGTTCCGGCCGGAATCGCAAGCCTTCGATGTGACCGAGACGATGCCCATCCACTTCCACCAAGCCGTCGTCCGCCACCGCCGCGTCGATCAGATCGTCACCACGCAAGCGTTTCACGAGATGCGCGGTGCGGCTGTCGACAAACTGCTGCGTGAGCTTTTGATGGAGCGCGTCGGACAGGCGATCCTCCAACTGGCGCGTGCGTTCCTGCCAATGCAGCGCGTCGGCGAGCCACGCGCCGCGGTGGGCGATGTAGGTCCACACCCGGATGCCGGCGATGCGATCCATCAATGTGTGGATATCGCCGTCCGTGCGGTCGAGACGCGCAACTTGCGCCGCAACCCAGTCGGTCGGCAACGTTTCGTCGTCGGACATCAGGTGTAGAAACACTTGGCTCATCAGGCGCGCATGCAGTTCGGGCTTCACCTTGCGGAAGTCCGGCACCTGCGCGACGTCCCACAGCAGCCGGATGCGCCGCGGGTCGGAGGCATGGGCACGCAAGCTTTCGTCCTTCAGCATCGCCTCCAACACGAGCTGATCTTCCGACGGCGGCGGGCGGATCAGGCCGCGCAACGGCGGCGCCACTTTCAGCGAAGCCTGCAGCGCCTCGACGGAGGTGAAGCGCAAATCCGTATTGCGCCAGAAGATCGCCGGTAGCGGCGCGAATTCGTGGCTTTCCACGCGCGCGACAATATCGGGATCGATATCATGCACGTCGGCCGTGGTGCCGAAGGTACCTTCGTTCATGTGCCGCCCGGCGCGGCCGGCGATCTGGGCAACCTCTGTCGCCGCAAGCGGCCGCGGCGCATGGCCGTCGAACTTGCTCATGCTGGCGAAGGCCACATGATCCACGTCCATGTTCAGACCCATGCCGATGGCGTCGGTGGCCACCATGTAGTCGACATCGCCGTTCTGATAGAGCGCGACTTGTGCGTTCCGGGTGCGGGGCGACAGCGCGCCCATCACCACCGCCGCGCCGCCGCGATGCCGGCGGATCAGTTCGGCGATGCCGTAGACCTCGGAGATCGAGAACGCCACGACCGCCGATCGGCGCGGCAGGCGCGTGAGCTTCTTTGCGCCGGTGTAGAGCAGTTTTGAGAAGCGCGGCCGCGAGGTGAACCGCGCACCGGGCACCAGTTTGCGGATCAGCGGCTTGATCGTCTCGGCGCCGAGAAACATGGTCTCGATACGCCCGCGCGCATGCAGCAGACGATCGGTGAAGACATGGCCGCGGTCGGGATCGGCGGCAAGTTGGATCTCGTCCACGGCGAGGAACGCAACTTCGCGATCCACCGGCATGCTCTCGACGGTGCAGATGAAATAGCGCGGATTGGCGGGAATGATCTTTTCTTCGCCGGTGATGAGCGCGACGGCGTTCTTGCCCTTCACCCGCACGGCGCGTTCGTAGTTCTCTCGCGCGAGCAAACGCAGCGGAAAGCCGAACATGCCCGTGGCATGACCGAGCATCCGCTCCATCGCGAAGTAGGTCTTGCCGGTGTTGGTGGGACCAAGCACGGCCGTAACCCCGCCGCCATACAGCGACGGGGTCGGACCGGCGTTAGCGTGAGGCCCGCTCATGGCGGACCCTCACAAGAGAGCACGGGATGGTCAGGGATTGGTGCCGTCGTCGGGTTGGGCGTCGGGCTGGGCCAGGTGCCGTGGATCGCGATAGCGGCGGCGAACATACTCACGGAGGCGTCGCTCCATCGTGTCAAAGGCGTCGCGTACGGCAATGTTAACGTCCTGATGATCCTTCAACGCATGCGGATCCTTGGGATCGCGTTTGACGACCAAGTCCTCGCCCGGCACGCCCAGAAAGATCGAGACATGGAACGGCTCATCCTTGTGAGTGAGTGCGGAACGGCTGCGGTGGTGCTGTTCGACCGTCACCCGGCAGGTCGTGATGCGGTCGAAGTATTGTTCGAGTTTTGCGACTTTTTCGAGGATACGGCTTTCGACCGCATCGGACTTGTCGATTCCGTGGAAGGCAATCTGGACGGGGTTTTGCATTCAAAAGCTCCGCTTGTTGAGTGGCGGACCAACGGTACGGCGGGACAGCTGCACCGCATCACGGGGGCCATGATATCCAAGGCCCGAGGACACCAGGATGATCCGAATCAATGACACAACGCAATCAACACTGAGATAGGATCGGCCCGACGGTTTCTCCCCGCGCGCCGGGCCCTTGGCTTTCGCGCGCAAGGCCTTGCATGGTCCGGAGTTCCGCCATATCTGCTCGCCCGGGCGCGGGAACTGACCGCCACCCCACAACCCATGCGACATCCCTGCACTGTGGAACACCGCCCATGACCAAAGCCAAGGAAAAGCCTCCTGTTGAAAAGGGCGAGAATCTCGCCTTCCAGGCGGAAGTCGCGAAGTTGCTCGATATCGTCGTGCACTCGCTCTACTCGAATCGGGAGATCTTTCTCCGGGAACTGATCTCCAACGCCTCCGACGCCTGCGACAAGCTGCGCTACGCCGCCCTCACGCAGCCAAGCCTGACGGACGGTTCGGCTTATGAGATCCACATCGCCCCGGACGCCAAGGCCAAGACGCTGACCGTGCGCGACAACGGCATCGGCATGAGCCATGACGAGTTGGTGGCGAATCTCGGCACCATTGCCAAGTCCGGCACCGCGGATTTCCTCAAGGGCCTGTCCGGCGACGCCGCCAAAGACGTCAGTCAGATCGGCAAGTTCGGCGTGGGTTTCTATTCCGCCTTCATGGTGGCGGACAAAGTCTCGGTCACCAGCAAGAAGGCCGGCGAGACCCAAGGCTGGCTGTGGGAAAGCGACGGCCGCGGCACGTTCTCGGTGTCGCCGACCGAAGACGCCGCCCGCGGCACACGCATCGTGCTGCATCTGAAAGACGATGCCACCGAGTTCGCGGACCCCACCAGCTTGCGTCGCATCGTGCGCACGTATTCGGACCACATCGCCTTGCCGGTGATCCTCGATCCGGCGCCGGGGGCGGAGACCAAGGAAGAAGGCGAAACGCCCGAAGCGCCAAAAGAAGAAACACTGAATTCGGCGTCGGCGCTGTGGATGCGCCCGAAGAATGAAATCACGGCCGAGCAGTACAAGGAATTCTATCACCACGTCGGCCACGCCTTCGACGAGCCGTGGCATACGCTGCACTATCGGGCGGAAGGTGCCGTGGAATACACCGCACTCCTGTTCATTCCGTCGCAGAAGCCGTTCGACCTGTTCCATCCGGAACGCAAAGGACAGGTGAAGCTCTACGTGAACCGCGTGTTCATCTCCGACACGCTCGAAGGAATGATGCCGCGATACCTGCGTTTTGTGCGCGGCGTGGTGGATTCGCCCGATCTGCCGCTGAACATCAGCCGCGAGATCCTGCAAGACAATCCGCTCCTGAAGAAGATCCAGAGCGGCATCGTGCAGCGCCTGGTGAAGGACCTGAAGAAGCGCGCCGAGAGCGCGGAGGACTACGCGAAGTTCTGGGACACCTTCGGCGCCGTGTTCAAGGAAGGCCTGTACGAAGATTTCGAGCGCCGCGAAGAGCTGCTCGACCTCGCGCGCTTTACCTCCACGCACGGCGACGGCCTGGTGTCGTTGAAGGACTACGCGAGCCGCATGAAGGAAGGCCAGGACGCGATCTATTACATCACCGGCGACAACGCCGCGGCGCTGAAAGCGAGCCCCCAACTCGAAGGCTTCCTCGCCAAGGGGATCGAGGTGCTGCTGCTGACGGACCCGATCGACGAGTTCTGGGTGCCGTCGGTCGGCGTCTACGACAAGAAGCCGCTGCGCAGCGTCGGTGAATCCGGCGCCGATCTCTCCGGCATCAAGGGCGGCGACCAAAAAGAGGAAGAACCGCTCGGTGCGGCCGCGGAGACCGCGGTGAAGGATCTGATCGAGAAGCTCAAGAAGACGCTGGGCGAAGCCGTCGCCGACGTGAAGTCGTCGACGCGTCTCACCGGCAGTCCAGTGTGTCTGGTGGCCGACAGCGGCGGCATGAGCCTGCATCTGGCCCGGTTGCTGAAGCAGCACGGCGAAGGCCCTGCAGGCGCTGCGGTCAGGAAGGTGCTTGAGATAAACCCAAAGCATGACGTGATAAAAAAACTTATGGCCGTTGGCGGCGAAGCTTTTGACGACGTCGCCTTCCTGCTGCTCGACCAAGCCCGCATCGTAGAAGGCGAAACAGTGCCGGATCCGGCTGCTTTTGCCCGCCGCATGTCCACGGTGATGGCGAAGGGTTTGATTTAGCGCGCCGTCACCACGGCTATGGCCGTGGCGTGTCGCTTAACCTACCATGGCTGTTCGCCGGCCCCATTCGCGGGTCGACAGCAGCCTTGGGAGGGATGCGATGTCTGCGACTTTCGGGAATTCCACGAGTAAACGCACGTTCCTCAAGACGATGGGCGTCGGTGCGCTCACCGGCGTGCTGCCGACCTGGCGTCGCGCCGAGGCTGCGACCGCAACGTACGATCTGATTGTGATCGGCGCGGGCACCGCCGGCATGCCGACGGCGATCTTCGCCGCCGATCGCGGCGCGAAGGTTCTGGTGATCGAGAAGTCGCCGGTGCTCGGCGGCACACTCGACCGCTCCGGCGGACAGATGGCCGCATCGGGCACGGTTTTCCAGAAAGCCAAGGGCATCGTCGACAGCCCCGATATCCACTTCGAAGACAATATGCGCATCAACGGCTGGACGGCCGATCCGATGATCACCCGCATGTTCGTCGACAATGCCGGTGACTCGCTCAACTGGCTTGCCGCGAACGGGTTCCAGGTGATGCCGGATCATCCGGTGAAGGGCGCCGGCCACGAGTTCTTCTCGGTGGCGCGCTATCAGTGGGGCAAGGACGGCGGCAAGTCGATCCTCGCCACCATGGAGCCGCTGTTCCGCAAGCACGTCGCGAGCGGAAAGATCAATCTGCAGCTCGAGACCGGCGCGATCGATCTGATCCAGGACAAGACCGGCGCGATCGTCGGCGTGACCGCCGAGAACGACAAGGGCGTGCTGACCGACTATATGGCGAAGAACGTGTGCCTCGCCTCCGGCGGCTGCGCTTCCAACCCGCGCATGTTTGCGGACCTGCACAACAGCGTGCTGACCGCGCGCGTCGCGCATCCCTACGCGCTGGGTCAGGGCCTGACGCTGGGCATGAATGCCGGCGGCTACATGCGCGGCGGCGAGTTGTATCTCGGCTCGGCCCCGGCCTTGCTTGCGGACGACACCTATCCCTCCACCATCGACGCCAACTTCGATTGGCACCCGGAGACGCGGGCGATCTGGGAGATCTTCGTCAATGCGCGCGGTGAGCGCTTCATGCGCGAAGACCATCCGAGCATCGACTACAAGGAAAAGTCGTGCCGCCGGCAGCCGGGCGAGTGCTTCTGGATCATCGCCGATCAGGAGATGATCGAGAAAGCGCCGCCGATGTTCCCGAAGTGGTCGAAGGAAAAGTTCATGAAGGCCTTCGGCACGCATCCGATGTTCGCCAAGGCGGAAACCTTGACGGCGCTGGCGGTGAAGGCCGGCATCCATTCGGACGAGCTCGTGAACACGGTGAAGACGTTCAATCGCTCGGTGAACGAGGGCCTGCCGGATGCGTTGGGCCGCACCCATCGTCCGATGCAGATCACCAAGGGCCCGTACTATGCGGTGCGCCTGACGGCGTGGCAGCTGAAGTCGTTCGCGGGTCTCGCGGTCGACGGCAGACTGCGCGTCATCCGTCAGGACGGCACGGCGATCCCGAACCTGTTCGCCGCGGGCGAAGTCATCGGCGGCGGCGCCACCGGCGGCGGCGCGTACACCAACGGCAGCAACGTCACCCCGGCAATCACCTTCGGGCGCTTGATCGCCACGCGCTACATGAACTTCAAAGAGACGCGCTCAAGCTAAGAAGTCCAAAAATCCTTCGCCCCACTTCGTGAAGGCGGCGTCGAACAAGCGGAGTTCCGCGTTCGGCGCCGCCTTTGCCGCTTCTTGGGTCGTGCTGTAGTTGGGATCGCGTACGGTTGTCGCCACCAGCGTCGGCACCGGCGAGGCCTTGAGCCTCGCATGCGTCGGGTACCGGAAGTGCGCTTGGTAGGCGGTGCGATAGCCGTTGCCCACCTTCATCAGCGAACACACCCGCTCATGCACCATGTCTGTGTCGAGGTACGGCTCGCGGCGGATGATGCCGCTGGGGTTTGACGCGAACCAGGGATAGTAGATTCCCTGATCGCGCATCTGGTGCCAGCACTGCAGGAGATGCCCGCCGTGCCAGACGGGCGAGACATCCGGCGTGTAGTGGGTCTGGAACGCGCGCTGCTCCGCGCCTTCATGCTGAAAGAGATTGCTCATCACCAGGCGGCGCACGAGGTCCGGTCGCGCCGTGGCGAGATCGAGACCGACGAAGCCGCCGCCCCACATGCCGTAGAAGTCGATCTGCGAGAGGCCCAGCTTGTCGAGGGCTGCGCCGAGCACGTCGGCATAGGCCATCACATCGACCGTGTCGCCGAACATGCGGTCTGACTCGCCGGACCCCGGCAGATCGAACGCCATCACGGTGCGCTTGCCGAGGAAGCTGCGGGTAATGGGCTCCACTGTGCCAACGGAACTGGCCGCATCGTGCTGCACCAACAGCGGTACGGTCCGGGCATCGCCGTTCATGTGGAAGTGCAACTGCCCCGACGGCAAAGTGACGAAATCGCTCCACAGGGCGCCGGGGATGGGCTTCACCGGCGGTGGTGCGGGCGGCGACGGAAGATCGCTGGTGTACGTGGCGAGATCGACGCTGGGCACCGCGACAGCGTGCGCTTGGTACGCCAATGCCGCGCGCAGCCCGAGGTGGTAGTTGCGGCCGTGGCCGGCGCCGGTGAGGAGCTGCACGGCGCGGGATTGCAGTTCCGCCGGGGACGGCATCGCGGCATCGATGCGGTGGGCGAGAGACTTCTCCCACGGCGGCGCGAACACGTTCTCCTCGCGCAGACAGGCCCACAGCCATGCCAGATGGCGGCCGTCCCAGGTGGGCACGAAAGGGATCAAGGCATCGTCCACCGCCGCGCCGGTGGCGGGCGTAGGCACGTCCCGTGTCGAGACGGCGACGATCAGATCTGCGCGCTGCGACGCAAGCGACAACGCCACCAGCGCGCCCTGCCCCTCGCCGTACACGACGCACCGCTTGATGCCAAGCGCTTCGATGAAAGCGCCGACGTCTGCGGCATAGTCGGGGATGGTGGGCGCGAGCGTCGCGAGGAGAGAAGAGTTGCCGTAGCCCGCGAGGTCCGGCGCGATCACTGTGAAGCGGTGCGCGTGCAGCAGCATGGCCGGCACGAGGTCCTTCGAGGACCGCGGCAGGCGATGGAGCATGACCAGCGGCGGTCCCTTCCCGGCGCGGCGGTACTGCACCTGGCGAAGGCCGAGGGTGACGAAGTGGCGGGTGAGGCCTGGGATCGGAAATTCCGTCATGGGTCCCTAAATGCAAAACACCCAGCCGTGAGGCTGGGTGTTGAGCTTACGCGCGATGGATGGCGCTTACATCCGGTAGGTCAGAGTTCCCATGACTTCGCGCGGCGGCTGGATGATGAAACCACCGAGGCCGAGGGAGCCAGAGTTGAAGGTGTGCTTGTCCTGCAGGTTCTTCACCGAGAGGCGGGCTTCCCACTTGCTTTCGAGGGTGAGCGCCACATAGGCATCGACGCGGCTGTAGGGGTTGATGATGAAGTCGTTGCTGACGCTGACGAAGTACTTGCCGGTGCGGTACCAGTCGCCGCCGATGTTGATCTTCGCATCCTTGTTGCCGAGCGTGATCGGGATGCCGTAGTCGACGCCGAGGGTGAAGGTATAGCTCGGCACCTGCGGCGGCTTGGCGCTACCGAAGGTGGCCGCCGCGGTGGCCGCGCCCGAACCCGGCACGATGCGGCGATACTTGCCGCTCTCGAAGGCCGCGTTGGCGAACAGGGTCAGGTTGTCGACCGGCACGAAGGTGGTCTCGAGCTCGAGCCCCTTGATGGTCTGGTCGGCGGAGTTCAGGTTGGGGAACACAGCGCCCCCGCCCGGCAGGATGACCGTGGTGTTGAACACCACATCGTTGATGCGGTTCACGAAGTACGCGGCGTTGACGCGCACGCGCTTGTTGAACAGATCGGTCTTAATACCGGCTTCGTAGCTCCAGTTGGTTTCCGGGCGATAGGGCAGCGCGCCTTCGTTAATGTCGAAGATCACGATGCCGTTGTAGCCGCCGGACTTGAAGCCGCGCGCCGCACTCACGTACAGCATCATGCTGTCGATCGAGCCCGAGGTCGGCACGGTGTAGTCGAGGCCGAACTTCGGCGTCGCGGCGGAGTAGGTATTTGCAAGGCTCACGCGACCGCCGCTGCCCGGCACCAGGGACGACGGCAAGCGGAGGGTGAACAGCTTGAAGCGCTTGCTGTCATGCAGCCAGCGGAGGCCGGCGGTGGCCTTCAGGGCGTCGGTGATCTTGTAGCTCGCCTGGCCGAAGAACGAGATGCTGTTGGTCTGCGACTTCTCGTTGCTGGTCGAGGTGGGCGTGAAGAACTGCCAGCCGAAATCCTGGCCAGAGTTTTCGTGCAGATAGTACGCACCGAACAGGTAGTCGAGACGATCGTCCGCAGCCTTGCCTTGGAGCTGCAGTTCCTGGGTGTACTCATCCGAGTTAGTGCCGATGGCCGACATGATCGCACCGACGCCGCCGAAGTCGGTGGTGAAGTAGTCCTTCGTATTCACGTAGGCAGAGATCGACTTCAACGTCGCGCCGCCGAAATCGTAGGACATCGTCAGCGACGCCAGTAGCTGTTCATTGCGCGCGTTGGGCTGCGGCGAAATGAACGACGGGGTGCGCGCGGTCACGTCGGGCCGGTTGATGGTGTAGAAGCCGAACGCGGGCACGAGGGAGTCGTTCGTGAACTGACCCGCCGCCGAGATCGGGCGCGGCGTGGCCGGCACCTGCTGGAGGGAGTCGTTGGTGCTCTTCATGTACGACACGGTCGCGATCGCATCGAAATTCTCGGTGCCCATGTAGCGCAGCTTGCCGCGCACGGCGTAGTTGTTCTCCTTACCGACATCCTTGCCGGTGGCGCGGTTGGTGAACTCGCCGCCCTTGCCGTTCGCCTGCGCCGCGATCGAGCCGGCCCACTTATCGCCAAGCGGACCGCCTGTCGTCATGCTGGCGCGGTACTGATTCCAGTTGCCGTAACCGCCGGAGACCGAGAGCCACGGATCGGTGCCGGGCGTCTTACTGATGAACTTGATCGCGCCGGCCAGCGTGTTGCGGCCATAGAGCGTGCCTTGAGGACCGCGCAGCACTTCCACGCGCTCCACGTCGGCGAGCTGCGCATTGTTGCCGTTCAGGCGCGCGATGTAGACGTCGTCGACATACAGGCCGAACGGACCTTCGGCGGTGGCCAGCGACGCATCCTGAATGGTCGAGCCGCGCAGCGAAGGCGAGAGGTTGTTCGGCGTGGTGACGTTGTTGGTCATCTTCAGGCTGGGGACCAGGCGCTGAAGGTCCTGCGAATCGGTGATCTGACGGTTCTGCAGGGCTTCCGGCGAGATTGCGGTCACGGCCACAGGAACGGTCTGGAGCGATTCCTCGCGGCGCTGCGCCGTCACGGTGATCTCTTCCAGGCCTCCGGAGGAGGTTTGGGCGAAGGCGATGCCGCTGCTTATCAAGCCGGCGGCTAGAATCGTGGTGCTGCGCAGAATGCTTTTCATTGGGAAGTCCCCCTTTGTTGCTACCGCGGCGTTTGGGATCGCGCGCAAATCCACCACGCGATTAACTGGCCGCCGAAATCCACCAGAGGGTTTGATCTTGCGCGATCTAGCGCGCGAACCTGTTGCAAAATCTGATCCAATCATGGTCTGAATCATAAAATGAAGATCATTGTTGCCCCAGAGCCACTCGCTCCGACCGAAGCGCGCTTCGGCAGCTACATCAACTGGGCGATCTCGCAAGATATCGGCCCTTACCGGCTTGCGGAGTTGGATGGTCCGTGGCCGGTGACGGTCACGTACATGCGCGCGCCGCCCGGCGCGATGCGGCGCCCACGCGAAACCTTCCACGACCTTTTCATCTCGCTGCGCACGGTGGACCTGTGGGAGCGCAGCGGCGGACGCCGGCGTCGCTACATCTTCCGCCGTGGCACGATTGGCTTCACCGCCGCCGGCACCACCTGGAACATCGCCTGGTCCGGGCAGATCGAGGGTTTCGGATTCCTGTTCGATGACGCGGTGCTGCGGCGCGCACTCGGTGCGGACGCCGATGCGGTGCGCTGGCGCCTGGCGCTGTCGGATCATGCACCGGCGATCGGCTTCCTCGGCATCGAGATCGCGAGCCAGGTGTTCGCCGGATTTCCCGACGGGCGTGATCACGTCGACCAGATGCTTGAGACGTTCCTGGGCATGGCGGCGCGGCGCTATGGCGCGAAGCCCGAGCGCGATGCCGCCAAGCTGGGACGTCATCATCCGCAAGTGCAGCGCGCGATTGTCTATATCGACGAACACCTGGGCGAACACTTCGCCCTGGACGATGTGTGCTTGGCGGCGGATATCTCCGTCGCGCACCTGAATCGCAGCTTCCAGGCCGAGGTCGGCACGTCGGTGTGGCAATATGTCAAGGCGCGGCGCCTGGAGAAGGCGCACGACCTGCTTCTGACCACGGCGCACCCGGTCGCCACCGTGGCGGCGACCTGCGGCTTCGGCTCCACCGCGCATTTCACCAATGCCTTTCGCGCCCGCTACGGTGTCGCGCCGAGCGCCTCGCGATCCAAGTAAGGTGGGGTCAAATACGCGCAGGCGTTTGCGCGTATTTACGCGCGAAATACGCGCGGAAAATTCGGCCGCGCGGGGCCGCAGCACCGCGGGCTGCCACCGCGCATTTACGCGGTGAATACGCGGTGGAAATTTCGCGGGCAGGGCTGGCTTTTCCACAACCGTCGTCCGTAAGTCCAAGCCCCGTCCCCACCATGGAAGCGATTCGGGATTCCGTCAAAGCTCACGGTGTGTGCAGGAGGTGCGCGCGGCCATGTCCAGCCATCGGACAGATGTCGTCACCCGAAATGCGCCCGCGGGAAACTGCGAGGTTTATTCGGGCCGAGCACAGGAACGACGCGCACCCCGGACACGGTGCGGGTGTGACGACTTCTCGGGCGGCCCTCTCCTCAGGGAGCGGGCCGTTTGCATGTCTACCTGTAGGGTGGCTGAAGGATCTGCATCCCGCATTCTCGTCCCAGCAGACGGGCGCTAGGTAGTTACCGAGCCTTATTGCGTGCAATGGGGAGAGGGTAAACTTGGTTTGGCCTATTCCGCGTAACACGCGCAACTCGCACGCGTGCTGTTTGGAACATCGCGCGCCGAATCCGCCGCCTACCCTGATGCGCCCCTTCATTCAGGACGAAAATGGACATGCGCAAGGTCTTGATCGCCGAGGACGACGTGATGATCGCCGATATGATCGAAGCGGTCCTTGTCGCGCACGGATATGAGATCTGCGGCATCGCCACGACGGTCGCTGAGGCGATTGAGGTCGCTAGGCGCAGCCCACCCGATTTTGCGGTCATCGACCACCGGCTTGCCGACGGCGACCTTGGCACGGATGTCGCAAACTACATTCATGAGCTCGGACATGTCGGCGTGCTTTACGCCACGGGCAACGTGAGGGAGCTGATGGCCACGGCGGTCACGGGACACGCCTGCATCTCAAAGCCATATAGCGAAGACGATCTCCTGCGCGGTCTCGAGATCGTCAGCGAAATCGTTACCACTGGAAAGGCGTCGCCGCCGTTTCCCCGCGGGTTCAAGCTTATGCCGATGCACGCGCGCTCGGAGCTGGCTGTCGAATGACCGCTGACGCCGCCAAAGTTCAAGACTTGCTGCGCCAACAGAGAGCAATCGCCCAATTCGGCAGTTTTGCCCTGCGCCACAGCAACCTTCAGGAAGTGCTGGAGGAAGCGGTGCGGGTGTGCGCCGAAGGTCTGGGCGTGCCGTTCTCAAAGATCTGCCGCTACCGTGCGGCAGAAAAAGATCTTGTCATTGAAACCGGGTTTGGATGGAACGCGGGCGTGATCGGCACCGTCGTTCCGGCTGACGACTCCTCACCACAAGGGCGGGCGTTTTCCACGGGCAAGCCGTCGATCTGCCGGGATCTGCGCCGCGAAAATGAATTCGAGTTACCGCCCTTCTATGAGGCGCACGGCATCATTTCGACCGTCGACGTGCTGATCAAGGGCAACGGCAATCCGTACGGCGTGCTTGAGATCGATAGCGACCAACAGCACGACTACGACGAGCACGACATCAATTTCCTGACCAGCTTCGCGAACGTGTTGGCCGAGGCCGTGGCCACATCGGTGCGTGTGGCACTGCTGCAGAGCGCAATCGAAGACAAGGATCGGCTGCTGGAGCAGAAGAAAATCCTGGCGGAAGAACTCCAGCATCGGGTGCGCAACAATCTCCAGCTGGTCAATTCCATGCTGAACCAATATCTCGGGGACACGGTCGACGAGACGGGACGCAAGGCGATCCGGGCGATTGCGCGCCGGGTGACGAGCGTCGCCGAAGTCTACGACCATCTGCTCGGCAGCGAGATGACGCGGACGACGGATTTCGGCGGCTATGTGAAATCGCTTTGCCGAACCTTGGCGGACACGCAAATTGCGTCGCAGATCACGCTGACGTGCGAGAGCGACGAGGTGCGCCTGAGTCTCGACATTGTGACGGCGCTGGGCATCGTCATTGCGGAACTGGTGACCAACAGCTTCGATCACGCGTTCCCGGACGGCGACGGCGCCATCACGGTCACGGTCCGCGGATCCGCCAACGGCGAAGACACGGCGCGCGTGACCGTGAGCGACGACGGCCAGGGCTTCACACCCCAGGCCGAGAGTAAGCGCCGCGGTCTCGGCCTCGCGCACCGTTTGGTGGAACAGGTTCATGGAACCTTGAGCCACCGCGCGGGCAGCGGGACGGCGTGGGAGATTAACTTCCCCGTGGCGCGTGAGCCGGTCGCGGCGTAAATCTCGGAGCGCCGTTCGAAAACAAAAAACCCCGCGTCTTACGACGCGGGGTTGTTCGTTGCGATGGCGCGGTGGTTAGGCCGCGAGGCTGCGCAGCACGTAGTGCAAGACGCCGCCGTTCTTGTAGTAGTCGAGCTCGCCCGAGTTATCGATGCGGCATTGGACCGTGATGGTCTCGCTCGTTCCGTCTTTGCGGTGGATGGTGACGTTCACATCGCCGAGCGGCTTGATGGCCGTGAGGCCTTTGATGTCGAAGGTTTCGGAGCCGTCGAGGTTGAGCGACTTGCGCGTCATGTCGCCCTTGAATTGCAACGGCAGAACGCCCATGCCGACCAGATTGGAGCGGTGGATACGCTCGAAGCTTTCCACCAGCACGGCCTTCACGCCGAGCAGGTTGGTGCCCTTCGCCGCCCAGTCGCGGGACGAGCCGGTGCCGTATTCCTTGCCGGCGACGACCACCAGGGGCACGCCCGCCGCCTGGTACTTCATGGCCGCGTCGTAGATCGGCATGACTTCGCCGGACGGGTGATACTTGGTCACGCCACCTTCGACGCCCGGCACCATCTCGTTCTTGATGCGGATGTTGGCGAAGGTGCCGCGCATCATGACTTCGTGGTGCCCGCGGCGCGCGCCGTAGGAATTGAAGTCCTTCGGCGCGACGCCGTGGTCGATCAGGTACTTGCCCGCGGGGCTGTCCTTCTTGATCGAGCCGGCCGGAGAGATGTGGTCGGTCGTGACCGAGTCACCGAGGATTGCCATGGGCCGCGCGCCGACGATGTCGGTGATGGCCTTGGGCGTCTTCGACATGCCGACGAAGTACGGCGGGTTGGCGACGTAGGTCGACTTGCCGTCCCAGCTGTAGGTCTCGGTCTTCTCGGCCTTCACGGCCTGCCAGGGCACGGGGCCCTTGAACACGTCGGAGTAGCGGTTGGAGAACATGGCGCGGGTGAGGAACTTCTCGGTGTACTCCGCGACTTCCTGCGGGGTCGGCCAGATGTCCTTCAGGTACACCGGATGCCCATCGCTGCCGGTGCCGAGGGACTCGGTCGTGATGTCTTTCTTCATGGAGCCGAGCAGCGCGTAAGCCACGACCAGCGGCGGCGAGGCAAGGTAGTTCGCCTTCACGTGCGGGCTGATGCGGCCTTCGAAGTTGCGGTTGCCCGACAGCACGGCGGTGACAACGAGATCGCCGGTCTCGATCGACTTGGCGACATTGTCGTCGAGCGGGCCGGAGTTGCCGATGCAGGTGGTGCAGCCGTAACCCACGGTCTGGAAGCCGAGCGCGTCGAGTTCGGATTGCAGACCGGCGGCGGTGAGATAGTCCGTCACCACCTGGCTGCCCGGCGCGAGGGAGGTTTTCACCCACGGCTTGCGGGTCAGGCCCTTGGCGCGGGCCTTCTTGGCGAGCAGGCCGGCGGCGAACAGCACCGACGGGTTGGAGGTGTTGGTGCAGGACGTAATGGCGGCAATCACAACGTCGCCATCGTCGAGCTTGTCCTTGGCGCCGGCGCCGGTGAGGCCCGCGATAGGCGACGACACGGCGGTGGCGTGCGCGAAGCCGTCGCTGAGCGCCTTGGTGAATTCCGACGCGGCGGCAGACAGCGTGACGCGATCCTGCGGACGCTTCGGACCGGCGAGCGAGGGTTCCACTTTGCTCATGTCGAGTTCGAGGGTGTCGGTGAACACCGGATCGGGCGTGGAGTCATCGCGCCACAGGCCTTGGGCCCGGGCGTAGGCTTCCACCAGCGCCACGCGATCCGCATCGCGGCCGGTGAAGGTGAGGTAGCGACAGACTTCCTTGTCGATCGGGAAGAAGCCGCAGGTGGCGCCGTATTCCGGCGCCATGTTGGCGATGGTGGCGCGATCCGTCAGCGACAGGTCGTTGAGGCCCGGGCCGTAGAATTCCACGAACTTGCCGACCACGCCCTTCTTGCGCAGCATCTGCGTGACGGTGAGCACGAGATCGGTGGCGGTGCAGCCCGCCGGGATCTTGCCGGTGAGCTTGAAGCCGACGACTTCGGGAATCAGCATCGGCGTCGGCTGGCCGAGCATGGCCGCTTCCGCTTCGATGCCGCCCACGCCCCAGCCGAGCACGGCAAGGCCGTTGACCATGGTGGTGTGAGAGTCGGTGCCGACGAGGGTGTCGGGATAGGCGAGCGTCTTGCCCTTGTCGTCGCCGGTCCACACGACTTGCGCGAGATACTCGACGTTGACCTGGTGACAGATGCCGGTGCCCGGCGGCACGACGCGGAAATTGTTGAAGCCCATCTGGCCCCAGCGCAGGAACTTGTAGCGCTCGCCGTTGCGCTCGAACTCGATGTCGATGTTTTCCTGGAGCGCGTCCTTGGTGCCGTAATGATCGACCATCACCGAGTGATCGATGACGAGATCGACCGGCGAGAGCGGATTGATCTTCTGCGGATTGCCGCCGAGCGACTTGAGCGCATCGCGCATGGCGGCGAGATCGACCACCGCGGGGACGCCGGTGAAGTCCTGCATCAACACACGCGCCGGGCGATACGCGATTTCCGCGTCGGACTTCTTGTCCTTCAGCCAGCCGGCGAGCGCTTTGACGTGATCGACCGAGACCGTGTGGCCGCCGTCTTCATAGCGCAGCAGATTTTCGAGCAGCACCTTGAGGGAGAACGGCAGGCGCGTCATGTCGCCGAGGGTTTTGGCGGCTTCTGGGATACTGAAGTAGTCGTAGGATTTGGCACCAACCGTCAGAGTGCGACGGACTTTCAAGGTGTCTTGGCCGCTGAGCGACATGCGATGACCCTGTTTCATTTGGGAAATATGCGTTTGGACGACCCGCCCGGCGGCTGTGGATACGCCGCCGCACTCCGCCCCCCGGTGTTAGGGCGCATCATCCACATCCACGGGCCCTTGTCCAGGCGCGCTACCGCGTCATTCAGAACCAAGTCTTTGGCGGACAAGCGCTTTCCTGTCCTGCTATTGTCGACCCATGGGTGCGGAGGGGTTTGAACAGGCGACATTTTCCGGCACCGGGCTGGCATGCCGGCGCGGTGGGCGGACTGTATTCGCCGATCTGGCTTTTAACCTCGAAAATGGCGGGGCCCTGGTCCTGCGGGGCGCCAATGGCAGCGGCAAGACCACTTTGCTGCGCCTGATGGCCGGTTTGAGCGTGCCGACGGCCGGGCAACTGGCCTGGAACGGCACGGATGCCTTCGACGACCCGGACGCCCATGGCGCCCGGACCCGCTTTGTCGGCCACCTGGACGGCCTGAAGCCCTCCATGACCGCCGCGGAGAACCTGGCTTTTGCCGCCCAGCTGTGGGGCGACGGGACCGCCGCCCGGGTGGGCGGGGCGCTCGAGGCCTTCGGCTTAGGCCGCCTTGCCGAATTGCCGGTGCGGGTGCTGTCGGCCGGACAGCGCCATCGCCTTGCCCTGGCACGCCTGATGGTGGTGCCCGCCCCCCTTTGGCTGCTGGACGAGCCGGGCAACGCGCTCGACGACGACTCGCAGCGCGCGCTCGCGCGTGTCATCGCCGACCATCGGGCGCGCGGCGGCATGATCGTGGTGGCGGCCCATGGGGCGGCGCCGATGAGCGACGGTATGACGCTCGACGTCAGCAGTTTCGCTGCAGCTATTCCACCGCACTGGAGCGACGCGGCGTGAGCGGGTTTGGCGTCATTCTCGCGCGCGATCTCAAACTCGCGCTGCGGCAAAGTGGCGATAGCCTTACGGCCATCGGCTTTTTCGCCATTGCCACGGTGCTGTTCCCGTTCGGCGTCGGGCCCGAAAGCGAGATCCTGGCGCGCATTTCCGGCGGTGTGTTGTGGGTGACGGCGCTGCTGGCGTCGCTGCTGTCGCTTGAACGGGTGTTCGCGACCGACTTCGAGGACGGCACGCTCGACCAACTGTTGCTCTCCGGCACGCCGGTGTCGCTGATCGTGCTGGCGAAGGTGGTGGCGCATTGGGCGACCACGGGGATTCCGCTGATCATCGCCGCCCCGATCCTTGCGCCGACCCTGCATCTGCCGGCGAGCGGCTATGGCCCGCTGCTGGCGGCCCTGGCGCTGGGCACGCCGACCCTGAGCCTGATCGGCGCCGTGGGCGCCGCGCTGGTCCTGGGCGCGCGGCGCGGGGGGGTGCTGCTGTCCCTGCTGGTCCTGCCGCTATACGTGCCGGTGCTGATCTTCGGGACGGCGGCGGTGGAAGCTGGCATCACCGACATGGCCGTGCGGCCACCTTTGCTGGTGCTGGCGGGTATGTTCGTCCTGGCCTTAACCATGGCGCCGTTCGCCACGGCGGTGGCCCTGCGGCAGGCCGCCCAATAGGACCAAAGTCGGTAAGATTTGAACGCCCCATAACGTCCAAGTATCGGGTTTTTCGCCTTAAATCATGGCGGTTGGGCACACCTTGGGCTACATCATCGGCCATGCATAAGTACGCCAATCCGACGGAATTCATGCGCATCGCCAATGCGGTCCTGCCGTGGGCCGCGGGCGTGACCGTGATCTGTTTCATGGTCGGCCTGCCCCTGGCCCTGATCGCCTCGCCGGCGGATTACCAGCAGGGCGAGGCCTACCGCATCATGTACATCCACGTGCCGTCGGCGTGGATGGGGCTGATGGTCTATTCGATCATGGCGGGCGGCAGTGCGGGCTTCCTGATCTGGCGCCATCCGATCGCGCATCTGGTGGCGCGAGCGTCGGCGCCGCTGGGGGCGATCTTCACGGCGCTGTGTCTCGTCACCGGCATGCTGTGGGGCCAGCCCATGTGGGGCACCTTCTGGGTGTGGGACGCGCGGCTGACGTCGATGCTGATGCTGTTCTTCCTGTATCTCGGCTATCTCGCCCTGGGCGAAGCATTCGAGGACCCGGAGCGCGGCGACAAGGCCGCCGCGGTGCTGGCGCTGGTCGGCACGGTGAACCTGCCGATCATCCACTTCTCGGTGGAGTGGTGGAACACGCTGCACCAGCCGTCCATCTTCACCATGAAGGGCATGACCATCAGCGCCGACATGATCTGGCCGCTGTTCGCCATGGTGTTCGCCTTCATGGGTTACTACGTGTGCATTCTGGTGTTGCGCCTGCGCAGCGAAATCCTGAACGCGAAAATCCGCAACGCGCGCTCGGCGCGCGCCGCGCAGCCGATGAGCGCGACCACAACGGCAGCGACACAAGGCGCGCCATGATCGATCACCTGATCCACATGGGCGGCTATGCCGCATACGTCTGGCCGGCTTATGGCCTGGCGACCGTATGCATCGTCGGCTTGTACGTGACGACGCGCCGCACCTTGAAAGCGCGCGAGCAGGAATTCGAACGGCTCAAGCGCGAACGCCGCGAAGGACCCTAGGTCATGGCACTGACGCGCAAGACACGTCGCATGTACTTCATCGGCCTCGGACTGCTCGGCCTGTTCGGCGGCGCGGCCCTGATGCTGAGCGCGTTCCAAGACAACTTGGTGTTCTTCCGCAGCCCGAGCGAGATCGCCGCCAACCGGCCGTCGCCGACGCAGCGCTTGCGCATCGGTGGGCTGGTGGAAGTCGGCTCGATTGCGAAGACCGGCGAGAACGTGACCTTCTCCGTGACCGACAACGAGCACGTCTTGAAGGTGAGCTACAAAGGCATCCTGCCGGACCTGTTCAAGGAAGGTCAGGGCGTGGTGGCCGAAGGCACCATGGGCGCCGACGGCGTGTTCGCCGCGCGCGAGGTGCTGGCCAAGCACGACGAGAACTACATGCCCCGCGAAGTGGCGGACGCGCTGAAGAAGAGCGGCCACTGGCAAGAAGGCGGCGCGCCGGCGAAGGAATAGCGCGACGGGCTCCGGTCCCCTCGCCCCCTTGCGGGGAGAGGGAGGGGCCCATCGCGTAGCGATGGGAAGGTGAGGGGGTGGTTGCGCGACGCACCGACGGTGCGCGTTGAACGACCCCCACCCCTCCCCCTCCCCGCAAGGGGGAGGGGTTAAGAACGAGAGGCGACGTCTCACATGATCACCGAACTCGGCCATTTCGCGCTGGCACTGGCGTTGGCGGTGGCGATCATTCAGGCGACCGTGCCGATGATCGGGGCGGCGCGGAACAATGTCGCGTGGATGGCGCTGGCGCGGCCGGCCGCACTCGCCCTGATGGGGCTGATCGGTTTTTCGTTCGGCAGCCTGATCCACGCCTTCATCGTGTCGGACTTCTCCGTCGTCGGCGTCTACGAGAACTCCCACACCGCGCAGCCGCTGATCTACAAAATCTCCGGCGCGTGGGGGAACCACGAGGGCTCCATGATGCTGTGGATCACGATCCTCGGCATCTTCGGCGCGTCGGTCGCGGCGTTCGGCGAGAACCTGCCGCCGGCGTTGCGCGCGCGCGCACTGGCCGTGCAGGGCATGATTGCCGCGGGCTTCATCGGCTTCATCCTGTTCACGTCGAACCCGTTCCTGCGCCTGGACCCGGCGCCCTTGGAAGGCCGCGGCGTCAATCCGATCCTGCAGGACCCGGGCCTCGCGCTGCATCCGCCGATGCTGTACCTGGGCTACGTCGGCTTCTCGATGGCGTTTTCCTTTGCGGTCGCGGCCCTCATCGAAGGCCGCGTCGATGCGGCCTGGGCGCGGTGGGTGCGGCCATGGACGCTGGCCGCGTGGACGTTCCTGACGCTGGGCATCGGGCTCGGCAGCTGGTGGGCCTACACGGAACTGGGCTGGGGCGGCTGGTGGTTCTGGGACCCGGTCGAGAACGCATCCTTCATGCCGTGGCTGTGCGGCACGGCGCTGCTGCATTCGGCGATCGTGGTGGAGAAGCGCGAAGCGTTGAAGAGCTGGACGGTGTTGTTGGCGATCATCACCTTCTCGCTGTCGCTGCTGGGGACGTTCCTGGTGCGCTCGGGCATCCTGACCTCGGTGCATGCGTTCGCGAGCGATCCGACCCGCGGCATCTTCGTGCTGGCGCTGCTGATCATTTCCATCGGCGGCTCGCTGGTGCTGTACGCCGTGCGCGCGCCGACGCTTGAGGGCGGCGGCGTGTTCGCGCCGATCTCGCGCGAGGGCGGCTTGCTGCTCAACAATCTGTTCCTGGCGACGGCCTGCGCGACGGTGTTGCTGGGCACGCTTTATCCGTTGATCGCCGAAACCCTGGACCTCGGAAAAATCACCGTGGGCCCGCCGTACTTCAACGGGGTCTTTGTGCCGCTGATGGTGCCGCTGATCGTCACCGCCGGCGTCGGGCCGTTGATGGCGTGGAAGCGCGGCGATCTGGCGGCCGCGCGTTTGCGCCTCGCGATTGCCGCGGCGGTCGCGCTGATCGTGATCGGCGTGTCTGCCGCACTTCAACACAACAACTGGCATGACTTCGCCGCCGCCGGCGGGCTGGGCCTGGCGGCGTGGATGTCGCTGGCCGCGATCACCGAATGGTGGGAGCGCGTGAAGCCGCTTCAAAGCGGCGCGTTCGGACGCTTGCGCCACCTGCCCCGCGCCGCCTACGGCATGACGCTGGCGCACCTGGGCCTGGGCGTGGTGATCGCCGGCGTGACCGCCTCGACCGCGTGGAAGCAGGAGCACATCCAGACGCAGGCGCCGGGGGATAGCATCAGCTTTGCCGGCTATACCGTGACCTTCGAGGGCGCCGCGGACTTCGTCGGCCCGAACTACAGCGGCCAGCGCGGCAGCTTCGCGGTGAAGAAGGGCGAGCGTGTCGTTGCGACGCTGACACCGGAACGGCGCGTCTACATCCAGCCGCAGCAGCAAACCACCGAAGCCGATATCCTGACCACGCCGCTGGCGGATATCTACACGGTGCTGGGCGACCCGCAAGCCGACGGCAAATCCTATGTCACGCGCATGTACTACCAGCCGCTGGTGCCGTGGATCTGGATGGGCGTGGTGCTGATGGGCCTGGGCGGCCTGGTATCGCTCAGCGATCGCCGCTTGCGCATCGGCGCGCCGCGCCGCGCGGCGGCAAAGCTCAACCCGCAGCCGGCGGAATAGCGAAGGCGTCATGGCGAAGCGTTGGCCCTATCTTGTGCCGCTGGCGGTGATTGCGATTCTGTTCGCGATCTTCGGCAAGCGTCTGGTGGATGTGGAACAGGGTTTCAACCCGGCCATGATCCCGTCGGTGCTGAACGGCAAGCCGATGCCGGAGTTCGACCTGCCCGGCTTGCCAGGCCGCACCAACGACCGCGGCTTCAAGACCGCGGACCTGAAGGGCCAAGTGTCGCTGGTGAACGTGTGGGGCTCCTGGTGCGTCGGCTGTCTGCAGGAGCACCCCAATCTGGTAAAGCTGACGCAAGGGTCGGGCATTCCCGTGCACGGCATCGCCTGGCGCGACAAGCCAGAGGCAAGCCTGGCGTGGCTGCGCAAGCAGGGCGATCCGTACACGCTGGTCGGCCAGGACCCGGATAGCCGCACCGCCATCGCGCTGGGCATCACCGGCGCGCCGGAGACCTTCCTGGTGGATCCGTACGGCCGCATCGTCTTCAAGTGGGCCAACCAGATCACGCCCGAGGTCTGGCAGAAAGAATTCCTGCCCCGCATCGCGCAGTTACGTAAATGAAGCTGCGAACCTTCTTTGCCGCGCTGGTGTTCGCCCTGCCCCTGTGGGCGGTGGAGCCGAACGAGATGCTGGCCGACCCGGCCCTTGAGGCGCGCGCGCGCGAGGTCAGCAAGGCGCTGCGCTGTGTGGTGTGTCAGAACGAGACCATCGACGAGTCTCACGCCGAAATTGCCGGCGACATGCGTAAGATGGTGCGCGCGCGCATTACCGCCGGCGACAGCAATGAACAGATCTTGAACTACATGCTGGCGAGCTATGGCGACTTCGTGCTGCTGCGGCCGCGCTTCACGGGCGCGACGCTGTTGCTGTGGCTGGGACCGCCGCTGTTGCTGCTGCTGGGATTGTTCGCGGTGCGCCGCCGCCTGCGCACGCACGCGGCCGGGCCCGCGCCGCTGACGTCGGAAGAACGCGCGGCCCTCGCCGTACTCGAGAAGGACAAGGCATGATCTGGGCTCTGTTCGCGCTGATGGCGCTGGCGGTGGTGGTCGCCTTGTTGTGGCCGCTGCTGCGCACGCCGGCCGCACCCGCCGAGCGCGCCGCCTACGACATGACCGTATTCCACGATCAGCTGGCGGAAGTGGACCGCGACCTGGACCGCGGCGTGCTGACAATTGGGGAAGCTGACTCCGCGCGCCTGGAGATTCAGCGCCGCCTGCTTGCCGCCTCGAAGCTGGCGCCTGAGCAGATGCACAGCGAGACTCCGGCGATGCGCTCCCTGCTGACGGCCGGGTTGGCGGTGGTAGTGCCGATCGCAGCGCTAGCGCTCTACATGACCGTGGGCGCACCGCAGTTGCCCGCCGGCGGACGTCCGCAAGCGGGCAGCGATGCGCAGGTTGCCATGCTGGTCGAAAAGCTGGCAGCGAAGATGAAGGCCGAGCCGGACAACCCGGAGGGATGGTCCCTGCTCGCCCGCTCCTATCGGCAGATGGAACGCTTCGCGGATGCGGCGAATGCCTATCGCAATCTCATGCGCCTGTTGCCAGACGATGCAGGCGGCTATGCCGGCTTTGCCGAGGCGAGCATTGGCGCGGCCGGCGGCACGGTGAGCGCGGAGGCGCGCGAGGCCCTGATCCAGGCGCTGCGGCGCGATCGCGACGAGCCGAGTGCGAAGTTCTATCTCGGGCTTGAGCGCGCGCAAGCCGGCGACGCCAAGGCAGCGCTGGCAATCTGGCGCGAACTGACCGCATCGGCGCCGGCAGATGCGCCGTGGATGAACATGGTGCGCGGCCAGATGGCGCAGGTGGCGCAAGAGGCCGGCGTCATGCCCATGGCGGTACAGCCGCGGCATGCGCTGGATGTGATCGGCGACGGCGCGCCCGTGGCCGCGCCACAGTCTCCCCCGGCGGCACCGCCGCGGGCCCCTGCCCCGCAAACCGCCGCCGCCGATCCGGCGGCGCCCGATGTGGGCGCGATCAAGGACCGGTTCTCGGCCGACAACCTGGAGATGATCCAGGGCATGGTCGGCGGATTGCAGGCCAAGCTTGCGGCCAATCCCGAGGACTACAACGGCTGGATGTTGCTGGGGCGGTCCATGACCGTGCTGAAGAACACCGCTGGCGCCAAGGAGGCTTACACGAAGGCCGTTGCGCTCAAGCCGGCTGAGGCTGCCCCCAAAGCGCAGCTGGCGGAGCTGCTGGCGGCGGACGGCGACAAGGCCGGCGCGCGTAAGCTGCTGACCGAAGCGCTCGCGACGTTGCCCGCGAATGCGCCGCAACGGGCGGCGCTCGACGGCCGCTTGAACGCCCTGAAGTAAGTTTGACCACGTCAATTTGACGTGGTCGGCCCAATCGAGGACAACACCGAACATGACGCCTTCCGGCAAACGTATCCTCATCGGCTTCTGTGTCGTGGTCGGCACTGCGCTCGCGCTGGCGCTGTACCTGCCCGGCTTGCGCCCCGCGCCGGCGCCGCAGCCATCGCAGGCGACCGGCAAGCCGCTGATCGGCGGCGCGTTCACGCTGACGGACCAGAAGGGCGCCCGCGTCACCCAAGACATGCTGAACGGGCACTTCAGCCTGCTGTACTTCGGCTTCACCCATTGCCCCGACGTGTGCCCGCTGGCGCTGGCCACCATCACCGATGCGCTGAAGATCGCCGGCAACGCGGGCGAAGAGGTCTTGCCGGTGTTCATCAGCGTCGATCCGGAGCGGGATACGCCGAAGGTGATGGGCGATTATGTCGCCAACTTCCATCCGCGCTTTGTCGCGCTCACCGGCACGCCGGAAGAAGTGCAGACCGCAACCCAGGCATACCGCGTGTACTTCGCCAAGAAGGCGGGAGGTTCGCCGGACGACTACGCCATGGGCCACAGCGATTTCATTTACCTGATGAGCCCGACGGGCGAATACGTCACACACTTCCGCGCCGAGGACACGGCGACCGATATCGCCAACCGCATCCGCCGCGAGCTGTTGTCGAAATGAGCAAGGCTCAATGAAAAAGTCGGGGCCCTTCTGGCGCACCAAGACGCTCGGGGAGATGACCACGAAGGAATGGGAGAGCTTGTGCGACGGCTGCGGCAAGTGCTGCCTGCACAAGATCCGCGAGGATGACGGCAGCTTCACGCTGACCAATGTCGCCTGCCGCTTGCTGGACGTCGCCAAGGGCCGCTGCGGCAACTACGCCAAGCGCAAGCAGTTGGTGCGCGATTGCGTGGTGCTGAGCCCGCAGAAGATGCGCAAGATCGACTGGCTGCCCAGCACCTGCGCCTATCGCCTGGTAGCCGAGGGCAAGGATTTGCCGAAATGGCACCCGCTGAAGAGCGGAACGCCCACCACCGTGATCACGGCGGGGATCTCCGTTGCCGGTCGCGTCATTTCCGAGCGCGAGGCGGGACCGTTGCGCCAGCACGTCGTCGAATGGCCTGGCTTCTAAAGCGCATCGCGGCGCGTGTCAGCGCGCCCACACCGATTTCAAACGAAGACCTTTCGTCCGTCGTCGGCGACCTTGCCGCACACATGACCGTGCGCGTGAGTGCGAAGGCGTCGCGGATTTCGCTGCGCGTGAATGTCGCCGACGGCGTGATCGAACTGGTGCAGCCGCGGCGCGTGAGTGCGCGCGCCGTGCTGGCGTTCGCGGCGTCGCACAAGGACTGGATCGCCAAGCATCTTGCGGCCCTGCCCGCGCGCGTGGAATTCGTTACCGGCGCGCCGATCCCGTTCCGCGGTCGCGACTACATTTTGCAGGTGGCGCCGGAGACCCGAGGCGGGGTGCGCATCGCGGGCCCGCACATCGTCATCGCCGGCCGCGCGGAACACACGCGGCGGCGCCTGGTCGACTGGCTGAAGGCGGAAGCAAAAAAAGCCATCGCGCCCCTGGCCCATGCGCATGCGGAGAAGCTGGGGCACAAGGTCGCCCGCGTCACCGTGCGCGACACGACGTCGCGCTGGGGCAGTTGCAGCCCCGACGGGCGGTTGTCGTTTTCCTGGCGCCTGATTCTCGCGCCGGATCATGTGCTGACCTACGTGATCGCCCATGAGGTCGCGCACCTCAGGCACATGAATCATGGCCCGGCGTTCTGGCGCACGGTCGATCAGCTCTTGGAAAGTGAAGCAGCGGGCGACTTAGCGCGCGACTGGCTGCGGCGGAACGGCGCCGTCCTTCATCGCTATGGCTGAGCCGGCGTCGCGCGCCATCGCCACCTGCAGGCGCGCATTGCGCTTGGCGACGAATTCGGCGAAGGCGTTCAGACGATAGATGAAGGGTTTGCGCGGCTGCGCGAGCGTGCGCGCGTTGTCGGGCTCGCGATAGAACACATGCGTGCCGATGATGGTGGTGGATTCAAAACCCGCCGCCCATACCGGACGCAGGAAATCCGCGTGATACCAAAGCGCGCCGCCGGTCGGATCCGGGATCGAGGAATCTTTTTGCAGCACGGCGACGGCGATCTTGATGGAGTCGCGCCACTCTTTCGAGTCCGCGATCTCGTTGGTCTTCTCGTCGCAGAACCAGGAGAACTGGCAGCCGGTTTTACTGCCGGGAACTTTCGTCTGCTTGATCACGTTGCATACGTTCGACGGAAAGCGCGGATCCATCGCGCGATTGAGCACGACACGCGCAACCGCGATGCGGCCCGCGGTGACTTCCGAGCGCGCTTCCCAATAGTCGTTGATCGCGAGGCACATCAGTTCGTCACGGGAGACGACGATGGAACCCCAATCGATCTTCATGTCGGCGGGGATATCGGTGGCCTGGGCAGCGCCGGCGATGAGGAGAGAACTCGTGATGCTTGCGGCGACGGCCACGCGCAACGACTGACGTCGCTGTCGGAACCACACACGCGCACGCGCGAAGAGACGGTTAAAGGTCACGGACGAGTCCTTTGTCTTGTTGCTCACTAGTCCACCAAGCCTGCGTTAACGCTTGGTAGCTGCGTCATCCAATCTGAGCCATGGGTTCGGTCTTCCACCGACTTCCCGTGGCCGAGCACAGATCCTTCAATCCGTGCGAGGGGCTCTTCCTACCGCCCAACCGTCACACTCAGAAAACGTGTGGCGGTCCCATAGGTTGTGTATGTAGGGAGGCAGGGTCTCCCGGAGCAAGAAAAATTAAGTTTCGCAGTTCGGGCAGTTTTCGGTCCGGATATTTCAGAAGATTGCAGTGCTTCGATCACAATCCGTCGGCAACGCATTCGTCCTGCGGGCAGGCCGCCGCGACAGGTCAGCGGGGAGACGGCTTTTCCGGTGCGGATTCAATCCGTTGCCGACCGGGGCCGGGTGGGGCGGCGGAGCCCCCCGAAATGCGGCCGCCTAGCGGTCGTTTGTGCGTCGCACAGCAAAAAATATTCCGGAAAATACATACCACTAATTGTAGATCGTGGCTGAAGGACAGGATCGCGGTTGTGTTTCAGGACACAAAGTTACGCGGCCATCGCCCCGCAATCAGTTCCCGAAGACGCTTTGGAGCAGACCGCCGATGCCGCCACCGGTGCCAGCACCCGGGTTCTGCTCCTGCGGTTCCACCGCCGCCACCGCGCTTTCGAGGCCGGGCAATTCGCGGGGCGTATGGCCTTCGTGGGCCGCGGCCATGACGTCGTGCCAGATGTGTGCGGGCAATCCGCCGCCGGTGACGCTTTTCATTTCTGCGCCGGAATCGTTGCCGACCCACACGCCGGTGACGTAGTCGGCTGTGAAGCCCATGAACCATGCATCGCGATAGTCCGAGGTGGTGCCGGTTTTTCCCGCAGCCGGAAAACCAAAGTTTGCAGCCTTGCCGGTGCCGCGCACGATCACTTGCGTCATCATGCGATTCATCACCGCAACCTCTTCGCGCGACACGACCTGACCCAAGGTGCCGTCCTCGTGGGCGTAGAGTTGTTCGCCGCGGCGATCGGTGACGCGCAGGATGCCGTAGGGCGTCACCGCTTCGCCGCCGTTGGCAAACGGCGCATACACGCCGGTGAATTCCAGCGGCGAGACTTCCGCTGTGCCGAGCGAGATCGACAGATCGTGCTTGAGGGTTTGCGTGAAGCCGAGACGCCGCGCGGTGGCGATGATGCTCTTCACGCCGATGTCTTGCGCGATGCGCACGGTGGCGGTGTTGAGGGATTCCGCCAGCGCGGTCTCCACCGTCACGGGACCGGCGTACTTGTGGGTGTAGTTCTGGGGCTTCCAGCCGCCGATGTTGATCGGCGCGTCGGTGACCATGGTGTCGGGGGTGTAGCCGGCCTCAAGGCTGGCGAGGAACACGATCGGCTTGAACGACGAGCCCGGCTGGCGCAACGCCTGGGTCGCGCGGTTGAACTGGCTGTCATTGTAGTTGCGCCCGCCCACCATGGTGCGCACGGCGCCGTCCGGCGCGATGGTGACGATGGCACCCTGCTCTACGTGTTCCTTGGCGCCGTTGAGGGCGAGATGCTTCGCCAGCGTGCGTTCGGCCACCTCCTGCAGGTGCAGATCGAGGGTGGTGGTGATGATGAGATCGCGGTCGGTCGCGCCGACGAAACCGTCGACCTGGTTCAGGATCCAATCGACGAAGTAACGGCCATGGAGATTGCCGCGGGTGGCTTTCACCACCGTCAGGGACTGCGGGCCGCTGGCGGCGGCGGCCTTGGCGGTTTGCGGCGTGATCACGCCGGTCTCGACCATCAGCGACAGGGCCACGGCGGCGCGGGTGGCGGACTGGCCGGGATCGTGCGTCGGGTTGTAGCGCGACGGCGCGCGCAGGAGCCCCGCGAGCACCGCAGCCTGGTAGACGCTGAGCTCGCGCGCCTCGCGGCCGAAGTAGCGTTCCGATGCGGCTTCGATGCCGAAGGTGCCGGCCCCCATGTTCACGCGATTGAGATAGATCGTGAGGATCTGGTCCTTGGTGAACTTCTGTTCGAGGCGCAGCGCCAGCAAGGCTTCGCGGATCTTGCGGCTGTAGGTGCGCTCCGGCGACAGGAACAGATTGCGCGCGACCTGCTGGGTGATGGTGGACGCGCCTTGGGCATTGCGGCCCTTACGCAGGTTCTGCACCACCGAGCGCGCGATGCCGATGGGGTCGATGCCGAAATGGGAGTAGAAGCGGCGGTCTTCCACCGCGAGGAAGGCGCCGGGCACATACTTGGGCAATTGATCGAGGCGCACCGCGCCACGGTAAATGTCGCCGACGGAGGCGATCTCGACCCCGCGCGCGTCCATCAGGGTGACGTTGGGGCGGCGCACCAGCACGGCTTCATCGATATCCGGCAATCCGACGGCGAAATAGCCGATCACACAGGCCGCGACCAGCCCGGCCCACACCGCCGCCGCGCCGGCATAGAGCGCCAGCTGCCGACCGAGGCTGCGGCGCGGCGTCTTTTTTCCCTTCGCCTTCTCAGGCTTGGGATCGTCCTCAGACGATGCGCGTTGCTTCGCTTTCCCCATGACGCTGATGTAGCATGTGTCCCACAGGCAGCGTATCGGCTTCAGTATGGCGATACGGCGCTTTCGGAATGGTTGTGCCTTTCGATTAAGGCAAAGCAAAGGCGATCAGAAAGGATTTCCCATGGCAAAGCGGCCGGTCAAGAAAAGCAAAGGTAAAGTCAAAGCGCGCGTGAAGCCGCCGCAGAAGAAGGCCGTGAAGAAGACTGCAAAGAAGGCCGCGACGAAGGGCGTTAAGAAAGCGACAGCGCCGGCGCGGACGCTAACCGTCGTCATCCCGCAGATGATCAAGCTGTCCCTGCCGCCGGTGCTGCACGACCGGCTGAAGGGCCTGACGCAGATCATGGGACTGTCGACCGAGGGCGTGATCCGCCAGGCGCTGACCGAGTTCTGCGATACCTGGGAAGACCACCACCGCACGGTCTCAGCCCTCGCCGACACGGGCGACCGGATGCAGATCGTGCAGCGGGATTAGGACTCTTCGCGGCACCTACGCACAACCGTCATCCCGGATAAGGCGCGTCAGCGCCGCATTCCGGGATCCACTTATCAAAGCGCAAGGACGGTGCGATCCGTGACGCCGGGTGCACGTTGAGGAGTGGACCCCGGCCTTCGCCGGGGTGACAGCCTGAGCGCAGTGCCGCGTCAAGCACTACTCAAAAAAAATCACACATCCAAATTCCGCACTGCCAGGGCGTTGTCCTGGATGAAGTCGCGGCGGTGTTCGACGACGTCGCCCATGAGGGTGGTGAACACCTCGTTGGCTTCGTCGGCGTGGTTGATCTTCACCTGCAGAAGCGTACGCACGTTCGGATCGAGCGTGGTCTCCCACAGCTGGCCGGGGTTCATTTCGCCCAGACCTTTGTAGCGCTGTAGCGAGATGCCCTTCTTGCCGGCCGCCATGACGGCCGCGAGCAGGGACACCGGGCCGGAGATCTTCAGTTCGTCATCCTTGAACCGCAGGACCGCCGTGTGGCTGTAGGTATCCTGCAGGTGCTTGGCGAGGCTATCGAGGTGGCGCGCCTCGCTGGAGTGCAGCGTGCGGCTATCGAGCGTGTAGGTTTCCGTCACGCCGCGCACGGTGCGGAAGAACTTCAGGCCGCCGCCGTCGGCCGCTTCGCCGACCCAGCCGCGCTCGTATTCGGTCTCGATATGGTCGAGCCGCCGGGCGACATAGGCCGCACTGGCGCGCGCCAATTCGACGTTCGACAGAACATCCGGATTGAAGCAGCCGGCCACGGCGCATTGTTCGACGATGCGCAGCGGCATGGTGCGGGAGAGCAGCTGGAGGCTGTTCTTGGTGTCGCGCGCTTCCGTGACGAGGGTGCGCAGTTCGTTGCCCGCCACCTGAACTCCGCCATGGAGCACGAGCGAGGCGCCGTTGAGTGCGGAGTCGATGAGATAGTCTTCCATCTCATCGTCGTTCTTGAGGTAGCGCTCGGACTGGCCGCGCTTCGATTTATAGAGCGGCGGCTGGGCGATATAGAGATAGCCGTTCTCGATGATCTGCGGCATCTGCCGATAGAAGAACGTCAACAAGAGCGTACGGATGTGGCTGCCGTCCACGTCGGCGTCGGTCATGATGATGATCTTGTGGTAGCGCAGCTTCTCGATCTTGAACTCTTCCGGGCCGATGCCGGTGCCGAGCGCAGTGATGAGCGTGCCGATTTCCGCAGAGCCCAGCATCTTGTCGAAGCGCGCGCGCTCCACGTTCAGGATCTTGCCCTTGAGGGGCAAGATGGCTTGGAAGGCGCGGTCGCGGCCCTGTTTGGCAGAGCCGCCGGCCGAGTCACCCTCGACGATGAAGATTTCGGACTGGGCGGGATCGCGGTTCTGGCAATCGGCGAGCTTGCCGGGGAGCGAGGCGAGATCGAGCGCACCCTTGCGGCGCGAGAGGTCCTTGGCTTTGCGCGCGGCTTCGCGGGCGAGAGCGGCTTCCACCACCTTGCCGACGATCTTGCGGGTTTCGCCGGGATGCTCTTCGAACCAGCTGCCGAGCTTCTCCGACACGATGCTCTCCACCACCGGGCGCACCTCGGAGGAGACCAGCTTGTCCTTGGTCTGGGAGGAGAACTTCGGGTCCGGAACCTTGACCGACAGCACGCAGGTGAGGCCTTCGCGCATGTCCTCGCCGGTGATGGCGATCTTGTCTTTCTTGTTGGCTTCGGCCGCGTAGTTATTCAGCGTGCGCGTCAATGCGCCGCGGAAGCCGGCCAGGTGGGTACCGCCGTCTTTCTGCGGGATGTTGTTGGTGAAGCAGAGCGTGTTCTCGTGATAGCTCGTGTTCCACTCCAGCGCCAATTCCACGGTGATGCCGTCGCGTTCGCCGGTGACGGAGATCGGATGGTCGTGGATGCCCTGATTGGTGCGATCGAGATATTTCACGAACGCTTCGATCCCGCCCTGGTAGTGCAGGTCGATCGACTTGGTCTCCGCGTGGCGCGCATCGACCAGCTGCAGGTAGACGCCTGAGTTCAGGAACGCGAGTTCGCGCAGGCGATGCTCCAGCGTGCCGTAGTCGAACACGGTCTTGGTGAAAGTTTCGGGCGAAGGCAGGAAGCGCACTTCCGTGCCGGTCTTGGACTTGCCGGCGCGCTTGCCGGTCTTCTCGATCGGCGCGTCGCCGACCTCTTTGAGGGGTGCTTCCGCGTCACCGTGGCGGAAGCGCATGTGGTATTCCTTGCCGCCCCGCCAGATGCGCAAGTCGAGCGTGGTGGAGAGCGCGTTCACCACCGACACGCCGACGCCGTGCAGGCCGCCGGAGACTTTGTAGGAGTTCTGGTCGAATTTTCCGCCGGCGTGCAGCTGGGTCATGATGACCTCCGCCGCGGACACGCCTTCTTCTTTGTGGATATCGACCGGAATGCCGCGGCCGTTGTCGCGCACGGTGCAGGAGCCGTCGCCGTGGAGGATCACCTCCACCAGGTCGCAATGGCCGGCGAGGGATTCGTCGATCGCGTTATCGACGACCTCGTAGACCATGTGATGCAGGCCGGAGCCGTCATCGGTGTCGCCGATGTACATGCCGGGGCGTTTGCGCACCGCATCGAGGCCCTTGAGGACCTTGATCGATTCGGCGTCGTAAGCTTTTTCGACGGCGACTTGTTCGACGGCGACTTGTTCGACGGCGACTTGTTCGACGGCGACTTGGGACGTGGCGGCGGGAGCGTTCATATCAGGCTCGCAGATGAGGAAACGGAAACCGGCGTGAGCCGGGCGTGGTCGACGGTGAAGAACTGTGCGTGGTCGCCAAAGGGTGCGAACAGCGCGGCATCGGTGCCGGTCATCCAGGCTTGCGCGCCCAGAGCAACGATCTCGGCGAACAGGGCGGCGCGGCGGTCGGGGTCGAGATGGGCGGCGACTTCATCGAGCAGCAGCAGTGGCGCATGGCCGCGCTTGGCTTGCTGCAAGCGCGCCGCCGCCAGCAGGATCGAGATCAACAGCGCCTTCTGCTCGCCGGTGGAACACAGGGCAGCGGCTTGGCCGTGAGACGCTTGGCCGGTGGCGATCATGGTGGCGGTGAGGTCGGACCGATGGGGACCGGCCGCGGGCACATCCCCCGGCGTTTGGCGGCGTTCGTCCTTGAGGGCGAAGCGCAGGGCGTCTTCGACGTCGACCGCGGGCATTTCGGTCAGCCACTCATCCACCGCGCCGATGAGCGACAGGCGCGCCACGGGGAAGGGGCCCTGATGGGCCGCGAGGGCGGCATTGAGGCGGTTGACCAGATCGCGCCGGGCAGCGGCAAGGGCCACGCCGTAGCGCGCCATGATGTCTTCCAGCGCCGTGCACCAGACGGGATCGGCGTTGCCGCGGTCGCGCAACAGCCGCGCGCGTTGACGGGTGGCGCGATCATAAGCAGCGGTGCGGCCGGCGTGGTCCGGATCGAAGGCGGTGACCAGGCGGTCGAGGAAGCGGCGCCTGCCGCCGGGGCTGTCGAGGAACAGCCGGTCCATGGCGGGGGTCAGCCAGATCACGCCGAGTTCGCGCCCCAGGGCGATCACGCCCTTGGCGGCGCGGCCGTCGACGCGGGCCACGCGGCGTTCGGGCTTGGACGGATCGCAGCCGGTGGCGACATCCACCGCGCCGTCCGGGGTCGCGAGGATGGCCGCCACGGCCCAGGGGGCGCCATGGGCGTTGCCGATGGGCGCGCGGCCCACGGCGGTGACCTTGGCGGCGCGCAAACCACGGCCGGGGGCCAGGAAGGATAGCGCCTCAAGCAGGTTGGTTTTGCCCGCGCCATTGGCACCTGTGAGCACCACGGGGCGCGTGTCGCAGGCCAGGCGCAAAGACCCGTAGGAGCGGAAATCGGTGAGCGTCAGGCGCGTGATGGCCGCGGCCGGCGCAGCGGTTTGCGCGTCCGCGGGGGCTTGCGTCAGCTCTTGAACAGCTGTCTGGCGGTGCAGCGCCGCTGTGGTCATGCGCCCTAAAAATCCGGTTGGCCGAGAGGCCAGAATCCCTGTGAGAATCCCGCTCAAAATTGTGCGCCCATCATAGCCTGATGAGGGGGTTAAAGCCCGTACTTCCGCGCTCGATTTTGCTGAGCGCAACCGGCAAGGGATTCGGTCGGGAGAGCAAGCGGTGCGAAGCGGATCAGACCCGCATCGGCATCAGCACGTAGACTGCTGAGCCGTCCGCGACGTCACGGATCACGGTGGGGGAGGCGGCATCCGCCATGGTGAACCGGGCCGCATCGCCTTCGATCTGGCCCATGATTTCCAGCAGGTAGCGCGAGTTGAATCCGATTTCGAGGTGACCGGCGCCGTAGGAGGCTTCGACCTCTTCGGTGGCGCTGCCCGCTTCCGGGCTGGAGGCGGACAAGGTCACGAGGCCTTTCTCGCAGGCCATCTTGATCGACCGGGACTTCTCCGAGCTGATCGCCGAGACGCGATCGACCGCATCGAACAGGGCCTTGCGGTCGGCTTCCAGCACCTTGTCGTTGCCGGTGGGAATGACACGCTCGTAGTCCGGGAAGGTGCCGTCGATCAGCTTCGACGTGAGCACCACGTTGTCGAACGCGAACTTGATCTTGGAATCCGACAACGAAATCGAGATATCGCCTTCGACTTCCTCGATCAGCTTACGCACTTCGATCACCGCTTTGCGCGGCACGATCACACCGGGCATGCCCGCCGCGCCATCCGGCAGCGGCAGTTCGACACGCGCCAGGCGATGGCCGTCGGTGGCAACCGCGCGCAACACCGACACGCCTTCGCTGATGGTGCCGTGCAGGTAGATGCCGTTGAGGTAATAGCGCGTCTCTTCCGTGGAGATGGCAAAGCGCGTGCGGTCGATCAGGCCGCGCAGGTCTGCGGCACCCAGCTTGAACGTGTGGCTGAGGTCGCCGCCGGTCATCGCCGGGAAGTCCTCGACCGGCAGGCAGGAGAGCGTGAACTTGGAGCGCCCCGCGGCCAGCGCGATCTGGCCGCCGTCGCCGGTGGTGGCGAGTTCGACCTGGGCGCCATCCGGCAGCTTGCGCACGATGTCGTACAGCGTATGGGCCGGCGCGGTGGTGGCGCCCGGCTTGCCGACTTCGGCGGCGGTGGATTCCACGATCTCGATATCCATGTCGGTCGCGTTCAAGGCGAGCTTGCCCTTGGCGGCGTCGATGCGGACATTCGAGAGAATGGGGATGGTATTGCGGCGCTCCACGACGCTCTGGACGTGGCCCAGCGATTTCAGAAGTGCTGCGCGTTCAATGATCAGTTTCAAGGCCAACCCCTAAAGACCTTCACAGGCGCCTATCCTATCGGCGGCCGGAGCGGATTTTTCCGCCCCTGGATGCCCCGGTCCGCAATGGTCCGGCGCCTGTTAGAAGGAAGTCGGCAACTATAGCAACAGGCCGGAATCGCACAAAGAAAAACGTGCCGGGCGGGCGGCCCGGCACGTTATCGAAATCGGTCGGAAACAAGCCCGCGGGGCGTTTTAGCTCTCGAGCATCCGCGTCAGCAGTTCCACGTCCTCGGCAAAGGCTGAGTCCAGGCGGACCAGTTCCTCGACCTTGCGCACGGCATGCATGACGGTGGTGTGGTCCCGGCCGCCGAAGGCCCGGCCGATCTCGGGCAGGGACCGGGAGGTCAGCTGCTTGGAGAGGTACATCGCCACCTGGCGGGGACGGGCAACGGCCCGCGCCCGGCGGGCCGAGCTCATGTCGGAAATGCGGATCTTGAAGTGCTCCGCCACCCGCTTCTGGATCTCTTCCATGGACAGACGCCGGTCATGGGCCCGCAGCAGGTCCTGCAGCAGGTCCTGGGCGGTCTCCAGGGTGATCTGGCCGCCGACCAGCTGGACATGGGCGACCAGACGGGTGAGCGCACCTTCCAGTTCGCGGACGTTGGAGCTGATCTTGTGGGCCAGGAACTCCTTCACCTTCTGGGGCACCTGGGTGCCGAGCTGCTCGGCCTTGGCATCGAGGATGCCTAAGCGCAGCTCAAAGGTGGTGGGATGCAGGTCCGCGACCAGGCCGGAGGCGAGACGGGAGCGGAGGCGGTCGCCGATCTCTTCCAGGTTGGACGGCGACTTGTCGGCGGACAGGACGAGCTGGCGGCCCTGGTCGACCAGGGCGTTGAACGTGTGGAAGAACTCTTCCTGGGTGGCGTCCTTGCCCGAAATGAACTGCACGTCGTCGATCATCAGCACATCGACCGAACGGAACTGCTCCTTGAAGGAGACCGTGTCCTGGTTCCGCAGCGCGCGCACGAACGAGTACATGAACTTCTCGGCCGAGAGGTAGACGACCTTGCGCTGCGGCGAGCGCTGGCGGATCTCCCAGGCGATGGCGTGCATGAGGTGGGTCTTGCCGAGGCCGACACCGCCATACAGGAACAGCGGATTGAAACTGACCTGATCGGATTCGGCGACGCGCTTGGCGGCG
Source organism: Fidelibacterota bacterium (assembly GCA_947476275.1). Classification (GTDB taxonomy): domain Bacteria; phylum Pseudomonadota; class Alphaproteobacteria; order Rhodospirillales; family Rhodospirillaceae; genus SCTM01. Next base: position 155,834 of record CANJPQ010000005.1, read on the forward strand.
GCGTAAGCGAACTCGTTCGGCTTGCCGACGACGAAATTTTCGAATGTGTAACGGGAGTCGAGCGGCGCGGAGAGTTCCGGCCCGGCAGTCGGCGCCGCGGCGGTGATCCGGGCGGCGGCGCGCATCGGCTCAGCGGACTTCGCGGCGGCGGGCGCGGTGCGCTCGGTCACGGCGGTGCCGCGACCGTTGCTGCCGGAGCTGCTGCTGCCGGCCACCTTGAGGATGATGCGGCGCACGGACGGATTCTCGCCGGACCACAGGGCGCGGATGCGCTCCCCATAATGGGTCGCGATCCAATCACGCATGAATCGGGTGGGTACGGCCAACTCGACTTCGCCATCGTGAATGGCCGTCGGCGTGATGGGCTTCACCCAGCTCTTGAAAGCGGTCTCGCCGAACTCCTGCTTGAGGCGCGTTTTCACGCGATCCCATTCGGCTTCGTTGACCGCTTTTTCGGTTCGATTAGTCACCCCGGAAGACCCCTCGCATAAACCACTCAACCCAGTGCCGCCACTCGCTTCGCGTCGATTGCGCGAAAGAGTTAGGCGCACACTCCGCCACAGCGACTCAATCCTGCACGCCGCATCGCCGCAAGCGTCACGACCGGAACGACCACTCTCCGCGCTAAGCGCCGGCGAGATGTCGCGAGGGCGATCGTGAAAAATGCTGAATGCGAGGTTGGAGAGGCGAGTGATTTTGAAGATCGCATGCCGACAACCTCGGGCGCGTTGGCTGGCGAGCAATGTAGTCGTGCGCCATCCCGACTCAAGGACAAAGATAGGTTGACTCCGGTCTTTATCAGCGCGGTTCCGTGCAACCATTTTTGCGCACGCATTCTTGCGCGACAGATCGTTGATTCGGAACGACATGCGCGAAAAAAACGTCCGCCGGATTGTGACTCGGGCGCGCGCTCGGCACGTGGGCGTAAGCCCGGCATGAAGCTCCGTTTGCTTTGTGTGTGCTGCACAATGCTCACCACGCGGCGACGCGCGCAAAAAGAAACGCCGGCCTTGCGGCCGGCGTGTTCCAGAGTCGCGCTCTAAAAATTCGCTAGGCGGCGATCGACTTGATGCGCGCGGAGAGTCGCGACAGCTTGCGCGAGACCGTGCCCTTGGCCAACACGCCCTTGGTCGCACCGCGCATCAGCTCCGGGGTGACCTTCTTGAACGCGGCTTGCGCGGCGGTCTTGTCGCCGGCGGTGATTGCCGTTTCCAATTCCTTCACGACGGTACGAATGCGCGACAGGCGCGAGTGGTTGACGCCGGCAGCGCGTGCGTTGCGGCGGATGCGCTTTTTCGCAGACTTATGTTGAGCCATCGCTGTGTCTTTCGTGCGGTGTGTCTATGGGCCTTGCGTACCTGGGCCCGTATTGAATATGGGCGGCCCGGCGCAAAACGAAGCGCGGCTTATAGTGGAGTGGCCATTTCCCGTCAACTAAGGCCGTAAAAGCGGGCCTTTGGTTCCTTCAGGCGGGTCAATACACCATTAACGGTATCTCAAAGACGCGCGTGAAGGCCTAGCGGTGCTTGAAAGCGGGCGCGCGGAGGCGCGCATCTGTTTGAATCCGGCTTCTCAAGCACCTAGCGGTGCTTGAAAGCCGGGGGGCGCTTCTCGACGAAGGCCGCCATGCCTTCCTTTTGATCCTCAAGCGCAAAGGTTGCGTGGAACAAGCGGCGTTCGAGATGCACGCCCTCGGCGAGGGTGGTTTCGTAAGCCGTGTCGACAGCCTCTTTGGCCATCATCACCGCCGGCAGCGAGAGGCCGGCGATCTTTTCAGCGGCCTTGATCGCCTCACTGAGAAGCGACTCGGCCGGGACGATGCGGCTGACGAGACCGGCGCGTTCGGCTTCGGCGGCGTCCATTTGACGGCCGGTGAGAATCATTTCCATCGCCTTGGACTTTCCCACGGCGCGGGTGAGGCGCTGCGTGCCGCCAGCGCCGGGAATAATGCCGAGCGTGATTTCCGGCTGGCCGAAGCGGGCGGTGTCGGCGGCGATGATAAAGTCGCACATCATGGCGAGTTCGCAGCCGCCGCCGAGCGCGAATCCGGCGACCGCGGCGATAATCGGCTTGCGGCAGGTGGTGATGCGCTCCCAGCCTTCGGTAATGAAATTGCCGACATAGACATCGACGAAGGTCTTGCTCGACATCTCCTTGATATCGGCGCCGGCGGCGAACGCTTTCTCGCTACCGGTCAGGACGATGGCGCGGATGCCGTTATCTTTCTCCCACAGGTCGAGCTGCGCGCCGATGTCGCCCACCAGACCGGACGACAGCGCATTCAACGCCTTGGGGCGATTGAGCGTGATGATCCCGACCGCACCACGGGTTTCGACGAGAATGTTTTCGTAGGTCATGGTCGCATGCCTCGGGAAAAGGGCCGGCGGAGCGGCGGCGCGAGGCGTTTACACCGCGGCCCACGAAGCTGTCAAACCACGGCCCGGATACACTTCGGCGCGCCAATTCAACGTTGGCACACCCGACAATAGAAGGTGGACCGCGCGCCCTGCACGAGTCGGGTCACGGCGGTGGCGCACACCGGGCACGGCTCGCCGGCGCGGCCATAGACGCGCCACGCATGTTGGAAATAGCCGAGCTCGCCCGAGGGCTGGACGTGATCGCGCAATGAGGAGCCGCCCGCGGCGATGGCGTCCTGCAGCACCTGTTTGATCGCCGGCACCAACACTTCGGCCCGCGCCAAGGTGACCGTTCCGGCGCGACGCTTGGGCGAGATGCCGGCGCGGTGAAGGGCCTCGCTCGCGTAGATGTTGCCGATGCCGACAACGATTCGCTGATCGAGCAGCGCGAGCTTGATCGCGGTCTTGCGGCCCTTCAGCGCAGCGACCAGGAAGGGTGCGTTGAAACCGTTGCCCATGGGATCGGGCCCGAGATGGGCAAACAACTTATGACTGTCGAGCGCGGCTTCGGTCGTGAACGTCATGAGGCCGAAGCGGCGCGGATCGTTGAAACGAATCTCCGCGCCGGAGTCGGTGACGATGATCACGTGATCGTGCGCCTCCAGCGGTGTCGCCGGATCGACGATCTGCATCCGGCCTGCCATGCCGAGATGGATGATCGCGACGTGGTCGTCGTCCATATGGAGCAAGATGTATTTCGCGCGCCGGGCGATGCGCATCACCCGGTGGCCGGTCAACGTTTGCGCCAGGCCCTGGGGGAAGGGAATCCGCAGATCTTTCCGCCGCAAAGTCAGGCGGGCGATTCGCTGGCCCTCGAGAATGGGCTTCAAGCCGCGGCAGACGGTCTCGACCTCGGGCAATTCGGGCATACCCATTCCTAGCGCGCCGATTTGTAGGCGTCACGGCTCTGATCTATGGTGCGCGCGCATGAGCGACCAAGGCGCAGATAAGACAACCCATTTCGGCTTCAAGACCGTGGCGGAGGACGCCAAGGCCGGGATGGTGCGCAATGTGTTCGATGCGGTCGCCCCCAAGTACGACCTGATGAACGACCTGATGAGCGGCGGGATCCACCGGATCTGGAAGGCCGCCATGGTCGATGCCCTGGCGCCGCGGCCGGGCCAGGCGATCGTCGATGTGGCCGGCGGCACCGCGGACGTGGCGGCGCGGATCCATGAGAGGCTGGTGCGCGGCGGCGCGGCGCTGCACAGGCCCGTCACGGTCTGCGACATCAATGCCGAGATGCTGGGCGTCGGCCGCGACCGCATGCTGGACCGCGGCGTGATCGCGGGCCTGTCCTGGGTGTGCGGCAATGCGGAAGCCCTGCCGTTCCCCGACATGTCCTTCGACGCCTACACCATCGCCTTCGGGCTGCGGAACGTCACACATATCGACACGGCGCTGCGCGAGGCGCGGCGCGTATTGAAACCGGGTGGGCGCTTCCTGTGCCTGGAGTTCAGCCGCGTGGTCGTGCCGGTGGTGGACACGTTGTACGACACCTACTCATTCAAGGTGCTGCCGTGGCTCGGCCAGACAGTGGCCGGGGATCGCGACGCCTACGTGTATCTGGCGGAGAGCATTCGCAAGTTCCCGGACCAAGCGCGGCTTGTGGCGATGATGGAGGCCGCGGGGCTGGGCCGCGCAACCTATCGTAACTTCACCGGCGGCATTGCGGCGCTGCATTCGGGCTGGCGGCTGTGAGCCCGCAGAGATGATCCAGCGATGATCAGAACGATCCGCAGCTTTATCCGCCTGTTCGTGATCGCGCGCAGCCTGGCGCGCTACGACGCCCTGTTCCTGCTGAATGTGCATCCGGCCGGCGCGATTGCCGCGCGGGTGGGACGCACCCTGTTCCGCCGCCGTCCGGAAAGCGCCGGATTGCGGCCGGGGCAACGACTGGCGCGCGCCCTGACGGAACTCGGCCCCACATTCATCAAGTTTGGCCAAGCGCTGTCCACCCGCGCGGATCTGCTGGGCGAAGAGGTCACCGCCGATCTTGCGGAGTTGCAGGATCGCCTGCCGCCGTTCCCCGCGAAGGCGGCGCGCGCCAGTATCGAGGCGGACTTCGGCGTGCCGTTGAGCGCGCTGTATTCCTCCTTCGACGACACGCCGGTGGCGGCGGCCTCGATCGCCCAGGTGCATTTCGCCGTGACCGCCGACGGCCGCGAAGTGGCGGTGAAGGTGCTGCGCCCGGACGTGAAGGAGAAGTTCGCCAAGGACTTCGAGGTCATGTTCTGGATGGCGGAAGAGGTCGAGCGCTGGGCGCCGCGCCTGCGCCGCCTCAAGCCGATCGAAGTGATGGCGACCTTCGCCGAGACCGTGCGCCTGGAGATGGACCTGCGCCTGGAAGCGGCGGCAGCCCAGGAGCTGGCGGAGAACTTCGCCGAGATCCCGAGCTTCCGCGTACCGGCGGTGGACTGGCAGCGCACGTCGGAACATGTGCTGACACTCGAGCGCGTCGGCGGTGCGCGGGTGGACGATCCCGCCGGCGTGCGCGCGCTTGGCCTCGATCCGACCGCGGTAGTGCAGAGTGCGGCGGAGACCTTTTTCACGATGGTGTTCCGCCACGGCTTCTTCCACGCCGATATGCATCCGGGAAACCTGTTCGTGGAGGCCAACGGCACGGTGATCGGCCTGGACTTCGGCATCATGGGGCGGATCGATTCCGCCACGCAGCGCAACCTCGGCGAAATGCTGCTCGGCTTCCTGACCCGCGACTACATGCGCGTCGCAGAAGTGCATGTGCGCGCGGGCTACGTGCCGTCGGACAAATCCGTGCCGGCGTTCGCGCAGGCGTGCCGCTCGATCGCCGAGCCGATTCTGGGCAAACCGATCGCGGAGATCTCGATTGCGCGGCTGCTCGGCCAGTTGTTCTACATCACCGAAGCGTTCGAGATGCAGACCCAGCCGCAACTGCTGTTGCTCCAGAAGAGCATGCTGCTGGCCGAGGGCGTGGGCCGGCGTCTCGCGCCCGAAACCAACATGTGGGAGATGGCGCGGCCCTTGATCGAAAGCTGGTTCCGCGAGCGCCTGGGCCCCGAGGCGCGCATCATCGAAACCGTCAGCAGCGTGCTGGAGAGTGCCGCGCGCCTGCCGTCACTGGTGGAGCGGCTGGATACACTGGCGGCAAGTTTGGAGAACGGCGGCGTGCGCCTGCATCCGGCGTCTGCGCGCGCTTTGCGGGGCGAACCCAACGGGCGGCGCTGGTTGGTATGGTTGCCCTGGGTGCTGGTGCTGGGGCTTGGCGCAGCGCTGATCTGGCGTTGAGCACATCATGACCATCACCATCTATGGCGACTCCTATTCGGCCCATTGCGACAAGGTGCGGTTCATCGCCGATCACCTGAAGATTCCGTATCGCTGGATCAGAATCAGCATCGAGAAAAAAGAAACCCAATCGCCGGACTTCCTGAAGATCAACCCGGCGGGGGAACTGCCCGTGATGGTGCTGGCGGACGGGCGCAAGCTGGCCCAATCCAACGCCATCTTGCTGTTCCTGGCGGAAGGCAGCGCGCTCATCCCTGACGACGCGCTCGATCGCGGGTTGATGCACCAATGGCTGTTCTGGGAACAGCTGACGCACAATCCTGTGGTGGGATACTTGCGCTTCCAACGCTTCCTGCTGCAGAAGCCGGAAGACCAGATCGACCCGACATTGGCGCCACGGGCCGACCGTGCGCTGGCGACGATGGATTCGCACTTGCAAGGCCGGCGCTATTTCGTCGGCGAGCGCCTGTCCGTCGCCGACATCGCCCTGGTGGCCTATACGCGGCTGGCCGACGAAGGCGGTATGTCTCTGAGCCGCTGGCCCGCGTTGCGCGCATGGGTGCAACGGGTCGAAAGCGACCTGGGCCTCGCGACCGCGTTGTCGGCGGCCTAGGAGACTTTCCCGGTGCGGATGGGCTAAAGTCCGTTCGCCTTATTGCGGAGACACCCGGTGCTTGAGCAGCGGCGAATCTTACTCATCGTGGCGGGCGGAATCGCTGCGGTGAAAGTGCCTGACCTGATTCGCCGCCTGCGGGAGCGCGGGGCGAAGGTGCGGTGCATTCTGACGAAAGGTGGGGCGAACTTCGTCACGCCGCTCACGCTCGCAGCCCTGTCCGGCGACAAGGTTTACACCGATCTGTTCGACCTCAAGGACGAGAGCGAGATGGGCCACATCCGGCTCTCGCGCGAGGCCGACATCATCCTGGTGGCGCCCGCCACCGCCGATATCATGGCGAAGATGGCGCACGGTTTGGCGGACGATCTCGCCACCACAGCCCTTCTCGCCACCGACAAGCCGGTGATGATCGCGCCGTCCATGAACGTGATGATGTGGACGCACCCGGCCACGCAAGCCAACCTCGCCACGCTGCAGAGCCGCCAGATCAACATCGTCGGGCCGGGCGCGGGCGATCTTGCCTGCGGCGAAGTCGGCGACGGACGCATGGCGGAAGTGCCCGACATCATCGCGGCGCTGAATCGCTTCTTCCAGAAGGGCAACCGGCAAGGGCCGCTCGCACGCCGCCGCGCATTGGTGACCAGCGGGCCGACCTATGAGCCGATCGATCCTGTGCGCTACATCGCCAATCGCTCCTCAGGCAAGCAGGGCCATGCGATTGCCGCGGCGTTGATTGCGCAAGGCTGCGACGTGACGCTGATCTCGGGCCCGACCCATGAGCCAGTGCCGGACGGTGTCACCCTGGTGAAGATCGAAACCGCGGAACAGATGTTGAAGGCCGCACAAGCCGCGCTGCCGGTGGACATCGCCGTGTGCGCCGCGGCGGTCGGCGATTGGACCGTGGAGAACCCCGCGCCGAGCAAGATCAAGAAGGGTGCCAAGCCGCCGACGGTGAAGCTGGCGCAAAACCCGGACATCCTCGCGACCTTGTCCAAGCCCGGCAGCAAGCGCCCGCGCCTGGTGGTGGGCTTCGCCGCGGAGACCAACAACCTGATCAAGAACGCCAAGGCCAAGCGCGCCGCCAAGCAGTGCGATTGGATCGTCGCCAACGACGTCGGGACCGGCACGGGCACCTTCGGCGGCGACCACAACACCGTGCACCTGATCACCGCCGACGGCGTGGAGGATTGGCCCAGCATGCGCAAGCAGGCCGTGGCCGACCGTCTCGCCCAACGCATCGCCCTAGCCCTGAACGGGAAACCTCAATCGTGAACGAAGAGATCCGCGTCGAGATCAAACGCCTGCCCAACGGCGACGGCTTGTCGGTGCCGAGCTATCAGACCGAACACGCGGCCGGCATGGACCTGTGCGCGGCCGTCGATGCCGACGTGATCCTGACGCCGGGCGGCAGCGCGATTATCGCCACCGGTTTCGCCATCGCGCTGCCACCGGGCTACGAGGCGCAAGTGCGTCCGCGCTCAGGGCTCGCGGCGAAGAACGGCGTGACGGTGCTGAACAGCCCCGGCACGATCGATGCGGATTATCGCGGCGAAGTCGGCGTGATCCTGATCAACCACGGCCGCGAGCCGTTCACGGTGACGCGCGGCGCGCGCATCGCGCAGATGGTGGTGGCGCCAGTCACCAAAGTCACCTTCCGCGAGACGTCCGAACTGACCGATACCGTGCGCGGCGCCGGCGGGTTCGGCTCCACCGGCGTCACGAAGCGCTGATGAGCGGCGGCGCCGCAGCGATTGCCGTTACGCCGGAGCCGCCGTACTACGCGGTGATCTTCACCTCGCTGCGCACCGACGGCGACAACGGCTACGCCGCCATGGCCGAACGCATGGTCGAAGCCACACAAGGGATGCCGGGGTTCCTGGGCATCGAGTCCGTGCGTGAGACGCTGGGAATCACCTTGTGCTATTGGCGCGACCTCGCCTCCATCGCCGCCTGGAAAGCGCATGTCGAACATATCGCCGCGCAAAAACGCGGCGCCGAAGAGTGGTATTCCGCCCACCGCGTCCGTATCTGTAAGGTCGAACGCGAGTACGGCACGTAGGGCCCATGGATTTTCGCGAGGACCAGATTCACCGCTACGCCCGCCACATCCTGTTGGAGGACGTGGGCGGTATTGGGCAGGAGAAGTTGCTCAACGCGCGTGTGCTGGTGATCGGCGCCGGCGGGCTGGGCTCGCCGGTGATCCTATATCTCGCCGCCGCGGGCGTCGGCACCATCGGCGTGGTGGATGACGACACGGTCGATCTGTCCAACCTGCAGCGTCAGATCGCCCACACAACAGATCGGGTCGGTGTGGCGAAGGTCGACAGCGCCGGCGCGGCGGTCGCGGCGATGAACGCGGACGTGAAGCTTGTGCCCCACAAGACGCGGCTGACCGCTGCGAATGCCATGGACCTGATCGGCGGCTACGACATCGTGGTCGACGGCAGCGATAATTTCCCGACGCGGTTCCTGGTGAACGACGCGTGCTATCTCGCAAAGAAAACATTGGTGTCCGCCGCGGTCCTGCGCTTCGACGGCCAGCTTGCGACCTTCAAAGCCCACCACAGCGGGCCGTGCTACCGCTGCCTCTATCCGGAGGCACCGCCGGCGGGCCTGATCCCGACCTGTTCAGAGGCAGGCATCCTGGGGGCCGTGGCGGGGGTCATGGGCACCCTGCAGGCCACCGAGGTGCTGAAGGAGATTTTGGGCATCGGCGACAGCATGAGCGGCCGATTGCTTATCTATGACGCCCTGGCGGCCACAATGCGCACGGTAAAGGTCAATCCGGACCCGGCCTGCCCCCTCCACGGGCCCCAGGCGACCATCAGGGACCTTTCGGCCCACGTCTAAGGCCCTTCCCTTGCCCAAAAGCGCCTTTGAGCGTATCTGCCGGGCATGAACCTGATCGTCGCAGTCCCCATCGCCGAAACGGACAGCCGCACCGCGCTGGTGGGGCTGTCGCGCGAAGGTCTGTCCGAAGCGGTGGCGGCGCTGGGCGAAAAGCCGTTCCGCGCCAAGCAGCTGTGGCACTGGATCTATCATCGCGGGGCGACCGATTTCGCCGCCATGACCGACCTGGCCAAGCCGTTCCGCACGCGGCTCGAAGAGACCCATGTGGTCGGCCGGCCGAGCGTGGCGCGGGAGCAGACCTCCACCGACGGCACGCGCAAGTGGCTGATGCAATACGCCGACGGCCAAAAGGCCGAGACGGTGTTCATTCCCGAGGAAGATCGCGGCGCGGTGTGCGTTTCGTCACAGGTGGGCTGCACGCTGACCTGCCGCTTCTGCCACACCGGCACGCAGCGGCTGGTGCGCAACCTGACGCCGTTCGAGATCGTCGGCCAGTTCATGCTCGCGCGCGACAGCTACGGCGAATGGCCGACACCGACCGATGAGCGCCGCATGCTGTCCAACATCGTGCTGATGGGCATGGGCGAGCCGCTGTACAATTTCGACAACGTCGCCACCGCCATGAAGATCGTGATGGCGGACGACGGCATCGCGCTGGGCAAGCGGCGCATCACGTTGAGCACCTCTGGTGTCGTGCCGGAAATCCATCGCGCCGGCGCGGAGTTGGGCGTGAATCTCGCCATCTCGCTGCATGCGCCGGATGACGACACCCGCTCGCTGATCATGCCGATCAATAAAAAGTATCCGCTCAAAGAGCTGATGGCGGCGTGCCGGACCTATCCGGGGATGTCGAATGCGCGGCGGATCACATTTGAATACGTGATGCTGAAAGGCATCAACGACACCCCGGCCCATGCGCGTGCGCTGATGAAGCTGGTGGCCGGCATCCCGTGCAAGTTCAACCTGATCCCGTTCAATCCATGGCCCGGTTCGATTTACGAATGCTCGGATGCGGATACGGTGATCGCCTTCGCGCAGATGCTGGCGGACGGCGGGTTCACCGCACCGATCCGCACGCCGCGCGGTCGCGACATTCTTGCTGCCTGCGGCCAGCTCAAGACCGACAGCGAAAAGCTTTCCGCCAAGGAGCAGCGCGAACGTGCCGCTCAAGCCGCACAGACCTGGGCCGAGAAAGAGGCCGCGGCGCCTTAGGCGAACGCCGCGACAACGTGCCGCGCCACGTTCGCGTGCGCAGCCTCGGTATCGTCCAGCGCGCGTATCGGACCATCGATGTAACAAGCGATCAGAATCGGCGCGCGGCCGGGCGGCCACGCAATTGCAACGTCGTTCACGGCCCCGGCCTTGCTGGTGCCGGTCTTGTCGCCGGCGATCCAATCCGTCGGCAATCCGGCGCGCAGACGCTTGGCGCCGGTTTGACAGGTTTTCATCCAGCCCACGAGCAGTTGGCGCGAGGACGGTGTGAGCACGTCCCCAAGGAGGATTTTCTGCATCGTGGCGACTGAAGCGGCAGGCGTGGTGGTGTCGCGCGGATCGCCGGGCTTGTTTTCGTTCAACGCCGGTTCGGTGCGATCGAGACGCGTCCCATTGTCTCCGATGCTGCGCGCGAACCGCGTGAAGCCCGCCGGCCCACCGATCAGCTTCAAGAGCCGATTGGCGGCGGCGTTGTCGCTGACCTCCACCACCGCCTGGCACAGGGTGACAACCGGCAAACCACCCTTGGCGACATTGGCCCTCGTCACCGGCGAGGTGAACAAGAGGTCCGACTTGCCGTAGGGAATGACCTGGTCGAGGGCGAGACGTTTGCGATCCACTTCCGCCAGGATCGCCGCGGCGAGCAGCCACTTGAAGCTGGAGCACATGGCGAAGCGTTCGTGGGCCCGGTTGGACAGACGCCGACCCGACCCAGTATCAAGCGCCATTACACCGATGCGGGCGCCGAGCTTGGCCTCCAGCGCGACGAACGCGGCTTCGGCAGCGGAGGCCGGCATCACCGTCGCCGCAGCCGCCGCGGCGGTCATTGTAGCGAGCGCGCGGCGGGAGATTTTTTGTGGGACGGACATGTACGCGGGAGCCTCCCTTGCGCCATATTTGGACGCAAGATTACGACACATCATGCTCGCCCGCACCCAGGTCGGCGGCTGGGAAATGGTGCGGTGGGGTAAATACGGGGCGTGGTATCTGCTGATGATCGTCAGTTTCATCCTGGTGACTTTCGTCCACCCGCCGCAGACCCCGGAGGCGGTGCGCCATGACCTATGAGACCCCCGACCTTGTCATCGGCATCGGCTTTGGCGTCGTCTTCGTGACTTACGCCCTTGCCCTGCGGCAACGGCTGCTGGCCTATCGCGATGCGGTTGTGGAAGCGCACGCTGAACTGGAGCGCCGGCGGACGAGCGGCCTGTCGACCGCCGAGGCCCAAGCCGCCTACGACGCGGCCGCGGAATCGCTGAATGCGGTGTTGGAACGGTTTCCGTCCAATGTGATGGGCCGTCTGATGAAGGTGGCGCAGGTGCCGGTGCGCGCGGCGGAAAGCCCTGGCTAAGCTGCTGAAAATCATCATCAACCCGCGCTTGCTCCCGAGGTCGCGGCCCCTATACTGCCGCCACTTTTCCCGACGTTTCTTGCGATAAGGCGCTCCAATCATGGCGAAAGCGAAGAAGGTCGTGCTGGCGTATTCCGGCGGGCTCGACACATCCATCATCCTGCGGTGGCTGCAGGTGGAGAAGAACTGCGAGGTGGTGACCTTCACGGCCGACATCGGCCAGGGCGAGGAACTGGAGCCGGCCCGCAAGAAGGCGGAGCTGATGGGGATCAAAGAGATCTACATCGACGATCTCAAGGAAGAGTTCGTCCGCGATTTCGTGTTCCCGATGTTCCGCGCCAACGCGCTGTATGAAGGCGTGTACCTGCTCGGCACGTCGATCGCGCGGCCGCTGATCGGTAAGCGCCTGATCGACATCGCCAACGAGACCGGCGCGGATGCCATCGCCCATGGCGCCACCGGCAAGGGCAACGACCAGGTGCGCTTCGAGCTGACGGCCTACGCCCTGAAGCCGGACGTGAAGGTGATTGCGCCGTGGCGCGAGTGGAGCCTGCAGTCGCGCACGCAGATGATCGAATACGCCGAGCAGCATCAGATCCCGATCCCGACGGACAAGCGCGGGGCGGCGCCATATTCGATGGACGCGAACCTGCTGCACATCTCCTACGAGGGCAAAGCGCTGGAAGACCCGTGGGTGGAGCCGGACGAAGACATGTTCCGCCTGACCGTGTCGCCGGAGAAGGCGCCGGACAAAGCGGAGTACGTGGAGATCGAATTCGCCAAGGGCGATGCGATTGCCGTGAACGGCAAGAAGCTCTCCCCGGCCAACCTGCTCGCGGAGCTCAACAAGATCGGCGGGCGCAACGGCGTCGGCCGCCTCGACCTGGTCGAGAACCGCTATGTCGGCATGAAGAGCCGCGGCGTGTACGAGACCCCGGGCGGTACGGTGCTGCACGTCGCCCACCGCGCGATGGAGTCCATCACCCTCGACCGCGAAGCCATGCACCTGAAGGACGAGCTGATGCCGCGCTATGCCAAGCTGGTCTACACCGGCTACTGGTTCGCGCCGGAACGCGAAATGCTGCAGGCCGCCATCGACCAGACGCAGACCTGGGTCAACGGCGTGGTGCGCCTGAAGCTGTTCAAAGGCCTGTGCAGCGTGGTCGGCCGCAAGTCGCCCAACTCGCTCTATCGCATGGATTACGTGACCTTCGAGGAAGACTCGGTTTACAACCAGTTCGACGCGGAAGGCTTCATCAAGCTCAACGCACTGCGCCTGCGCCTGGGCGCGATGGCCCACGGCAAGAAGTAAGGGGAACCGCCATGACCGATCACGTCGTTACGGAAGTTGCGAACGGCGTGATGACGGTGCGGTTCAACCGGCCGGAAAAAAAGAACGCCATCACCGCGGTCATGTACGCGGCGATGGCGCAGGCCTGCCGCACGGCGGAACAAGACGGCGCGGTGCGCGTGGTGGTGATCACCGGCGCGGGCGATGCCTTCACGGCCGGCAACGACCTCAAGGACTTTCTCGAGAACCCGCCGAACACGCCGGACGCGCCCGTGTTCCAGTTTATGCAGGCGCTCTCTCAGCTCTCGAAGCCGGCGATCGCAGCGGTGAACGGCATCGCCGTGGGGATTGGCACCACGCTGCTGCTGCATTGCGATCTCGCCTACGCGGTGCCGGCGGCGCGGTTTTCACTGCCGTTCGTCAACCTCGCCCTGGTGCCGGAGTTCGGGTCCAGCCAACTGCTCGCGCGGGTGGTGGGCGAGCGCAAGGCGGCCGAGCTTCTGATGCTCGGCGAACCGTTCGATGCGCAAACCGCCCTCGATTTCGGGCTGGTCAACGCCGTGATCGCAGCCGAAGCAATGGCTGAGACCGTGGCGGCGAAAGCGCGCGCCCTGGCCGCCAAGCCGCCCGCGGCCCTGCGTGCAACCAAGCGCCTGATGCGCGCCGACCTGCCGGCGGTCCAGGCCTGTATGGCGCGGGAAGGACAGGCGTTCGGCGAGCGCCTGGGTTCGCCGGAGTTCAAGGAAGCCGCACAGGCCTTCTTTGAAAAGCGCGCGCCGGATTTCAGCAAGTTCGGCTGAGACAGATCGGGTTGCGCTAGGCGCCATGAGCGACACCAAAGCCGCTGCTTTCAGCTTTTACGACATGGCGCCAGGTCTTGCGCCAATGTCGATCGTCGATGTCGGCGCGGCGATCGTCGATCGGCTGCCGCCCTATCAAGGGCTCCTCGATGCCGGGCATGCGGCCGTGATCGGCTTCGAACCGAACGCGCAGGCCTACGAGAAATTGCAGATGCATCCGAGTCCATCGCGGCGCATCTACCCCTATTTCATCGGCGATGGCACAGCCGGCACCTACCACCAGACCAATGTGCCGCAGACCGGGTCGCTCTATCCCGTCAACACGTCGGTTGTGGCGCGGTTCACCAATCTTCCACTCCTTACCGTCCCGGTCGCGCAGCATCCCGTGCAAACGCGACGGCTCGACGATGCGGTGCCGGACACGGAAATCGATTTTCTGAAGATGGACGTTCAGGGCGCCGAATTGGATGTTCTGCGCGGCGCACCGCGCTTGGTGTCGACGGCCCTTGTCGTCGAAACGGAAGTCGAGTTCGTGCCGCTCTATACCGGCCAACCGCTGTTCGCGGACATCGACGGGCACATGCGCAGCAGCGGCTTCCAGTTGCACGCCCTGCGGGAGCTGAACAAATATTATTATACGCCGATGAAGCACCCTTCCAAGCTGCTGAGGGGCATTAACCAAGTCATCTGGGCGGACGCAGTCTACTTCCCTACCTTCGAGCGCATCGCGACATTGCCGGGTGAGCGGATTCTGAAACTGGCGGCGCTGATGCATGATCTGTACGGATCCGTAGACCTCGCGTTGCATCTCTTGCAGATTCTGGAACAACGCGACGGCACGTCGCCCTTCGCTGCCTACGTCGCCCGCCTGGGATTGTGAGGCGCGGGGTGCACAGTGGCTGACGGCAGATCAGCTGCCCTACCTTTTGCGCATGAGCCGTGCAAAACTCCATAGCCCACCGCAATGACGGCGCTATGACTCTCGAGACACCACCAACCGCGATTTCAAGAAGCCGAGACGATGTCCTGCGGGACATCGCGGCAGCATTGCAACAGGCGCGGCTTGATGGGGCGATTTCACTTGCCGGAGAATTGGCGGCCGGATCCGGTGCAGATCCGACAGGACTGCTGATGGTGGCGGAACACCTCAGCAAGACCGGACAGCATGACCGGACGATCGCACTGTTTTCTCCGCATCAGGAAAGCTTCGGCGATATGCCCCAGTTCCAATGGGAGCTGGGCCGCGCGCTCTTCGAGACTGGACGCCTGGCCGATGCGATGCCGCTGCTGTCCGGACTGGTGCAGCGAAAGCCACATTGGCATCACGCCCAATTCGCGCTGGGCTACGGCCTGCACCGCACCGGCGCACATGCGCAATCTGTCCCGCACCTTCAAGAAGCCGTGCGTTTATCGCCGCAGCACTTTGAGTCCAACCTGATCTTATCGTCCGCGCTGGCAGGCGTTGGCGACTACGAACAGGCGATCGCATATGCACATTCGGCCAACGGGCTGAGGCCCGGAAGTCAGGAGGCACAGGAGCATCTCGCCGGCCTCGAACGACTCCGCGGAACGGGGAAGGTCAGCGAGGCTCTGCAGCGCAACGACATCGCCGCCGCCGTTGCGGCAGCGGCGACCCTGGTGACGGCGGAAGGGGCCAACCCCGCCGGCTTTTTGCTGGTGGCGGACTTTCTCACAAAACAGAAGCGGTACGTCGAGATCGTCACGTTCTTGGCGCCCCATATGGATGCGATCGGAGAGAATGCGCCGCTGCATCTCAATCTCGCGGCGGCTTATTTCAACACCCGCCAGCGCGGAAAGGCCGAGACTCACTTTCGCGTTGCGGTCCGCCTCAAACCGCATTGGGGCCAGGCGCAATATTCTCTCGGCCATATCCTGGCGTCGGCCGGGCGACATGCGGAGGCGATTCCCTTCCTGCAAGAAGCGGTACGCCTGCTGCCGCAGGATTTCATGGCGATCTCACACTTGGTATCGGCGCTGTCCGTGGTCGGAAAATACGCAGACGCCCTCGACGCCGCGCGCCGCGCCCTGCAGATGAAGCCCGACGACCTGGGCTTGCAGGCGACGATCATGGAGCTTGAGCATTTGGCTGCGGCACCGCCGCCAAAAATGGCCTTCAATCGCTGGCCGGATGCGGCGAAGGATTTCGCCGATGTGCGGAACATCATCGACGAATACGTCGTGAAGAATATCCCGACTGCCGGGATCAAATTGCGTCGCGGCATGGGCGTGTTCACACAAGGCTCGTGCTTTGCGCGCAATCTCGCCTATTCCCTGCGGCGCTACGACCTTCGGGTCGAAAACATGACCTGCGGCGAATAGCACAACAGCACCTTCGCCAATCGTGCCGTCGCCGACTGGCTGCGCGATGGTGTGTGCGACGAGCGGACAGAGATTGTCGCCAACAATGTCGGCGCCGAGTCCCGCGAGCGGTATCTTGCGGCCCTGAGGGAAACGGACCTGTTCGTCTACACGATGGGCCTGGCGGCGGCGCATTTCGACCGCAAGACCGGCGCGTTCGTGATGTCGCGCTCGACCGAGACCAACAAGGCGGCTCTGTTCCGGCGCTGCGATTTCCGCACGACTTCGGTTCAGGACAATGTCGATAACCTGCTCTACATCCTGTCGGTGATCCGTGAGCTGGCGCCGAAAGCGGCCATGGTGCTGACCGTGTCGCCGGTCCCGCTGATGGTCGCCACGGAATTCCACTCGGCTATTGTCGCGGACTGCATCTCCAAATCGACATTGCGCATCGCCGTACACGAAGTTGTGGCAAAGAATTTGCCGCGGGTCATTTACTGGCCGTCGTTCGAGATGGTGCGCTGGGTTGGCGGACACACCGACAGCGTCTACGGCGCGGACGATGGCTCAAGCCACCATGTGAATCATGCGATGATCGATCACATCATGGACTCGTTCATCAACGTGTTCGGCGACGCTGAGCTGCGTGCCACGCTGAAGACCTGACGGCACGTGACAAGCCAACAGATCATTTCGGTTGGACTGCCCCTGGTGATCATGGCGTTTGTGGTCTATCGCCGCGCACGCGCCCATATCGGCCGGCAGAAGATGAAGCCCACGCGCATGACGGTGCGGATGGGAATTCTCACGCTTGTCGGCGTCGGATTCCTGGTGGCGATGCCGCTGCACAGCGCATTGTATGCCGTGATCGGCGCGGCGTTGGGATTGGGGCTGGCGCTGCTATCGCTGCGGCTGGCCCATATGGAGCACACCGCCGACGGCACGTTTTACACGGCCAACCTTTACATCGGTCTGGGGGTGACCGCGCTGCTGGTGGCGCGCGTGCTGTCGCGCGTGATCGGCGCGTCGGATGCGATGCAAGCGGCGGCGGCCCATGCCGGGCAAGCCGCGGGCCAGATGGGCAATCCGTGGGCGGGCATGTTCGACAGCCCGCTCACCTTGGGCGCGCTGTTCCTGATGATCGGCTATTACGTGGTGTTCTACGGCGGGCTTCTGCGGCGCGCGAAAAAACTCGCCGCGCCGTCGCTGCCTCACCCTTCGCCCACTAACCCTTCGGCAGAGTCGACGGGATTGCGATGTCGGTGATGCCGTTCTGGAGGCAGCAGGCCTTCAGGGTGTTCACCATCAAGCACGCAACCGTCATCAAGCCGACGCCGCCCGGCACCGGGGTGATGGCGCCGGCGACCTCTGAGGCTTCGGCGAAGTTCACATCGCCCCGCAGGCGCGCCTTGCCGCCCTCGAGCGGGATGCGGTGGATGCCCACGTCGATCACGGTCGCGCCGGGTTTGACCCAGTCGCCGCGCACCATTTCGCGCTGACCGGCGGCGACCACCAGGATATCGGCGGTGCGGCACAGGGCCGGAAGA
>CANJPQ010000006.1 GCA_947476275.1 Fidelibacterota bacterium
CAGCTGGGCTGCCGTCAGCGCACCGATCTCGGTCGTGGTCAGAGCGACCAGGTCCGTGGTCTCGAGCGCGTTCAGCTGGGTAGTGCTCAGACCCGCGACCTGGGTGGTCGAGAGAGAGGTGACCTGCGTCGTCGTCAGAGCGGCGAGCGCCGTCGTGTTCAGGCCATTCAACTGAGCGGCCGTCAGCGCACCGATCTCGGTCGTGGTCAGAGCGACCAAGTCCGTGGTCTCAAGCTTGTTCAGCTGGGTGGTGCTCAGACCTGCGACCTGGGTGGTCGTGAGAGCAGTGACTTGCGTGGTCGAGAGAGCGCCGAGGTTGGTCGTGTTCAGACCGTTGAGCTGCGCCGCCGTCAGAGCCCCGATCTGCGTCGTGGTCAGAGCCACCACGTCCGTGGTCTCGATCCGGTTCAGTGCAGTCGTGGTCAAGCCGGCGACCTGCGTGGTCGAGAGCGCGGTCACCTGCGTCGTCGTCAGAGCGCCGAGGGCCGTCGAAGTCAGACCGTTGAGCTGCGCCAATGTCAGGGCATCGACCTGCGTGGTGGTCAGCGCCACCACGTCCGTGGTCTCGAGATTGTTCAGCGCAACCGTAGTCAGGCCCGCAACCTGCGTGGTCGTGAGCGAGGAGACCTGAGTCGTGGTCAGAGCGCCGAGGGTGGTCGTGTTCAGACCGTTGAGCTGCGCAGCCGTCAGCGCGCTGACTTCGGTCGTGGTGAGGGCAACAAGGTCAGTGGTCTCAAGCCGATTCAGCGTGGTCGTGGTCAGGCCGGCGACCTGCGTCGTGCTCAGCGCCGTGACCTGCGTCGTGCTCAAAGCGCCGAGGGTCGTCGAATTCAGCGCGTTTAGCTGCGCAACGGTGAGGCCGCCAACTTGCGTCGTGGTGAGGACCGCGACGTCCGTCGTCTCCATGAAGTTCAGCTGCGCCGTGGAGAGCAAGCTGAGTTCGGTGGTGGTGAGGTTCGTGATCTGCGTGGTGTTGAGCCCGGCGATGAAAGTGCTGTTAAGGCCCTTCACCTGCGTATTCGTCAGCGCCGCGATGTCTGTCGTGTTGATCGCGTTGACTTGGGTCGTCGAGAAATACCCGAGTTCCGTTGTGTCGAACGCGATGATCTCGGTCGTTGTTAATCCCGAGATCGTTGTCGTTGAGAGGCCAGAAATGGCGGTTGAGCTAAGACTCATGGCGTGGCACTCCGAACGAGGACGCTAAAAACATTGAAGGTCGCGACGTCTCCGGTTCGGAGACAGCCCTTAGGCCGCGCGCTCAAAAGCGACTGCTGGCTGACACGCACTGAAGCGGTCGATGCACTCATCGGCATCTGGCATCCCCATTCTAGAGACATAAGTCTGTGAGCGTTCAGCCCAC
Organism: Fidelibacterota bacterium; assembly: GCA_947476275.1. Taxonomy (GTDB): domain Bacteria; phylum Pseudomonadota; class Alphaproteobacteria; order Rhodospirillales; family Rhodospirillaceae; genus SCTM01. The sequence continues at coordinate 1,361 of CANJPQ010000006.1, forward strand.
TGTCACACGTAACGGTTTAACTGATGTAAATTCCAGCGACAAGAGAAATTGGGCAGAACTTTGTTACAAGTCCTTGGAAGTTATCCCGCCCTCGTTCGCCCATCGGTAAGTCCCTGATATTACAACCTATTGTTTCCTTCGAGCGGCGCGCACACTGCATCTGGTAGCAAACACGCCGCGGGATCGATCGGATCGGATACACTCTTTGGTTTATCGCCTCGAATGACTTTCGTTAACTTTTACACGGAGTCGCGCGCCTTAAGGCTCGCGGATACTCTCGCCGAAGACTTTGGCGATCGGGCTTAAGAAGTATGAAAGCACGCTGCGGGCGCCCACTTTGATCTCCGCGCGCAGGGTCATACCGGGGATCAGGCGCGCGCCTTCGGGCATGTCTTCCAGGGTCGTCGCATTGAAGGAGACGCGTCCGCGGTGGAACGCGCCGGATTGGGTGCTGCCCATGGGCATGGTCGGGACCACCCCATCGGAGGTGCCGCTGTTGGTGGAGAAGGACTCCTCGCTCACGCTCACCAGCTTGCCTTGCAGAAAGCCATGGCGTTGGTACGGGAATGCATCGACCTTCACGACGACCTGATCCCCCGCCTGGACATAACCGATATCGGCGGAGTTGATGGTGATGTCGCCTTCAAGCGTCGCATTCGATTGAACGACCGTGACGATCGGCTCCGCCTCGCGGACAACCGAGCCCACGCCGCGGCGGATCACTTCGAGCACCACGCCGTCTTCCGGCGCGGTGAGCACGACAAGGTCCTTCAGCAGCGACGCCTTGGACGCGCTCTCGCTAATCTTGGTGAGTTCGGTACGGGCGGTGATCAGCTGATCGAGGATCTGGTGGCGCCATTCGTCGATGAAGGCTTGGCGCTCGGCGTCTTTCGATTGCAGATCGTGCGCGACTTCGGACGTGCGGTTGACGGTATCGGTCAGGTCCTGCTCGATGCGCATGCGCGAGGCTTGCGCCTCGAGCAGATTGAGTTTTGAGCCGACCTGCTTTTGGGCCATCTCGGAGCGCATGCGCTCCACGTCTTTGGCGATCTCAAGCTGCTTGGCCTGGGATATGCGGTGATCGTCGGTGGTACGCGCGTTGGCCTTACGACGCGCGATTTCCTCGTCGAAGATGCGCAGGCGCGAGGCGTACTGCGCCTGGCGCTGGTCAAACAGCGATTTCTGCAGCACCTCGTCCGGATTGGGCGACTCGCCGGGGTCATAGACCTCGCCGGCCTCTTCCGCTTCTAGCCGTTTGACCTGCGCCATGAACGTATGCTGCTGCGCGGTCAACGAACTCAGATCGGCTTGCGCGAAGGTCGGATCGAGGGTGGCGAGGATCTGCCCTTTGGTCACGACATCGCCGGCCTTGATGGGCAATTCGCGGATGATCGCCCGTTCGATGGCCTGCATGACAATCGGCGGCGTAACCGTGGAGACGCGGCCGGCGCCCGCCACGACCACGTCAACCTTCACCACGGCCGTAACGAACAGCAGCGAGAGGAACATCGCCACGACAATATAGTGCGCGCCGAACAGCATGCGCGGCGGTGATTCTTCGACGATCTCGTCGATCGGATCGAGGAACGGCACCGCTTCCGGCGTCACGCTCGGCTGCGAGACACCCACGAGACTCTTATGGGTGTCCTGCACGCGGCGCTGAAGGTCGCGAGCGGTCTTCTGGACCTTGGCTGGGAGCAGATTAAGCACTGTGCAAATGCCCCGTCTGCTGGTCCCACAGATGGCGGTAGATGTTGCAGCGCTCAAGCAGTTCGTTGTGCGGCGCGAAGTCGAGTACCTGGCCGCGTTCCAGCACAAGGATCGCGTCGGATTGCACGAGCGACGACAAGCGGTGCGAGACGATGATCATCGTGCGGCCGCGCGCGATCTCGGTGAGGTTCTGGTGGACGATCGATTCGCTTTCCGGATCGAGCGCGCTGGTGGCTTCATCGAACAGCAGCAGGCGCGGACGCAGCAGAAGCGCGCGCGCGATGGCAAGGCGCTGACGCTGACCACCGGAGAAGTTGGTGGCGCTTTCCTCGACGAACGTCTCGTAGGACATCGGCAGGCGATCGATGAATTCGTCGGCGCCGGCGAGGCGCGCGGCTTCCATCACCTCATGCAGCGAGGCGTCTGGTTTACCTGCCGCGATGTTGTCGCGGATCGTGCCGCGGAACAGCAGATTGTCCTGCAGCACGACGCCGATGCTGCGGCGCAGGTGCGTCAGGTCGATATGGCGGATGTCAGTGCCGCTCAGCCGAATCAGGCCCTGCTGCGCGGTGTGGATGCCCTGGATCAGGCGCGTAATGGTGGTCTTGCCGGAGCCGGACCGGCCGACGATGCCGATCACCTGGCCTTCTTCGACCGAGAAGTTCACATCCTTCAGCGCCGGAGATGCCGCACCTTCGTACTGGAAGGTGACGCTGTCGAGCTCGAGCGAGCCGGTCAACGCCGGGCGCACGCCGCGCTGATTCGGGTCGCGCTCCGGCGGGTGGTTCATCACCTGCCCGAGCATTTTCAGCGAAATTTCGGTCTGCTGGTATTCGTTGATCAGGCCGACGAGGGCGACGAGCGGGCCCGTCACGCGTCCGGAGAGCATGTTGAAGGCGATCAGCGCGCCCATGCTGATCTCGCCGTCGAACAGCAAATAGGCGCCGATGAACAACACTGTCATCTGCATGATGTTCTGGATCGAGCCAGTCAACGTGACGGCAATCGCGCTGAAGTAGCCAACAGTGGCGCGGCGGCGGATGGAACTGGCGACCTTCTGATCCCACGACTTGATGCGCAAGCCTTCGAGCGCAAGCGACTTCACCGTACGCATGCCGTGGATGGTTTCCACGAGATCGGCCTGTTTCGCGCCTTCGGCGGCGTAGAGCTGCTCGAGATAGCTGCGGAATGTCGGCACCATGATGCCGATGATGCCGGCCAAGATCGCGGTGAAGCCGAGCACAACGAAGGTCAGCTTCGCGGAATATAGAAACAGGCCCACCAGCAGAATCGGCATGGTGAGCGTGTCGAGGAAGGTATGGAACAGACGGCCGGTGAGGAAGTTACGGATGGTTTCGGTCTGCTGCATGTGGCGCAGCAGCACGCCGGCGGTGTGGCTCTCGAAGAACTGCATCGGCAGGCGCAGCATGTGCGCGAACGTGCGCGAAGCTAGGCGCGCGTCGATCTTATTGGTCGCGAACAGCATCAAGTACTGGCGAACGTAGGAGAACACCGACTCGAACAGCATGATCACCACGAAGGCGATCGCCACGGCCATCAGTGTCTGCTGGCTGCGGTGCGGGATCACCTTGTCGATCATGATCTGGAACAACAGCGGCATGCCGAAGCTGATCAGCGTGCCCATGACCGCGGCGATGGCGACGTCGCGGAAATAGCGGCCCTGCTGGATGATGTCCGGCAGAAACCAGCGGAAACCAAAGGGTTGACCCTGATCGATGAGCTTGAAGCGCCGCTTGCACAGGATCACGCGGCCCGTCCAACGCTGCTCGAACGCATCACGCGCGACCAGCGCCACGCCAGCCTTCTCGTTGCGCGGATCCAGCACGGCAAGCGCGATTTGATTGTCGGCCGAGGGCATTGCGCCGGCGATGATCACCCAACCGCCGTCGGTCTGCTCCACCATCGCCGGATAAGCCGTACCCAAGCGGGTGACCTGGTCCCATGTGCGATTGCGCAGCAATTTGCCGGTGAGGCCGACTTCCTTCATCAGGCGCAGCACGGAGCCGATGGTATCGGCCTCGTCCGCGGAGGCGAAGGCTTCGGGCGGCAGTTGCACGCCATGATGCAGCGCGACCAGGAACAGGCCGCGCAGCGCAGCAAGATGCGCCGACATCTGCATTTCAGGGACGTGGTTCATGCTCGCAGGTATGATTTATAGAAGTTAACGAGCTGCAAATTTTGCGCGTAGGGGACGTGAAATTTGCCCCGAGCAGGCGTACGCGCGACCCCTTCAAACGTGGGCGCACTCTATCAACGATGGGGCGCTCTCAAAAGGCGCAGCAGTGTTAAGACTCTTACGACTGCAACGCGTTGAAATCACTGGCAGTGCACGCTGATCACGGATGCTTTCTTAAGGCTTCGAGCGCGTCGGCAGCATACTTTAGGCTAACTGCCCACGGGTCGCCGGTACGCTGGCGGATGATGCGCGCGACGGGGTACCAGACGGGCACGTCGTCTTTCTCGGTGCCCCAATACCAAAGCTTACCCCCGCCCGAGGCGACAAGAATCCAGACGGGCGTTCCCACCGCACCGGCGACATGCGCGGTGGTGTTGGAGACGGTGATCACCAAGTCGCAGGCGGACACGAGGGCCGCGAGGCCATCGAGATCGTCACGCATGTCCAAGCCATCGACATGAAGCAATTCCACGCCGTGCTGGCGCGCGAGCGCCTGGCGCTCCACCAAAGTGTCGCCGTATTGGAGATCGACGAATCGGCAGCCCGGTGTACGCAAGATGTCCACCCACGCGGCCAGAGCCGTGCTCTTTTTCTCGCCGAACGCGACGTTCTTGCTCAGCCAGGAGATGCCGACGAGTTTTTCTCCGGCCTTGAGCCCGAGCTTGGCGCGAAATGCTGCGGCGCGCGCGACGTCCGGTTCAAGATAGGCCCGCCGTTGCAGCGGAAAGCGCGAGCGATCGAAGCGCACGATATGGCCGACGCTGCCGCCCGGAAGGTGCGCTTTGATATTGTCGCCGAGGTCCGGCTGCGGAGTCCGGCGCGGGATCACGCGCACCGTCGGATAGGACCGCTGGAACAGCGGCGCCAGGCGCGGATCGCATTCCCACACCACGCGCATCCCGGCAGCGACCAGATCGCCCATCATACTGGCGTGGAGGATCTCATCCCCCGGCCCCTGCTCGCCCCAGATCAGGAGTTCGCCATCGACCGGGCGTCCGGTCCACAGCGGATAGACGTAGCGCAGCAGGATGCTGTCGGCGGTCCAGCGGTAGTCGTATTGCTGCCAGCCTTCCGTGAACTGGCCGCACATCAACAACACACTTCCGAGGTTCTTCCGCGCCATCGCCAGCGCCGGATTGAGGTCGAGCGCCTTGCGCAGCGCGGCAATCGCGTCGTCCAGTTGGCCCAAGCCCCAGTAGGCCATGCCGAGATTGCTGTAGGCCTCTGCATAGTCCGGTCTGATCGACAGCGCCTTGAGAAGCTGCGGGACGGAGTCCGCATAGCGTCCGCTGTTCGTGAGCGCGTCGCCGTAGTTGCTGAGCGTTTGCGCGTTGGTCGGGTCGAGATCGACCGCCCTGGCATAGGCCGCAACCGCTTCCGGGTAGCGATACATCGCGTTAAGCGACACGCCGAGATTGTTGTGAGCGATTCCCGCCTTCGGATCGAGGGCGACCGCCTTGCGATGCAGCTTGATCGACTCCTCGACGCGGCCCTGTTCATAGACCACCACGCCCAGGTTGGTGAGCGCGATTGCATCTTTGGGATTGAAGGTGAGCGCTTTGCGGAACTCAGCTTCCGCAAGCTCGCGATGTCCAGCCGCGTTAAGCTTCACTCCGGCCGAGAAATGGCTGATGAAGGCCTCGATCTTGCGCGCCGAGGCGTTGCCGTCCTGTCCCCGCCGCGTCATTGGCCGTTCCTCATGGCGCAAGCTTTTCCCCGCGCGTTATCCCATGGGCGCCTTGTGCGCGGGTTAACGCGTCGTCCGCTAAAGAGCGGCTTACGCAACTTCAGACATGAGCGCGTTCAACTGCGCGCCATTCGCGGCTTGGGCGAAGTTTTCGAACGTCCCATGGGCAGCTATCTCTTGCGCGGCGGCCATGAACCCGCCCCAGGCAGCGCGGGCCATCGCACCGCCGACGCTGATCCGCCGCACACCGAGGGCGGCGAGGCCGGCGGCGGAAAATCCCGGCTTTCCGGCCAGCACGTTCACCGGCTTCGGCGCGACGGCGCGCACCACCGCCGCGACTTGATCGTCTGTGGTGAGCCCGGGCGCGTAGAGGCAATCGGCGCCCGCCTCCGCGAAAGCGGTGAGGCGACGCAGCACATCCTCCAGGTCCGGGCGACCGGCAATGAAGCCCTCGGCACGTCCGACCAGCACCACATCGCCGCCCTCCGCGTCGATGGCTTTGCGTGCCGCACGGATGCGCATCACGCTGTCGTCGAAGTCACGCACGCGCCGCGTGGGAAGCGTTTGCTTGTCTTCGATGGACAGACCCGCAATTCCTGTCCGACACGCGCGCCGCACGTTCGCCATCAGACCGTCGATGTCCTCAGCGTGCCCATCCTCGAAGTCCGCGTTCACCGGCAGGTCGGTCGCCTGAACCATCGTCGTAAGGTGAGCGAATATCTTCTCTACATCGCCCTGCTCGTCAGGCCGCCCCTCGCTCCAGGCGAAGCCTGAACTCGTCGTCGCGAGCGCCTTGAAGCCGAGATGTGCGAGATACCGCGCGGTGCCCACGTCCCAGGGGTTGGGAATAATGAAGCAACCCGCGCGATGCAGATCTCTGAAGGACTGGCGCTTGGCTTCCGTCGGGTTCGGCGCCGTCATTTCAACCTCTCAGAGGAAATCGAGTCCGACATCCAGGCAAGGCGCCGAGTGCGTAATCCAGCCGGCGGACAGAAGATCGACCCCGGCTTCGGCGATGGCCGGCGCGGTCGCCTTGGTGATGGAGCCGGACGCTTCGGTCACCGCACGACCGGCCACGCGGGCCACGGCTTCCTTGAGCGTCGCGGGGTCCATGTTGTCGAGCAGCAGCACGTCCGCCTTGGCGGCCAGGGCAACGTCGAGTTGATCCAAGGTGTCCACCTCGACCTCGATCTTCACCATATGGCCAGCGCCCTTACGCGCCGCCGTGATCGCTTCCGTCACGCCGCCGGCGGCGGCGATGTGATTGTCCTTGATCAAGATCGCGTCATAGAGACCGAAGCGGTGGTTCATGCCCCCGCCGCAACGCACGGCGTATTTCTCCAGCGCCCGCAGGCCCGGCGTCGTTTTACGGGTGCAGCAGACATGGGCCTTGGTATGGGCGATTGCTTTGGCGATTTCCGCCGTCGCTGTTGCGACACCGGACAGATGGCCAAGGAAATTCAGCGCCACCCGCTCCGCCGTCGTGATGCCGCGCGCGGGCCCGGAGAGTTCCAACAGCACAGCGCCGGCTGCAACCGTATCGCCGTCATGGGCTCGTTGTTTGACGACAATCGCGGGATCGACGACCTGGAACGCATGCGTGGCGATCCGCAAGCCCGCGATCACGCCGGGCTTGCGCGCGGCGATGACCGCCTTGGCCTGACGATCGGCCGGAATGACGGCGTTGGACGTGATGTCCCCGGCATCGCCCAAATCCTCCGCCAACGCCCGCCGAACGGCTTCGTCGACGAGGTTGAAAGGCGGCAGTGCGAGCGTCATGGCTGCAGCTTAGGTGCCGTATTTCCAGCCGGTGATCATGCGCTCCACCGACACGCGCGCCTTCGCGGCGATCGCCGGATCGATGTGCACTTCCGTGGTCTCGGCCTCGAGCGAATGCAGGATGTTCTGCAGCTCGATTTTTTTCATGAACGGGCACAGGTTGCACGGCTTCACGAAGTCGAGTTCAGGGAAGTCGGCTGCGACGTTGTCGCTCATTGAGCACTCGGTCACGAGCACGACCTTGGGCGGCCGGTGCTTGGCGACATAGTCGATCATGCCCGCGGTCGAACCGGTGTAATCGCATTCGGCCACCACTTCGGGCGAGCACTCAGGGTGCGCGAGCACGACGACGCCCGGATTGCTCTCGCGCATGCCGCGGATGTCGGCCGGCGAGAACTGCTCATGGACCACGCAGCGGCCCTTCCAGGTGATGATCTCGGCCTTCACCAGCTTGGCGGTGTTCAGGGCGAGATATTCGTCCGGCAGCATGATCACGCGCGGCACACCAAGGCCTTCGACGATCTGCGCTGCATTCGCCGACGTGCAGCAGATGTCGGACTCGGCCTTCACGTCGGCGGACGTATTCACATAAGTGACCACCGGCACGCCCGGATACTGCGCCTTGAGCTTGCGCACGTCTGCGGCGGTGATCGCCTCGGCCAGGGTGCAGCCGGCACCCATGTCGGGGATCAGAACCTTCTTGCTCGGGTTCATGATCTTCGAGGTCTCGGCCATGAAGTGCACGCCGGCCATGACGATGATATCGGCTTCGGTCTTGGACGCGCTGCGGGCAAGCGCCAGCGAATCGCCCGTGATGTCGGCGACGCAATGGAAGATCTCCGGGGTCATATAGTTGTGGCCCAGGATGACGGCGTTCTTTTGCGCCTTCAGCTGATTGATCCGATGGATCAGCGGCGCGAACACCGGCCATTCCACTTCCGGGATGACCTTGCGCACCTTGTCGTAAAGATGCGCGGTGCTCTTCTCGACCTCGGAGGTGTAGCGGAGGTCCGGCTTATTGGGATTGAGGACGTTCATACCGGCGAACCTTTCGCGACAAGCGCAGATGAAACTTTGAAGTACTTGTGCTAACTTTGAGTATATGTGGGACCTGAAAAAAGCACGGTTCCCACGTGCGCGCTGACCTAACTATGGAATGCCGGTGCTCAAGTCAAGCACAATGGGCCGTGCGTGGCACGCGCCTCGCAGAGTAATATATAAATACTATTTTGTATTCAATAGCTTAACGGCCATCCGGGGTGAGGAGCGCGGACGATTCTCCCGGGGCACTCGGACTGACAAGCGGCGATATTGCTACCGCCCACGCCGTCAGACGACCTCTTCTTCCCCCAGTGTCGTTTCCAGCTCGAAGCGGTCAAGCTTGGTCGGGCACATGCCGCAGTAATCGACTTCCTCTTCGGCAAAGAAGGCCGCGATTTCCGCATCGGTGGCGTCGAGGGAAAGGCCGTCGACCGCAAGATAGGGCTTCCACTCCGGGACGCCGTGCAAGTCGAACCGATCCGCCACCTGACCGAGATAGGCAATCGACGGGCATTTCCAAAGCTTGTTTTCATGCAATTGCGGGCAAGCTTTCTCCGCGCAAACCTCCCAAGCCTTGCGGGGATTATTGTCCGCGAACGGACGCATGTTTTTCCCTTCCCCAACGTAGGGGTCGTACCAATTCTCGTTCGAATTGTAGACGAACACTTTTGCGCCAGCTTGCTGCCAGGATCCGAGCAGAGGCATGACCTTATTCATGCGCGCAACGTAATCAGGCTCCTTCCCATGGATGCTGACCACCAACGACGCGTCTGTGGCGATCAACGCCTCGTCGAGAGTCGGATGACGTCCGAGAAGGAGACCGTTTGAAAAGATGCGCAGTTCGGTCTCGGGGAACAGCTCTTTCGTGAGGTAGATATAATCCTTGAAGCGGGGATTGATCGCGGGTTCGCCGCCGAGAAGATGAAACGTCCGGGGCTTGATACGCTTCGACCAAGCGGTCAGCCATTCCTTGCCTGTTTCATAAGGCATGATGCCACCCGGCGCAGACGCCGATTTCACGCCGTAGTTGCTGTAGTGACTGCAGCCCTTGCAGTGCAGATTGCATGCATGCGCTAAGTGAAATTGGATGTCGTTAATCTGCACGGCCATTGGAATAACCCTCACCTGGGGCGAACAGCCCCCTCACATACTCCCATTGCCGACTTAAGGATGGGTTAAACGAATATCGGAAGTATACTTGATAGACCCTGCAGTAATTGCAGGTGTCACCGAGCGCCGCGTCGCACGCGCAAGGGCAGGCGCACGCCAGGCGCCTGACGCTCCAAGATCACGCCACGGCGGAATCGAAACAATTCCGCCGGCCTTCCGCCGGTCTGCGCGGAGATTTGCCCGGTGGGTTCGACAAGCCCTTCATGCGCGACCAGACGCCGGAAGTTCTGCTTGTGCAGGGGGCCGCCCGCCAGCGCCTCCACAGCACGCTGCAGCTGAAGTAGCGTGAACGCTGGCGGCATGAGCTCAAAGATCACAGGGCGGTATTTGATCTTGGCACGCAGGCGTCCCATGGCCGTCGCCAGGATGCGGCGGTGATCCTTGATCAGTGGCGACCCGATGATGGAGGCATGCGTATCTTGCTTCAGCAGGCGACCGTCGCGGGCGCTTTCCGCCACCATGCCGGCCTCATAGAGCAGTTCGTAGCGTTCCAGCACCCGCTCGTTGTCCCAGGGTGCTTCCCCGAGGGCAAACATTAGATCCGCCCGTTCGCGCCGCTGCTGGAGTTCCGCTTTCGATGTGGCGGACTCGCACCACGCTTTCAGACGCGGTGCGATCACCGAGTCCAATATCGGCGGCGCGCCGGTCCGCCAGTCCTCCCACGGGAAGGACCGATACCAATCCGTCCAAGCGCCCTCGCCCGGCGGCCTGCCGTCGGTCTGACCGAGCAGGGCGAGATAGCCGACGGACACCGGACGCGGACCGCCCGAGCGTTCCTGCGGATCGCGGAAGCGATCACCGAAGGTATAGAGCTGCTCCACATAACCTAGTGGCAGGCCGGTTTGTTGATCGACCCAGGTGCGCAGGCCTTCTTCCAAGGTGCGATGGCCGGCCGGATCGAACGGGCCGCAGGGCAACCCGAGTCCGTGTTCGCCGCCCACATTGACGAGCAGCGTCTTGGGCGCGCCATCGCTCACGGCGACAATCACCGCGGACAACTCGATCATGACGCCGGTGATGGCGGCCACGGGCTTGATGCTCCAGAAGGAATTGGCGAATCAACGTAGTATCTACTTTGCCACAGCGCCCGGCAAAAATTTCCGAGTGTTAACGAGTTCTTCAGCGCGCAGCCCTAGCGTCCGGCCCAGGCGTCAAAGCGACCTAATCCAGACCCAGGGGACCGGGGCGAATGAACCCTTTCGTTCAACAGATGAAGAACCTCGGCCCGGCCCGACTGGCCGCCATGGCCGGCGTCGGCGTCGGCCTCATCGCCTTCATCATCTTCTTCGCGACACGCTTCTCCGCGCCGCAGATGGAGACCCTGTATAGCAACCTTTCCGGCACCGACAGCCGCGAGATCATGAAGCAGCTGGAACTCTCCGGCGTTCAGTTCCGCACCCTCAACAACAATGCCGAAATTCAGGTCCCCTCCGAAAAAGTGCCGGGACTGCGCATGCAGATGGCCGAGCAGGGCCTGCCGTCCGGCGGTTCGGTCGGATACGAGCTGTTCGACACGCAGGATGCGCTCTCGACCACCAACTTCATGCAGAACGTCAACCTGGTGCGCGCCATCGAAGGCGAACTGTCCCGCACCATCAAGTCGATCGAGGGCGTCCAGAACGCGCGCGTGCACCTGGTGATGCCGCAGCGGGAAATGTTCACCCGCGAGACGCAGGAGCCCACCGCCTCGGTCTACATCAAGATGAAGAGCGGACGCCTCGCGGAGAATCAGGTCACCGCGATCCAGCACCTGATCGCGTCTGCGGTGCCGAAGCTGAAGCCGAACAATATCTCGATCGTCGATGAGCGCGGCACGCTGCTCTCGCGCTCCTATCAGAACGATGCGCAGATGGTCGTCGCCCAGCAGGACGACGCCCGCACGAAGCTCGAGCACCGCCTGTCGCAGGCCATCATGTCGATGGTGGAAAGCTCGCTCGGGCCCGGCAAGGTGCGTGCGGAAGTGCGCGCCGAAATGGAATTCGACAAGATCGTGACGGCGGAGGAAATCTACGACCCGGAGAAGTCCGCGCCGCGGTCGACCGTCACCGTTCAGGAAGCCAACAAGCAATCCGAAGCCGAGCCCGACAACGTGTCGGTGTCGAACAACCTGCCCGATGCCAAACAGAATGCCGGCAACGGCGGCAGGTCTCAGACCGACGAGTCGCGCACGGAAGAAACGATCAACTACGAAGTCTCGAAGAAGACCGTGAACTCGGTACGCGAGAACGGCAGCCTCAAGCGCCTGTCGGTCGCCGTGCTGGTGGACGGAAACTACACGCCCGGCGAAGCCGGCAAGAAGGTCTATGCCGCCCTGCCGGAAGAGACTCTGACCAAGATCGAGTCGCTGGTGAAATCCGCCATCGGCTTCGACAGCAACCGCGGCGACCAGGTCGACGTTGTGAACATGCAGTTCAACAACTTCGACGACCTCGCCGGCGGACCGGAACCGTTCAACTTCCTCGGCTTCACCAAGGAAGAGATCATGCGCATGGCCGAGGGTCTCGGCGTGGCAGTGGTCGCGGTGCTGGTCATCCTGCTGGTCGTCCGTCCGCTGGTCACCCGCGCGTTCGAGTCCATGCCCTCCGGCGAAGATGCGCTCATGTCCGCCGATGGTGGCATGGCGCAACTCACCGGCCCCGGTGGCGTACCGATGCCGATGGTCTCGGGCGAGGAGGAGGAGGATCTCGACGAGCTTATCGACATCGATAAAGTCGAGGGCCGCGTCAAAGCCTCCAGCTTGCGCAAGATCAGCGACATCGTCGACAAGCACCCGGAAGAAGCGCTCGCGATCATCCGGACCTGGCTGTACCAGGAAACGTGATAGGCTCGTCTTCGGCGAGATAGCAGGCGAGCCTTATGGCGCAGCGCTCAAAGAAATTCCTGTTCGAGCGATCGTTCGACGACCCGAACCGGCTGTACATGCCGGGCGAGCGTCGGCGCGCGGAAGTGGAGGCGGAAGTCGCTTCAAACGCCGCGGTCGCCGCCGTGCACACGAACCTTGCCCCACCACCACCGCCGGAACCGGAAGGTCCGTCGCCGGAGGAAATACACCAAGCCCAGATCGAAGCCGCCCGCGAGGAAGGCTACGTCCAGGGCCACACCGCTGCGCTTGAGGAAGCCGAGACCGCGCGCGAGCATTACATCGCCGATGCGCTCAATCTGATCGCGCAAGGCGTCGACAAACTCGGCGACCAGCAGCGCGAGGCCTATAACGAACTCGCCAACGACGCCATGCGGATGGTGTTCGCGATCGTGCGCAAGCTACTGCCGCCGGTTGCCCATCATCACGCGGCCGAAGCCATCGGCGAGTTCGTGCGCGAAGTGCTGCCGCTGGCCGCCTCCGAGCCCAAGCTGCTGGTGCGCGCCCACAACATGATCACGGCGGACCTCGAAGTCCGCCTTCAACCGATTGCCAACCGCGCCGGATTCCGCGGCTCCCTGGTGGTTGTGCCGGATTACGAACTCCAGCCGGGCGATTGCCGGATCGAATGGGACGGCGGCGGCGCGGAACGCGACGAAGGCCGCATCTGGCGGGAAATCCGCGGCGTGCTCGCCGCGACCCTCGGGGATATCGATCCGGCCGCCCTCGACGCGGCCGCCGACCAGGCGCCGGAAACGGCTGCCGCCGCGCCGGCTGAGCCGGCGGCGACCGAAGTGGATGAGGAAAAGGTCACACCGGCTTAAGGGCGCGATGAGTTAACCTCTTAAGACGGGATTAGGGACTTTTGTTGGATAAGTAACGCTTCCAGGAATGCGTGCAGGGCGTCCGCCGCCCGCCGGAGAGTGCGATGTCAGAGCAAGACGACACGGAGCGCAAAAAAAGGGACGTCAGCCCCTTGTCGCTCAATGAAATCGAAGGCGACGGCCGGCCGAAGAAGTCGGACGGCGAGGATGATTCTTGGGACGATCCGCCGGCGGACATCCCCGACAAGCCGCGCTCGGCGCAAGACCTTGAAGCCGTCTACGACATTCCCGTGCGCGTCTCCGCCGTGCTCGGCAAATCCTCCATGCAGGTGAACGAGCTTCTGAAGCTCGGGCGCGGCGCGGTGGTGGAGTTGGATCGCAAGGTCGGCGAAGCCATCGACATCTATGTGAATGACCGCCTGGTCGCGCGCGGTGAAGTCGTGGTGGTCGATGACCGCCTGGGCATCACCATGACCGAAATCATCAAGACGCAGAAGAATTAGCCGTGAACGCCTCCAACCGTCCCACCGTCGCCTCACCGGGAAGCAGCATGTCCGAATACGGCGACGCGATGAGCGGCGCGCGGCGCGCCCGGTACGACGGCGCAACCATCATCGGCCTGACCGCCGCGATCGGGCTGATCGGCCTGGCGATCGTGTTCGGCGGATCGGCGAGCGCGTTCTTCGACCTGCCCTCGCTCATGATCGTGCTGGGCGGCACCTTTGCAGTCACCACCATCTGTTTCAGCTTCCAGGACGTGTCGCGCACCATCGGCGTGATCGGCTCGACGATTGTCCATCGCGAGCGCAATGCCCACGATGTTGCCTTCACCATGCTCGAACTCGCGGACTACTGCCGCAAGCACGGCGTGCTCGGCCTACAAGGCGTCGGCCTTGCCCGCTTCGCCGCGGAGCCGTTCCTGCATAAAGGTCTGGGATTGGTCATCGACGGCCTGCCCGAGAAAGAAATCGGCGACATCCTGGACGAAGAACAGGCCGGCACCACGGCCCGCGTCTACCGCTCCGCCGGCGTGCTGCGCAAAGCCGCCGAGATCGCCCCGGCGATGGGCCTGATCGGCACGCTGATCGGCCTGGTCCACATGCTCGGCCACCTGGGCGACCCGAAGTCCATCGGCCCGGCCATGGCGCTCGCCCTGCTCACCACCTTCTACGGCGCCGTGCTGGCCAACATGGTGTTCAACCCGCTCGCCTCAAAGTTCGAGCGCAACGCGGCGGAAGAACACCTGATCCAGCACCTTCAGGCGCTGGGTATCCTGTCCATCGCGCGCAAGGAGAATCCGCGCCGGCTGGAGATGCTGCTCAACAGCGCCCTGCCGCCGGACGGCAAGGTTCATTTTTTCGACTAAGCGGCATTTACCCGCGTCACCGTTGACGCGGGAGCCCGCGCAGTCGATAACACCAGCGATAGTTCCTAGGGTGGGTCTAACCGCATGCGGTTGTTGATCATCGGGTCTCTGCAGGGCCAGATCGGCGCCGCCAGCCGCATTGTCATGGCGCGCGGCGCGAAGGTCAGCCACGCCGAAACCATCGATCGCGGAATGGAAGTGCTCCGGGGTGGCCAAGGCGCCGACCTGGTGATGATCGACGTGCGTCTGGATCTCGACGCATTTTTCGCCGCCCTGAAGGCTGAGCGCATCCACACCCCGGTCGTGGCTTGCGGTGTCGAAACCGACAGCCGCGCCGCCGTGGCCGCCATCAAGTCCGGCGCCAAGGAATACATCCCGCTGCCGCCGGATGCGGAACTGATCGCCGCCGTGCTGGAGGCGGTCGCCGCCGACAACGATGCGCTGCTGTTCCAGGACCCGGCGATGGAACGGGTCGTGACCATGGCCAAGCGCGTGGCGGCAAGTCCCGCCTCCGTGCTGGTGGTCGGCGAGTCCGGCACCGGTAAGGAACTGATCGCGCGCTTCCTGCATCGCAACAGCCCGCGCAAAGACAAACCCTTCGTCGCCGTGAACTGCGCGGCGATTCCCGGCGAGCTCCTGGAATCGGAACTGTTCGGCCATGAGCGCGGCGCCTTCACCGGTGCGGTGGCGCGGCGCGTCGGCAAGTTCGAGGAAGCCACCGGCGGCACCCTGCTGCTGGACGAGATCAGCGAGATGGATCTCAAGCTCCAGGCCAAGCTGCTGCGCGCTATCCAGGAAAAAGAGATCGTGCGCGTCGGCTCCAACACGCCGGTGAAGGTGGACGCGCGCATCGTCGCCACCTCCAACCGCATCATGGAAGAGGCGGTGAAGGCCGGCCAATTCCGCGAAGATTTGTTCTTCCGCCTGAACGTGGTGAAGCTGGTGCTGCCGCCCCTGCGCGAGCGCCCGAAGGACATCGAGTATCTCGCCGCGCACTTCGCGCGCACCTACGCCGAGGAAAATGGCGTGCCGATCCGCCCGCTGACCGCGGCGGCTTTCGCGGCGCTGCGCACCCACAGCTGGCCGGGCAACGTGCGCGAACTGGAGAACGTCATCCATCGCGCGGTCTTGCTTGCGTCCGGCGATGAGATCGACGCCGAGGCGGTGAGCACCGGCGGCCCGTCGCCGAGCGGTCCCGGCAACACCGGCTCCCTCGTCGGCCGCACCGTCGCCGATGTCGAGCGCGACCTGATCATCGACACCCTCAAGCACACCTTCGGCAACCGCACCCACGCCGCCAAGATCCTCGGCATCTCTATCCGTACCCTGCGGAACAAGCTGAACCTGTATGTCGATCAGGGCGTGCCCGTGCCTTCGCCGGGCGCCGGAGAGACGGCGTAGATGACGAGGCATAAGCGCCTCGGAAGCCTGATCATCCTCTGCTGTGGACTCTATTGGCCGTCTTCGACAATGAGTGCTGAGCACTCGGCCGAAGACACGATGGTGGGACTCTTTGGCGATATTTGCATCGCCAACATGGGGCGCCCCGAGAATGTTGAACGATGGGCCATTCAGCAGCGGTTGAAACCAGTAACAGACGCCGCGACGCTGAAGGCCATCGCGGAGGGAGCTGTCACGCACCCCGGCTGGCAACTAGAGCCCGAAAAAGATCCCCGATTTGTGCTTTCAGTTCGAAAGAATAGGTACGCGTGCGTCATATGGGCCAAAAGATCCGACCCTAGTTTGCTGCGGCAATTCTACCTCGACACCATCAAAGAAATTGAACGTGCGGGTTTTGAAGTCACCAAGGTGCATGACGAGACGAGAGAGCAAGGCGCCATCAAACGCTCGGTCGTGATCTATAGGGGAGGAAAAGGATCCAGCTCGCCGCACTTTGATTTGATGCTATTTACCTCCGATGACCCGGCAGCGCAGATGCAAGCCTCGCTGCAAATTTGGCCAACGCCATAGATCTGACAACGTGCCCCGCCCTTCCCTCGTCATCTTCGATTGCGACGGTGTGCTCGTGGATTCCGAGCGCATCGGGCATGGCACGTTGGTGGAGATGGCCAACGAACACGGCTATGCCATCACCATCGCCGACAGCTATCGCCAGTACATGGGCTGGCGGATGCCGGATGTGATCGCGCATATCGAGACGGAGATCGGCAAATCCCTGCCGTCAGGCTGGCTGGACGAGTTCACCCGCCGCCGCGATGCGGTGCTGGAGAAGGACCTGAAGCCGGTCGCCGGGATCGAGGGCGTGCTGGATGCCTTGGCGGCTGCGGGCATCAACACCTGTGTCGCCTCCTCCGGCTCCGTCCGGAAGATGCGCTTCACCCTCGGGCTGACCAACCTGGCCCGGTACTTCGGCGACCGGCTGTATTCCACTTGGGACCTGGAACGGGGCAAGCCGTTCCCGGACATTTTCCTGCACGCCGCGACCTCCCAGAAAACCGGCCCTGACGCCTGCGTGGTGATTGAGGATTCGCCCGCCGGCGCCCAGGCCGCCAAGGCGGCGGGGATGCCCTGCTTCGGCTATGCCGCCGACAGCGACTCCGGCGCCCTCCAGGCCCATGGCGCGACCGTGTTCCTGCGGATGGCCGATCTGCCCGGCCTGCTCGGGCTCTAGCGGGCGAACCTTAAACGTCGACGGAGCACACAATCGGCGCTATGTTCACTTTTTGTTCTTTGAGATCGTAAATCATCAACCGAGACGGCCCGCGCGTATTTCGCGCGTAAACCGGCCCGCGCGGCGGAAATTCCCTGCGGATTCAAAGGGGCCCGGGTTCCGCCGAAAATTCCGCGCGTATTTCGCGCGATAAAACGCGCGACAACAGGCGCTTCGTCCTGGTGCCGAAGGGCACCACACCCCCGGCAAAATTTGCCGATCTAAACGCGCCGTTAACCACCCGGGGCCCACCTTCACGATGCGCGCAACAGGGGCAGTTGGCCCCGAAAAAGTTTTGAGGGATCAGGGGCATGGCCGACGCTACGGCCGATACCAAGGCAGCCGTTCCGGCTACCACCACGGCACCGATGCAGGTTGCAGCACCGGTGAACTTCGACGCGTTCTTCGCGCGCGCCGGAGATTCCCTGAAGCGCGGCGACCTCGGCTTCGCCATCGGCCTCGTGCTGATCATGGTCGTGTTGATCATGCCGCTGCCGGCTTGGCTGCTCGACATCGCGCTGGCGCTATCGATCACGCTGGCGGTGCTGATCCTGATGACCATCGTGTTCATCCGCAAAGCACTCGAATTCAATTCGTTCCCGGTGGTGCTGCTGATCGCCACCCTGCTGCGCCTTGCGCTGAACCTCGCGTCGACCCGTCTGATCCTGAGCCACGGCCATGAAGGCACCCACGCCGCCGGTCACGTCATTCAGGCGTTCGGTGGCTTCATCATGGGCGACAACTTCGTCATCGGCGTGATCGTGTTCTCGATCCTGACGTTGGTGAACTTCATGGTCATCACCAAGGGTTCGACGCGTATCGCCGAAGTGACGGCGCGCTTCACCTTGGACGCCATGCCCGGCAAGCAGATGGCGATCGACGCGGATTTGTCCGCCGGTTTGATCGACGAAAAGGACGCCCGCGTCCGCCGCGAGGATCTGCAGAAAGAAAGCGACTTCTTCGGCGCCATGGACGGTGCGTCGAAGTTCGTGCGCGGCGACGCGGTCGCCGGCATCATCATCACCGCGATCAACGTGATCGGCGGCATGATCATCGGCATGATCCAGCGCGACCTGCCGTTCGCGAAGGCCGCCGACATCTACACGCGCCTGACCGTCGGTGACGGACTCGTCACCCAGATTCCCGCGCTGATCGTCTCCACCGCGGCCGGTATCATGGTCTCCAAGGGCGGCCTGACCGAGACGATGGACGCCGCGATCGGCACGCAGTTCACGCGCTACCCGAAGGCGCTCGGCATGAGCGCGGTGCTGGCGATGGCGATGGCGATGCTGCCCGGCGTGCCGATGTTCCCGTTCCTGATGCTGGCGGCCGGCTGCGGCGGTGCCGCGGCCTATCTCAGCTTCGTGTCGAGCAAGGAACAGGCCAAAGTGGCCGAAGCTAGTGCCCTGCAATCGCAGACGAACGTGCCGGTGGCGGAAGAGCCGATCTCCCAGGCGATGAAGATCGACCAGGTCCGCCTCGAACTCGGCTACGGCCTGCTCTCGCTGATCAACAACGAGAACCACCGCCTCACCGACCAGATCAAGTCTCTGCGCCGCGCGCTCGCCACCGACATGGGTTTCGTCATGCCGGCCGTGCGCATCCAGGACAACATGCAGTTACCCGCGAATTCGTATTCGATCTTCATCAAGGAAGTCGAAGCCGGCAAAGGCGATCTGCGCCCGAACATGCTGCTGGTCATGGATCCGCGCGGCGAAGACATCTCCCTGCCGGGCGAACGCACCCGCGAGCCGACGTTTGGGTTGCCGGCGCTGTGGATCGATGCCTCGAACCGCGAAGAAGCCCTGTTCCGCGGGTACACCGTCGTCGACCCGCCGACCGTCATCACCACGCACCTCACGGAAGTCGTGCGCGATCACATGTCCGAGTTGCTGTCCTACACCGAGACGCAGAAGCTCATGGCGGAACTCGACAAGGAGCAGCAGAAGCTGGTCGCCGAAATCGTGCCCGCGCAGATCTCGATCGCCGGTATCCAGCGCGTGCTGCAGAACTTGCTCAACGAGCGTATCTCGATCCGCGACCTGCCGACCATTCTGGAAGGCGTGTCGGAAGCCTGCGCCATCACCCGCAACGTCCTGCTCATCTCCGAGCATGTGCGCGCCCGCCTCGCGCGCCAGTTGTCCGACACCAACGTGGACGAGAATGGGGTCATCCCACTGGTGACGCTGTCGCCGGAGTGGGAGCAGGAATTCTCCGAATCGCTCATGGGCAACGGCGAAGACCGCCAGCTCTCCATGGCGCCGTCCAAGCTTCAGGAATTCATTGCGGCCGTCCGCCAGAGCTTCGAGCGCTTCGCCATGCAGGGTGAAACACCCGTGCTGCTGACGTCGCCGACCGTGCGGCCCTACGTCCGTTCGATCATCGACCGCTTCCGTCCCATGACGGTGGTGATGTCGCAGAACGAAATCCACCCAAAGGCCAAGATCCGCACCATTGGACAGGTGTAGACCGGCCTGACGGCGGGCTAGAATAAACAGCGCGGCCACTGCAGGGCGGCGCTCCGGGGAAGTCGATGCGGCTCAAATCCTACAACGCTCCGACCATGGCGGAAGCCATGCGGCTGGTGCGCGAGGAACTCGGGGAGGACGCGATTATCGTGTCCACCCAGCGTTCCTCCGACGGCCAGGGCGTGCGTATCACAGCCGCCCTCGACGACCCGTCGGAAGACGAAGCGGTCGACCGCGCGCTGACGGGCCGCAACGCCACGCCGTTCTCGGACAAGGTGCGCGAGGCGCTGACCTACCACGGCACGCCGGCGCGTCTGATGGAGAAGCTGGTCACCGCCGCGCAAGCCGTGGAAGTCGGCTCGCCGACCATGGCGTGTGCCGCCGCTCTTGAAGACTATTTCGATTTCGCGCCGCTGCCGGAACGCAAGGCGCCGCGGCCGTTCATGCTGGTCGGCCCGCCCGGCACCGGCAAAACCATCACAACCGCCAAGCTTGCCGCGCGCGCACGTCTCGCCGGGCGGCCCGTGGGCGTGATCACCGCCGATACGATCCGCGCCGGCGCGATCGAACAGCTCGCCGCGTTCACCTCCATTCTCGAAGTCGATCTGCGCCAGGTGCGCGGGCCCGATGCGCTCGGCCATGCCGTCAAGGACATGATGGCGGTGAACGATCTGGTGTTCATCGACAGCCCCGGCCTCAATCCCTTCAGCCATCACGACATGGACTACCTGAAGGGGCTGGTGAATGCCGCCGACGTCGAGCCGATCCTGGTGTTGGCCGCCGGCGGCGATGCCGGCGAGGCGGCCGATATCGGCGAGGCATTTGGCACCGCCGGTGCGACTCGATTGCTGGCGACGCGACTTGATATGACGCGGCGCCTGGGCGCGATCCTTTCTGCCGCCGATGGCGGTCAGCTTATGTTCAGTGAGGTTAGCCTGAATCCCCATGTCGCCACCGGCCTGTGCGCCATCAATCCCGTGTCGATGGCGCGGCTGATCCTGCCGCCTGAAGAAGACCTGCAACCCAAGCCAGAGCAAACGACCGCGCAAATACTGCGCGCCACCGGCATTCGCTCCGAGGTGAAACGATGAGCGACATGCGTATGGCGGGAAAGCCGGTCTCCGCGCGGCGCGGCAAGATCATTGCCGTGGCGTCCGGCAAGGGCGGCGTCGGCAAGACCTTCCTGTCGATCACCCTGAGCCATGCGTTCGCGCGGCGCAATCAGCGCACGCTGTTGTTCGACGGCGATTTGGGTCTCGCGAATATCGACATCCAACTCGGCCTGATGCCCAAGTACGACCTCGGCAGCGTGATCGCCGGCAAGCTGTCGCTCAATCAAGCGGCCATGCCGTATGAGGCGGGCGGATTTCATGTGATCGCGGGACGTTCCGGCTCCGGCAGCCTCGCAAACATTCCCCTTTCACGCCTTCAGCTGTTGGGCGAAGACCTGAGCTTGGTTGCCGCGCGGTATGACCGCATCGTGCTCGACCTCGGCGCCGGCGTGGAGAAATCCGTGCGCCAGCTTGCGAAAGCCGCCGACACCATCCTTGTGGTTACGAGCGACGAGCCCACCGCGCTCACGGATGCCTATGCCTTCATCAAGGTCACAGTGATGGAGCGGCCGACCACAGATATCCGCATCGTCGTCAATGCGTCGAACTCCGCTCGCGAAGGCGACCGCACCTATCAGACCCTGCACAAGGCCTGCCAGAGCTTTCTGAAGATCTCGCCGCCCTTGGCCGGCATCGTGCGTCGCGATGCGCGGGTGCGTGAAGCCATCCGCAACCAGACGCCGATCCTGACACGCTCGCCGACCTCGGAAGCCGCTGTCGATATCGAGGCCATCGCCGAGCGGCTGATCGCCGGCTAATCGGGCTCACGCGGGCAAACCATGACCACGGTCCCGCCGTCAAGTTCACCTCTGCCGCAGATGCTTGCGGCAGCTGTCGCCGCGCAACCGGTGGCGACTGTCGCCGCGCCTCCGCCGGCCCTCGCGTTGCTGCAAGCGGGCGCGCAGCTTGAAGGCATCGCAACACCGACCTCCGATCCGCGCGTGACGCTGCTCGCCACCGCAGCGGGCGATGTTTCGCTGCGCACACCGCAGCCGGCGCCGCTGCCCGACGGCGCGAAGCTCACGGTCGAAATCGTGCGCGCCACGCCGCAGCAACTCACCGTGCGCTTCACCGCGGTGGACGGCCAGCCGCTGCAACAGGCCGTAACTTCTACCGCACGCGCGACGCCCGCTCCGGTTGCAACCGTCGTCGATCCGACACCGGCGTTGGCCGCAACACCCGTGGGTACGACGATCGTCGGCACGATCGCGCGCGGACCCGATCCGCGGGTGCCCCTGCTGGCGACACCCAAAGGCGACATCCCGCTGCGCACCGCCACGCCGCTGCCGGAAGGCGCGCGGCTTGAAGTGGAAGTCACGCGCACCTCGCCGCAGCAAGTGACAGTGCGCCTGATTGCGCTCAACGGTCAGGCCTTGCAACCGACACCGGCGCCACGCGCCGCACCGGCCCCGGTCGCGACAGTATCATCGCCGACACCGGCATTGGCGGCAGAGCCGGTCGGCACTCGGATCGTCGGCACGATCGAACGCGGGCCAGATCCGCGCGTGACTGTGCTGGCGACGCCGAAGGGCGACATTCCGTTGCGCACCGATGTATCGCTACCGCAGGGCGCGACGCTTGAAGTCGTGGTGACACGCACCACGCCGGAGCAAGTGACGGTGCGGCTGGTCGCCGTGAACGGCCAGCCGGTCCAGCAAGCGCCGGCGCCGCTGCCGCAAACACCGCCACCGCCGCCGGGCGCACCGGGCACGCCGCCGCCGCTGCCGCAGGGTCAGGCGTGGTGGCCGGGCGGCGCACAGCCGGTCACCGCGCTGCCGACGATCTCCGCCTTTGTGCTGAACGCACCCCCGGTGCCGGAGGGCGTGGTGCCGACCGGCGTGACGATCCCGACGCTGCCGGGAACCACGCCCGTCATCTCGCCGACCGCGAGCCAGGCGACGCCAACAGCTCAAAACGCACCGCAGGCGACACAGCAGCCCACACCAATCTTCAGCACCGGTGCCGATCTGGCGCTCAAGATCACCGCGATCACATTGCCGACGGCAGCGCCAGTTGCACCCGCGGCGGTGACCATTCCAGCCGTCGCAAGCGGCGCACCACCGGTGATCGATGTGGTGCCCACCGTCGTCACACCTGCGCCGGCGCAACCGAATGTCGCCGCGACGGCGCCGCAGATTCCCTTACAAGCGATGTCGGCCCCCGCGATCCCGATCGACGCTGCCGCACCGGCACCAGGCTTGCAACTGCCGCGCAGCGAAGGGTGGCCCGCCGATGTGCCGCAGCCGCCTGCGACGGTGCAAACGCCGGCACCCGCCGCCGTGGTAACCGGCACGGTCATCCGCATCGCCGATGGTGTGCCGGTGGTGCGCATCGCCGATGCCGACGTGCAACTCAACATCCGCGCCAATCTACCGGTCGGGACGACCGTCACGCTGGAAGTGCGCACGCAGCAACTCACGCTCGCGCCGCCGATGGCGCCTGCGCCGCCGGCGGCCCTCGTGCCGCTGTCGGTCGCACAGCCGGGATGGCCGGCCCTGGCCGCTGCGGTGCAGATGCTGCAGCGGCTCGATCCGCAAGCGGCACAGGCCTTGATGAATGCGATTCCGGACGGCGGTCCGCGCACCGCGGCAGCCATGATGTCTTTTGCCCAGGCCCTGCGCACCGGCGAAACGCGGCAGTGGCCGGGCGACGCATCGCTGCGCGCGCTGGAACGCGCCGGCCCGCGCGGCGCCCACCTCGCGGGGCAGATCGCGGCGGAAGTCGCGGACCTCGGGCGCCAGGCGCGCGATGTCGGCACGGAGTGGCGCGCGCTGCCGATGCCCTGGCAGGCCGACGGCAAGATCGAGCGCATCCGCCTGCTGATGCGCGAGACCGACCCGGACGCGGAGGCCGAAAAGCGCAAACGCGGCGGCGGCACGCGCTTTGTCATCGACCTCGATCTGTCACGCCTCGGGCCCTTGCAGGTCGACGGCATGATCAAACCGGAGGCGCGCAATTTCGACGTCATGATCCGCACCAAGACGCCGCTGCCGGAGGAGATGCAGCGCGATCTCGCCGGTATCTTCGCCACGTCCAATGCGGCGATGAACCTGGTCGGCGGGTTAACGTTTCAAGTGGTGAAAAAATTCCCTGATCCCAGCACCTTGCGGGTAAGCCAAGACAAGAGTGGGCTCTGGGTGTGAAAGTACCGCCATGACCGACTCCTCTTCCGCGCGATCTCGGCTGCGCACGATTGTGGCGCCCAGTGGCGATCATCCCACCATGATCACGCTTAGCGTGCCGTATTCCAGCGGCCTGCTGACGGTCGAATACGTGCCGGAGCGCTATCTGCTCGAACGGGAGAGCTTCAAGGACTATCTGAAAGTCGTTCCCGGAGCCGCCGTTGAGCAGCTCGTCGCCACCATCGTCGACGATCTCGCCAATGAGATCGTGGCGAAGTCCCTGCGCGTCACCTTCGTCACCGAGGAGGCCGGCTCGACTTACACCGTGACCATGCAGGACAGTCCGGGCGAATGGGTCACCCGGTTCACCGAACGCATGAAGCCGCGCGATCGGTCATGAGCGGTCGCGATCCCAAAGGCTACTACGTCGCGTTGGGCGTCGAGGTCGAGTGCGATATCGCCGCGATCAAGTCCGCGTTCCGCACCAAGGCGAAGCGTCTTCATCCGGATTTCAATCCGTCACCGATCGCGGCGAAGCAGTTCAATCGGCTGCACGAAGCGTATGCCACGCTGATCGATCCGAAGAAGCGCGCGGCCTACGATCGCCCGTGGAAGGACACACCGCGGCCCGAGGAGAAGCCCCGCGAACGCACCACGGAGACGCCACCGCGTCCTGAACCGCGCCCCGGAGCGCAACCGGAGCAGCGCGCCGCCGAGCCGCCGCCGCGCGCGACACCGCGTCCGGCCGAGCCGCCACCGAAACGCGCAGCCGCGGATGCACCTGTGCTGTGTCAGTGCGGCCAACTCACCGCGCAGCCGCGCTATGTCTTGTTCGACATGGTCTGGGGACGCGTGAAGCGTGTGCAGCGGCGCACCCTCGGCGGCGTGTACTGCCGCGCGTGCGCCGACAAGGCTGCGATCCGCGCCACGCTCGTGAGCTGGGTCGCCGGTTGGTGGGCGTGGCCGGACGGTCCGCGCGAAACCATCAGGGCCGTGCTGAACAATATTCGCGGCGGCCGCAAGCCGGCGGACCGCAACGCGCGTCTATTGCTACGCCAAGCGCGCGCCTTCGCCGCCCGCGGCGATATGGAACTCGCGCGCAATGCGGCGCTGCAGGCGCGCGCTTACGCGAGCGCCACCGATGTGCGCGGCGATGTCGAACGGATGATCGCCACCATCGGCTTACCCACCGGGCGGGTGCTCAAGGACCGCTGGTCGCAGCCCGGATGGGCGCCGACGATCCAGATTTTGCCGCTGGCCGTGGTCGGTGCGATCATCGCCATGAGCGCCACCATCGCGATCCGCACCCCGGGGCCGACGACGCCGGTCGCGGTCAAGCCTGCGCCGGCCGTGGTGGAAACGTTGGAACTCAAGCCGGCGCCGACGTCATTCAAAGTCGTGAGCGAAGTGGCCGCGTTGCGCACGGGGCCCAGCGACGTCTTCGAAGTCGTGACAACGCTTGCCAAAGGCGATCAGGTCATCGCACTCGAAACCGATCCCACCGGGGCATGGATGCGGGTGTCGCTGGAGGATGGACGCATGGGGTTCGTGGCGTCAGCGAACCTCAGTCTGGGGAAATAAGCCTCAGACCCCAGCCGGTCTGCGCCGATGGAGCGTA
This sequence comes from Fidelibacterota bacterium, assembly GCA_947476275.1. Lineage (GTDB taxonomy): Bacteria > Pseudomonadota > Alphaproteobacteria > Rhodospirillales > Rhodospirillaceae > SCTM01. Next base: position 26,986 of record CANJPQ010000006.1, read on the forward strand.
AGCCCCATCTCGTCGAGTTCGATCTGCTCGATGCGTGCTTCTTCAGCTTCGTCCTTCGCTTCGCGCGCCTCTTGTGTGACCTCGAAAGTCTTTAGGCGGCGGAAGGTGTCGGCCAATTCGTCGCGCGCGACTTCGATGGCGCGGCGCACCTCGACCAACAAGGCGTCCATGTTCTTTTTGCGCTCTTCGCAGCGGCCCAGATACGGCACGAGGGTGTAGCGCTCGGTGGGGCTGGCCTGGCCCGCCAGCGACATTTCGGCGCGCATCTCTTCGGCGAGTGCGGCCTGATTCGCGAGAATGGACTCTTCGCGCCGCATGAGGGCGGCAACTTCGCGCTGCTTTTCATCAACATCCCATTTGCGGATGCGGATCAGCGTATAGAGATCTTTGCGGGCCACCGCCTATCCCTCAACGCCGCGCCGGCGGTGCCGGTTTGGCGGCTGCGGCTTCCATCGGCGGCATCGGGGTCGCCGGCGCCAGCGCTTCGGCGAGCAGCTTGTAACAGGTCGCGAGATCGGTCTTGTCGGTCTTCAACTGCCGCAAGATCGCTTCAATGCGCGGGAAGTAGTAGATCGCTTCATCCACTTCCGCGTTCGAGCCCTTGCGATAGGCGCCCAGGCGGATCAGTTCCGCCATGTCCTCGTATGTCGAGATGATCTTGCGCGCGCGTGCGATCAGGGCGTTCTGGTCGTCCTCGTTGCAACCCGGCATGGTCCGCGAAATCGAGCGCAGGATGTTGAGCGCAGGATAGCGCCCGCGTTCGGCGATCGCGCGGTCGAGGACGATGTGCCCGTCGAGAATGCCGCGCACCGCGTCCGAGATCGGTTCGTTGTGGTCATCGCCTTCGACCAGCACGGTGAACAGGCCGGTGATGTTACCGCTTTTCTTGCGCCCAGGTCCCGCGCGCTCGAGCAGCTTCGGCAATTCAGCGAACACCGTCGGCGTGTAGCCTTTGGCGGCGGGCGGCTCACCGGCGGACAGCGAGATCTCGCGCTGGGCCATGGAGAAGCGGGTCACCGAGTCCATCAGGCACAGAACGTTCTTGCCCTGATCGCGGAAGTATTCAGCGACAGACAGGGTCACGTATGCGGCCTGACGGCGCATCAAAGGCGGTTCGTCGGACGTCGCGACGATGACAACGCTGCGGGCGAGACCTTCCGGCCCGAGATCGTCTTCGATGAATTCGCGCGCTTCGCGGCCGCGCTCGCCCACCAGGCCGACCACGGTGACGTCGGCGTTGGTGTAACGCGCCATCATGGACAGGACCGTGGACTTGCCTACACCGGAGCCGGCGAAGATGCCCATGCGCTGCCCCTGGCAGCAGGTGGTGAAGAGGTTGATGGCGCGGATGCCGAGGTCGAGCTTGCCGCCGACCCGCTTGCGTTGATGTGCCGGCGGCGGCGGCGCCTTGATCGGATACGCCACGGTGCCGTCCACGAGCGGACCTTCGTCGTCGATCGGCCGTCCCATGGCGTCGATCACCCGGCCGAGCCACTTGTCGCTCGGGTACACAGCCGGCGCCGCATCGGCGATTTCGGCCCGGCAGCCCAGCCCGATCCCCTCGAGGGGACCGAACGGCATGGCCAGGGCACGACCTTCCCGAAAACCCACAACTTCGCAGGGGACAATCCGGCCATCCCGCGAGACGATGTTGCACCGGTCGCCGATGGAGAGATTGTTCTGAACCCCGGCAACCTCGACCAAAAGCCCCTGCACAGCCGCGACCTTGCCGAAGACCTGATGGGTCGCCAGGCGCTCTAGGTTGGACTCAAAGGCAGTCAGGGCAGCCGTCATACAGGCTCCGGACGTGAAGGTGAGGCAGCCTACTTTGTTAACGAAACCTCGTTAATACGCGGTAAACCCGGTGGTTTTTTCAGCCAACCGGCGGCTGATTTTCGGGGGAATCCGACGCGACTCGCAGGTTTTATTAGAAATCGCGATTCAGCCATGTTAACATCTTTGATCTGTCGTAGTGGGCTGATATCAGCGGGGCACAATATCATGCGTATCCTGTTAGTTGAGGACGATCCCTCAACCGCGCAAGCCATCACCACCATGCTCCGCAAGGAAGCGTGGGTCATCGACTCAACCGATCTCGGCGAAGACGGCCTCGACCTCGGTAAGATCTACGATTACGACCTGATCATTCTCGATCTGATGCTGCCGGACATGGACGGGATGGATGTCATCCGCCAGCTGCGCAGTTCCAAGATCGCCACCCCGGTGCTGATCCTGTCCGGCCTCACGGAAGCCGACAAGAAGGTGCAGGGCTTCGGCGTCGGCGCCGACGACTACCTCACCAAGCCGTTCAACCGCGAAGAACTGGTGGCCCGCATTCAAGCCATCGTTCGCCGCTCGAAGGGCCATGCCCAGCCGAAAGTCACGGTGGGACGCCTGACGGTAAACCTCGAAGCGCGCACCGCGGAAGTGGACAATGCGCCGCTGCACCTGACCGGCAAGGAATACGGCATCCTCGAGCTGCTCGCCCTGCGCAAGGGCACGACGCTCACGAAAGAGCAGTTCCTGAATCACCTTTACGGCGGCATGGACGAGCCGGAACTCAAGATCATCGACGTCTTCATCTGCAAGCTCCGCAAGAAGCTTGCGACCGCCACGGGCGGCGAGAGCTACATCGAGACCGTATGGGGCCGCGGCTACGTGCTGCGCGAAGCCGAAGAAGCCGAAGGCACCCAGGGCGGCGTCACCAAGAAGGCCGCCGTGGCCTAATCGCCGCGACACAACTGTCTAAAAGTTCAAACGGCGGGGTGCAGACCCCGCCGTTTTCGTGTGCGGGGCGCCGTTCGCCCGACGGGTTCATGCAAGCCCTTCGGTACGCATGCGGCCCGCGCAACACAGCTGCGACGTCGGCCCCTTTGCCAAAGCCGCCCACGTGCCCTAAACCGACGTGGGATTTAATGAACGCCAGGGGACCTCATGGCTTTCGTCGTGCTGGACCGGGTTCGACAGGGTGCGTGCCTGTTGGCTGCGCTGACGCTTCTCGGCGCCTGCGGGGACGGTAAGAAGGCGCAAGGCCCGCAAGGTCCCGCCGTGACCGTCGCCCACCCCATCCAAAAGGAAATCGTCGAGAGCGACGAATTCACCGGCCGCTTGGCGGCGGTGGAGTCGGTCGAGGTGCGCGCCCGCGTCAGCGGTTATCTCGACAAGGTCGCGTTCAAAGCGGGCCAGATGGTGAAGAAGGACGACCCGTTGTTCGTCATCGATCCGCGCCCGTTCCGGATCGCGGCGGACCAGGCGTCGGCACAACTCGCCAGCGCCAAGGTGAAGGCTGCTACGGCTGACCGGGACCTGGAACGCGCGCGCGCCCTGCTCGCGGGCAAGAACGTGTCGGAACAGGCATTCGACTTGCGCCTGCAGGCCAAACAAACCGCGGAAGCGGACGTCAAGGTGGCGCAGGCGAACTACGACAACGCTCGCCTCAATCTTGAATTCACGGAAGTCCGCGCGCCGGTCTCCGGGCGCGTAAGCCGCGAATTGGTGAGCATCGGCAACCTTGTCACCGGCGGAGCGACCGGTTCGACGCTGCTGACGACCATCGTTTCACTCGATCCGATCTATTTCTATTTCGATGCGGACGAGGCGTCCTACCTGCATTACCAACGCATGGCCGAAGAAGGCACGCGGCCGAGTTCGCGCGACGTGCCCAATCCCGTCACGCTTGGCCTGATGGACGAGCAAGGCTTTCCGCACCAGGGCCACATGGACTTCGTCGACAATCAGTTCGACCCGGGCACCGGCACCATGCGCGCCCGCGCGGTGTTCCCCAATCCCACCTTGATCCTGACCCCCGGCCAGTTCGCGCGCCTGAGCCTGCCCGGCAGCGGCAAATATCTCGCGACCCTCATCCCCGACGAGGCGGTCGGGTCTGACCAAGCGCTGCGCGTGGTGTATGTGGTCGGCGACGACAACAAAGCCCTGGCGCGGACGGTCAAGCTGGGGCCCCTGGTCGATGGCCTGCGCATTGTCCGCAGCGGCCTTGAGCCTAGTGACTGGATCGTCGTGAAAGGCCTGCAACGGGTGCGCGCCGGGGCGACGGTCAGCCCGCAACGCGAGGGACAAGGCGCCGAAGCGAAAGACTCCGCGCACAAGCCATGAAGATCAGCCGCTTCTTCATAGACCGGCCGATCTTCGCGATGGTGATTTCCATCGTGATCGTCGCCGTGGGCGCCCTTTCCTTCATCGCCTTGCCGACGGCGCAGTATCCCGAGATCGCGCCCCCGACCATCGTCGTGACGGCCCAATATCCCGGCGCGAACGCGCAGATCGTGGCCGAGAACGTCGCCCAGCCCATCGAGCAGCAGGTCAACGGCGTCGAGGGCATGCTTTACATGATGTCGCAGGCGACCGGCGACGGACGCCTGACGCTGACCATCACCTTCAAGCCCGGAACCGATATCCAAGCCGCCCAGGTGCTGGTGCAGAATCGCATTGCCGTTGCCCTGCCCGCGCTGCCCGATCAAGTCCGCGCGCTCGGCGTCGTCACCGACAAGGCATCGCCCGACATCCTGATGGTCGTCCAGCTCATTTCACCGAAGCGTACGCGCAGCCAACTCTACATCTCTAACTTCGCGACCTTGCAGATTCAGGACCGTCTCGCGCGCCTCGAAGGCGTGGGGCAAGTTCAGCTGTTCGGCGCCCGCGACTTCAGCATGCGCGTGTGGCTCGACCCTGACAAACTTGCCAGCCTCAACATGACCGCGACAGATGTCGTGCAGGCTCTGCGTCAGGAGAACGTGCAGATCGCCGGCGGCGCGGTCGGCGAGCAGCCGGTGGCAGCCTCGCCCTCGTTCGAAACCAAGCTCAATCTGCAAGGCCGGCTGAAGACACCGGAGGAATTCGAGAACGTTATCGTCAAGAACGGCGCCGACGGACGCCTCACGCGGCTCAAGGACGTCGCGCGCGTTGAACTGGGTGCGCTCGACTACAGCACCTCCGGGATGCTGAACGGCAAACAGGCAGTTTCCATCCGTGTCGCGCAACGGCCCGGTTCCAATGCGGTTGCGACGGCGCGCGCAATCAAGACGACGATGGCGGAGCTTTCCAAGTCCTTCCCGGACGACATTGAATATCAGATCGGGTTCAATCCCACCCAGTTCATCGAAGAAACCATTGTCGAGCTCAATCGCACGATCCTCGAAGCTGCGGCGCTGGTCGTCCTCGTCATTCTGGTGTTCCTCCAGAACTGGCGCGCGGCGGTCATTCCGATTGTCGCCATGCCGATCTCGCTCGTCGGCACATTCGCGGCCATGGCCGCATTCGGCTATTCGATCAACAACCTGACGCTGTTCGGGCTCGTGCTGGCGGTCGGAATCGTGGTCGACGATGCGATCGTCGTCGTGGAAAGCATCGAGCGATACATGCACGAGGGACTTTCGCCCAAGGACGCCGCGCGCCGGACCATGGACGAAGTCGGTTCGGCCTTGGTTTCCATCGCGGTGGTCCTGGTGTCGGTGTTCCTGCCGACTGCGTTCCTGGGGGGCATCACCGGCGCGTTCTACCGCCAATTCGCCATCACAGTGGCGGTCGCAACCGTCATCTCATGCTTTACATCATTGACCCTGAGCCCGGCCTTGGGCGCGTTGTTATTGCGCCCCGCGCAATCCACGCCGGGTGAGCGTCCGCACAACGCATTGGAGCAGTTCAAAACCTGGTTCAATACGAACTTCAGCCGGCTGAGTGCGAATTACAGCGCGCTCGTTAGCCGCAACATCCGCCGCCCCGCCCTAATGCTTGCGATTTATGCGGGGCTGATCGCCATCGCCGCGGTGATGTTCGTGCGCACACCGCGCGGCTTCATTCCGGCGCAGGACAAGGGCTACGTCATCGTTGCCGTGCAACTGCCCGACGGTGCGTCGTTTGGGCGGACCGACGAGGTGATGAAACGGGTGGAACAGATCGCACGCAATGTGCCGGGCGTCGAGAACACCATCGCGTTCACAGGCTTTTCCGGCACAGTGCGCGTCAACATGACGAACGTGGGCAGCGTGTTTGCAGCCCTCAAGCCGTTTTCGGACCGCGAGAGCGGGCAGAAGATCATTCAGACCATGCGACAGCGCATGGCGGTCATTACCGATGCCACGGTTCTCGTCATCGCGCCGCCGACCGTGCAGGGACTGGGCACCGCCGGCGGCTATCAGATGTACGTGGAAGATCGCGGCGGGCGCGGCGTCCAGGCGCTGGCAGACGCCACGCAGGCACTGGTGGCGCGCGCCAACCAGACCCCGGGCCTTCAGGCGGTGTTCACCGGATTCCAGGCGAGCAATCCGCAGCTGTTTGTCGATGTCGACCGCGTGCGCGCGCAGATGCTGCACGTGCCGGTGCAAAGCGTGTTCGATACGTTCCAGATGTACACCGGCGCTTACTACGTGAACGACTTCAACATGCTGGGCCACACCTACCGGGTGATGGCGCAAGCCGACGCGCCGTTCCGGGCGGATCGCGACAACATCGCGCGCTTGCGCACCCGCAGCACCACGGGCTCGATGGTGCCGCTGGGATCGTTGGTGCGGGTGCGCGAAGCTGCGGGGCCTGCCCGTTTGCCGCATTTCAACCAGTACCCGGCGGCGGAAGTCAGCGGTTCGTCGGCGCCGGGCTATTCCAGCGCCCAGGGGATGGAGCTGATGGAGAAGGTCGCGAGCGAGGTCCTGCCGGACGGCTTCAGCTTTGAGTGGACGGACATGGCGTATCAGGAAAAGTACGCCAGTGGCTCGCCCATCCTGGTGTTCGCGCTCGCGGTGGCATTCGTGTTCCTGGCCCTGTCGGCCCAGTACGAAAGCTGGTCGTTGCCCGTCGCGGTCATCCTGATCGTGCCGATGTGCTTGTTCTCCTCTATGCTGGGCATTCTTCTGCGCGGCATGGATAACAACATCCTGACGCAGGTGGCGTTCGTCGTCTTGATCGGCCTGGCTGCGAAGAACGCGATCCTGATTGTCGAGTTCGCACGCCAGAAAGAAGACGCAGGCATGTCACGGTATGAGGCCGCTGTCGAAGCCTGCCGTCTGCGTCTACGGCCCATCCTCATGACGTCGTTCGCATTTGTATTCGGCGTCATTCCGCTCGCGCTCGCCACCGGCGCGGCCTGGGAACTGCGCCAGACATTGGGCACGGCGGTGCTGGCGGGAATGTTGGGCGTGACCGCCTTCGGCTTGATCTTCACGCCGGTGTTCTACGTGGTCATCAGGGGATGGGCGTCGCGGGACGCGCAACCGGCGGCGCCGCCTCCGCCGGACGCAAGTCGAACACGCGGCTGAGCACGGCACCCGCGCGGCGTACTTCCGCCAGGATTTTCGGGGACCGCTTCAGAACGCCGCGGCAGGTCTGCTCCATGGGCGCGACAATGAAGTCGGCCTCCTCCCATGTTGCTGCAATCTGGTAATCCTTCGGCAAATAGTATTCGGCCGACATCCGATCGCCACAGACGAAGACCTTGAGCTTGCGCGAGCCCTTCGCGGCCGCCGACTGCGTCAGCCGCGCAAGCTCGCGACTGGCTTCCCCCAGGGACGTTCCCCAGTAGTCCAACTCGAACCGGCCGACCGCACCGGCGAGCCGGCCGGTGAAGTCGTTGAAGGCGACATACTCGTAAGGATGCAGCACGGTCATGATGGTGACCTCGCGCAACAGCGCAAAAGCCAGGAACGCCGTCGCGGCATAAAACGCAACCTTGCGCCGCTCACACAGCGTCAATAGACGATCGACGCCAATCGCACCGATGATCACGAGCGGCGGCACGATGAACAGGAACTGGCGCAGACCATTGTAGACCGTCGGCCGTAACACCAAGAAGGCGACAAGCGGCGCAGCGACGGACGCCATCAAGAAGCACATCATGCGTGTGTGCGGATCGCCGAGATCCAGCCGCCTCACTTTGACCAGAGCAAGAATGGCCACGGTGGCGAGGCCCACGAGAAGATACTCCGGCAACTGCACGCCCAGCAGGACCAGCAGGTAACTTCCCGGGGGCGCGGTGGACTGCAGCGTTTCGCCCTCCCACAACACCGGGACGCGGTGCGGGAAATGCAGAAAGGTATCGACGGAGTTGAAGAAGTTGGCGGAGCCGAGCGCCGCCCAGGGCCAAAAAGCGAGCATGATCGCAATCGCCAGGGGCAGCAAGCATCCAACGCGCACCAAAGGCCGCAGTCCGAAGCCGGCGTCGGAGCGGTCGTTGACCGCCGCGGCAAGCATCACCGCCGCAAGATAGCCGACGTAGGCGAATGCAAACACGCGCGTGCCCAACGCAAGGCCAAGGGCGACAGCAAAGCCAAGATGGACATGGGCCGGCGCTGATCGGCCGCTCTGGAGTATGCGACAGCCGAAATACATCACCCACACCAAGAGCCAGGCGAAGGGACTGTCCTTCGGATTGATGAAGGCATGGCCGTAAAGCAGCGGGGTCGTGGCGAGAGCAAGAGTTGCGATCAGCGCCGCGCGCGCGCCGGCAAGCAACGCCGCAAGTCGCCACGCGCCGAACAAACCGCAGAGGAAGAATACCGCACCCAGCAGGTGACGCGTCTCGTATTCCCCGAAAGGCGAGATGCGATTGAGCAACGCGGCAACGATGTCGAAGAAGCCGCCGTAGAAGCGCAGGTCCGAATAGGTAAAAGCCGACCGGTCTTGAAATCCGCTCAGGTAGAATGAGACCAGCTTCTGGCCGTAGGTGGCCTGGACACGGCTATCCCAACCGATGCCGTAATCTTTGAACGTGGAGAGTGCGATAGCTGCGACGACCGCCAAGGTGAAGATCGCAGCCAAATTCGTCCAGGACCCGGTAAAGGAGTCTGTTTGCGAAACCTTGATCTCGCGCTGAAACAACGACATCGATCACTCGGCCCGGCACCTAGTGTCAAATCTTGGCACGAATTGACAAAGGCGCGCTCCGAAATCGGCACGGGCCGCCGACTTAAAGGTGCGCGGCCATAGAATGAGACGGCGGCACGCCTTCGTGCTGCGCCGCATATATCCCAAGCGTGGACGCAATCACCCGGAATGCGCCGGAAACGCCGGTGACGCTCTCGTTCACGCCCACATAGAGGACGCCGTCGTCGGTCAACAGGCGTGCGAGTTTCTGCAAGGTCGCAATTTTGGTCTGCTGATCGAACGCGATGAGGACGTTGCGGCACAGCACAACGTCAAAGCGACCGAGCGGAAACATGTCTTCGAGCAGGTTCCAGACGCGGAACGACACCATGCGCCGAAGGTTTTCGTTGATCGTCCAGCCGCTGCCGACCTTTGTGAAGTGCCGCAATAGGCGGCGGATCGGCAGGCCGCGCTGGACCTCAAACTGGTTGTATGCGCCGCGCCCCGCCGCGTCGATCGCGGCGGCGGAAAGGTCGATGCCGACGATTTCCACCTGCCAGCCGGTAAAATGCTGCGCTTCCTCGACGATTTGCATCGCCACCGAATAGGCTTCCTGCCCGCTGGCGCACCCCGCGCACAAGATGCGAAACGTTCGCTTCGCCAGCCGTGCCCGCCGCAGGTTTGGCAGCACGACTTCGGCGAGATGCTTGAATGGCTTCCAGTCGCGGAAGAAGCCCGTGTCCTTGGACATCATCGCGTCGATGAGATCGGTGGTGGCGGCTGGGTTGCCGCCGCGCACTTCAGCCAGGAGTTCGGTCAGGTCGGCGAGACGATGCTCGCGCACGACGGACTGAAGGCGGTTTTCGACCAGGTACGCCTTGTCGCGAGTCAGTACGAGGCCGGTCTGATCCTTTAGGAGACGCGCGACAAAGGTGAAGTCCTCGGGCGTCATCGGCGTCAGAGAATATCCAGCAGCAAAAACTTTGAGCGGACGATGTCACTGTCGAACGGCTTCATGATGAATTCGTCCGCGCCGGCCGCGAGCGCCTGCTCAATCAGCGACGAGTCGGCGTCAGTGGTGCAGAAGATTGCCACCACCTTTTCGCCGCCCGGGAGGCCGCGCAGTTCGCGCAAGTACGTGCGTCCGTCCATCACGGGCATGTCCATGTCGATCAGCGCCAAGTCCGGCATGCGTGTGCGGCACGCCTCCAGCGCCTTCTTGCCGTTCTCAGCTTCCTCGACCTCGAAACCGAGATCCTGAACGATCTTTGCGGCGACGCGTCGAATCACGCGCGAGTCATCCACGATCAAACAGCGCTTCATTGAAACTGCGCCCGATTACGGCCGGCGCCGCGCCGGTCTTGGCCCCAAGTACGCAAACGTTACCGTGCGAAGGTTAACGGATTCAATGCACGCGCGTTTGATCACGTTAATTCGTGCGGATAGGACACTGTCAGGCATCAGTGCCGGGGGCGTACTACACGCGTTACGGGCTTGAAAACGCTGCTTGAAGGGTCGACGCATTCGACTCGATGACAACGCGGCCTCCGGCCTGCATTGCCAAAGCCCGCAACAGGTGAATCTGGATGCTTTTGGCGGTCGGTGCGACGGGCGTTCCGTTAAGGATTTCGCCTACATCGGGACGCCACGCGCTCGCGCGGGAGGGATCGCCCTCGGCGATCAGGATGACGGTTCGCGATTCATCGTCAATCTTGAGCGTCAGACTGCGGCACATGGGCTGCGCCTCGAGCAGCAAGAGGCAGAGGTTGAGAAAGATCGGCACCGCACTCGGACCCATGTGGGTGGCAGCCCTTGCGACCGCAGTCGAGTCCGGCCAATCGAGCGCCGCGGGACCGCTCCGCCCTGCCGTCGCCTGGAGGAAGCCCTCCACCAGTCCCGGCAACTCGCCAATCGCACCGTGGTGACCCGCAGGAACGCCCATGGCCGCACGCAGGAACTTGAGCTTGCGGGACGCGGCGGCGGAACTATTGCCGATGAGGCCGAGCGTTTCGGCATCGACCTGTGTCGGATCGCCCGCGGTCAACTCAACGCCGGCAGCGACGGCACCGATGGGACCGGCCAGATCGTGACATAGCCGCGTACACAGATATTGCGAGAGCAGCAGAGGATCGGCCACCGATACAGACTCAGCCATGCAGATGTGCCCCAAACCTTATGCCGCCGCGGTACGCCTTCATAGCGGCGCAATCTAGCAGGGGGTCGTTTAGCCTGAAAACCCACGGACGTCATGACCCGACGGCGCTAGACTTGGTGCATGCTGCACGACTTCGCGCCAGGAATGTGGGTGGTCAACCCAGCCCAGCCGGATTGGGGCCTCGGTCAGGTCCAGTCCGCCGTGGGGGACCGGGTGACGGTCAATTTCGAGAATACCGGCAAGATGCTGGTTATCGCGAGCGTTGTTGCCCTGGAGGTGGTCGACGATCCAAGTGCCCGGCGGCCCAAACCCCGCTAGTTGGCCGCTATAGCCTTGGAATGCCGGGAAAAACCCCTATATTTCTGGGATCATGATCGACCCGTTTGGCCGCGCCATCAGCTACCTCCGCGTTTCGGTCACCGACCGATGCGACCTCCGCTGCGTCTACTGCATGTCGGAGGACATGACCTTTGTGCCGCGCGCGCAGCTCCTGACTCTGGAAGAACTCGACCGGGTGTGCAGCACCTTCGTCGGACTCGGTGTCAAAAAACTTCGCCTGACCGGCGGCGAGCCCCTGGTCCGCAAGAATGTGCTGAGCCTGTTCGAGAGCCTGGGGCGCCATCTCAAGACCGGCGCCCTAGATGAGCTGACTCTCACGACCAACGGCACGCAGCTTGATGGCGCCGCGGAGCGCCTGCGCGCAGCCGGTGTCGAGCGCATCAACATCTCGCTCGACTCTCTCGATGCGGATCGTTTCAAGACCATCACCCGCTGGGGCAACCACGCGCAAGTGATGGACGGCATCCGAGCGGCGAAAGCCTCGGGATTGAAGGTGAAAATCAATGTCGTCGCGCTGCGCGACGTCAATGAGGACGAGTTCGACGACATGGTTGCCTGGTGCGGCCGCGAAGGCTTCGATCTCGTATTCATCGAGACCATGCCGATGGGCGATATCGACGGCGACAGGACGGATCAGTACTTGCCCCTGTCGGTCGTCCGCGCGCGCCTGGCCAACCGCTGGACAATGTCGGCGATCCCCGACAATACCGGCGGTCCGGCGCGCTATATGCGCGTTGCTGAGACCGGCGGGCGCGTCGGCTTCATCACGCCGATGACCCACAACTTCTGTGAATCCTGCAATCGCGTGCGCCTCACCTGCACCGGCACTTTGTACATGTGCCTGGGCCAAGAGGATGCGGCCGACTTGCGCAAGCCGTTGCGGCAGAGCGAGAGCAACGCTCCGCTGATCGCAGCGATTCACGAGGCCATCGGTCGCAAGCCGAAGGGACATGACTTCATCATCGACCGCCGCCACAGCCGCCCCGCGGTGGGGCGCCATATGAGCGTCACCGGCGGCTAACGCCTGCGTCGTCGGAATACGGAAACGAGCTGCATGGCTTTCGAGCGGATCCCATCCCGCATCGCCTTCGTTGCGAGCGAAACCGACGTAGCGAGCGCGGCGCTACGCGACCTGACCGCGCGATATGGCCAAACGCCGCCGGATCAGGCGGAAGTAATCGTGGCGCTCGGCGGCGACGGATTCATGCTGGAAGCGCTGCACACCTACATGGCCCTCGGCCGGCCCATCTTTGGAATGCATCGCGGCACGGTCGGGTTTTTGATGAACGCCTATAACGGCGAAGACTTGCCGACGCGCATCTCGAAAAGCGATCAGGTGACACTGCACCCGCTGCGCATGTCGGCCCTCACCGCCGACGGGAACGTGGTGGAAGCGCTGGCGATCAATGAGGTCTCGATGCTGCGGCAAACGCGCCAGGCGGCGAAGATCAAGATCTTCGTCGATGGGCGTGAGCGGTTGAGCGAACTGTCGTGCGACGGCGTCCTCATCTCCACGCCGGCCGGGTCCGGCGCTTACAACCTCTCCGCCCACGGCCCGGTGCTGCCGCTGGACTCCAATGTGCTCGCGCTCACACCGATCAGCGCCTTCCGGCCGCGGCGCTGGCGCGGCGCGGTATTGCCCCACCGCGCGACAGTGAAGTTCGTGATCATGGAGCAGGACAAGCGCCCGGTCAGCGCAGTGGCGGATCGCGACGAAGTGCGCGACGTCGCGGAAGTGACCGTGCGGGAAGACCGCAGCATTGCGATCCCGTTATTGTTCGACAGCGAGCACAATCTGCAGGAACGGATTCTGAACGAGCAGTTCTCGTTCTGACCTACCAGAAAAATCCCGGGATGATGTAGGCCGGGCTATAGCCTTCCTTAGCTGCGAGCGCGATTGCCTTCGCCGGATCGGCCGCTACGCCGTAGGAAACGCCCAAAGCCGCGGCGTGAATTCCGCCGGTGCACCAGATCGCCGGCAGACCTACGCTGGCCGCGCCTTTGATGTCGGTTTCCAATGCATCACCAACAACGGCGACACGCGTGCGATCGGCAATGCCAAGTTGCTTGATCGCGAGTTCGTAAATGGCTGGGTCCGGTTTGCCGCGGTACGTCGCCCGCCCGCCCATCGCCTCATAGCGGCCGGCGATTGCGCCGGCGCAGACGACGCGCTGACCGGCGCGGATCACCACGATGTCCGGGTTCGCGCAGACCATCGGCAGATTGTGCGACCGCGCCGCCTTCAGGATGGCATCGGTCTTTTCCAATGGATCGGCGAGATCGTAAGGCCCGGTATTCACAACGAACGTAGCCTTCGCTATGTCGTCGACAATCTCCACGCCGGTGTCCTCGAACACCGTGCGATCCCGCTCCGGGCCCAGGTGATAGGCGCGATTGCCAAGGGCTGCGAAGAACGGATCATCGCGCGCGATCAGGGCGTCGCGCGTCGCCTCCCCGGAGGAGAGCACTTCGCCGTAGCTGTCGCGTGGGATGGCCATGCCGGTCATCGTGGTGACGAGCGCATGCGCGCGGCGCGGCGCGTTGGACAACAGCAGCGTCTTCTTTCCTGCGGCGGTAAGTTTGCGCAGCGTATCCGGCGCCGGCGGATATGGCGTTTGGCCGTCGTGGATCACGCCCCACAGATCGAGAATGAAACCATCGAAGCGATCCGCAATTTCGGACAGGCCGGCGATCGGGCGCGGACTCATCGGTCGGCTCCGACCGCGTCGGCGATATTGGCAAAGCCATCGTTGGCCAACAAGGCGACGAGTTCGTCCTTGATACGTTGCACGAGGCCGGGGCCTTCAAACACCAATGCTGTGTACAACTGCACCAGCGACGCGCCGGCGCGGATCTTGGCATAGGCGTCGGCGCCGGACGCGATGCCGCCGACGCCGATCAAGGAAAGACGTCCGCTGCTTGCGCGCGCCGCGTGGCGCAAAATGTCGAGCGACAGGGCCAGCAGAGGTCGCCCGCTTAACCCGCCGGTCTCGGTGCGGCGCGGCGACTGAAGCGCGGCAGGCCGGCCGATGGTGGTGTTGCTGATCACCAGACCATCGAGCGATTGCGCGAGCGCCAAGTCAACGATCGCGCTGACGTCATCCAATGCAAGGTCGGGCGCGATCTTCAGCAGCAATGGTGCCGCCGAACCGCTTTCGTCGCGGGCGGAGCGCACGGCGCCCAGGATCGCGCGCAAGGGCGCGATATCCTGGAGCATCCGCAGGCCGGGCGTGTTGGGCGAGGACACGTTGACCACCAGGAAGTCCGCATAAGGGGCTAAATGGCGCGCCCCGTCGGCGTAGTCGGCAACGGCATCGGTGCTGTCCTTGTTCTTGCCGAGGTTCACGCCGACAGGCCCGCGCCTGTCTCGGCAGGCGGACAGGCGGACCGCGACGGCATCCATGCCGTCGTTGTTGAAGCCCATGCGGTTAATGACCGCCCGGTCCTCGTTCAACCTGAACACGCGGGGTCGCGGGTTCCCGGGCTGCGGCCGCGGCGTAACGCCGCCCACCTCCACGAAGCCGAAGCCGAGTTTCAGTAGTTCCGCGGGCGCCTCGGCGTTTTTGTCGAACCCCGCTGCGAGACCGACAGGATTTTGGAAATCCCTGTCCCAAAGGCGTTGCCGCAGGCACGCCGGGTCCGACGAGGGCCGATAGAGCAGGCCTGCCACGCCGCTGCGTAGAAAGCGAATCGCCAGACCATGGGCGGTCTCGGCGTCGAGGCGCCGCAGGAACGGCGCGGCCATCATGTAGGGGTCAAGGAGCATGTCAGTGAAGGGAGGATGCGACGATTCGGATGCTACGACACGGCGATTTGGGATGGCCGGGCCGACGACAAGATATAGAGACAATCTCCTTCATGTCGCTGATTTGTGAAGATATACTAACGCCCGTGTGGGGAGAACTCCTCGTGAAATACGATCTGACAATCTGTGCGTAACGATCCGAAACTTTCCGTGCGCGGACTGGCACGACTTATCGAGCAGGTTGGCAAAGCCGCCTACAATCTCGGTTACACCCCAGGGCTCAATCCGGCCCAGTGGGCGGCGTTGCGCTATTTCGACGAAGCAACGCTTGAACGCCGCACGGTGACGGGCTTTGCCCAGTTCCAGGGCACGACCAAGGGCACGGCGTCGCAAACAGTCGCGGCGCTGGTGCGCAAGGGCTACCTGCGCCGCGTCAGCGACAAGCAGGACCGACGCGTCCATCGCTTGATGATCACGGATGAAGGCCAAAACCTGCTGCGCGTCGATCCGCTGCAGGAACTCAGCAAAGCGCTGGAATCGCTCGAACAGGACGAGCGCTGGGCCTTGGCGGTCAGCATGGAAAAAGTTCTGCGCCAGCTGATCCGAGCGTAGATCTTAGGCTGCCAGAACGGCACTCACAGCGTTCAATAGCTCGTCCTTCTCGAACGGCTTGTAGATCACTTCGTTCGCGCCGAACGTAGACGCGAGCGGGGCTGTGTAGGTGAGCGGGGCATTGGGCGCGCCGCCCGAGATCACGATGACGGGCACCCGGTTGCCGGACCCCCGGACTTCCTTGAGCAGGGCGATGCCATCCATACCCGGCATCCAGATATCGCTGACGATGAGGTCGAAGCCGCGCTCCTTGAGCTTAACCATCGCTTCGTTACCGGTTTCGGCAGAAACCACCGTATGACCGGCGCCCACGAGAATCTCGCGAACGGTCATGCTCACTTCGGGCGAATCTTCGACCAAGAGAATGTCGGCCATACGCGCTCCAAAACTTCCGCGCGAATTCGCTGCGGTTCAAACCGTGTCGGAATCGGCAGGAATGTATACCATCGCGGTTGTTCCCTTATCAACTTCGCTGTCGATGCGCACGGATCCGCCCCAGCCGGTGACGATACTATAGACCACGGAAAGCCCCAGGCCGGTCCCCTTCCCGACAGGCTTGGTGGTGAAGAACGGCTCGAAGATGCGATCGCGTGTTTCGCGACTAATGCCGCAGCCCTGATCGGAGACTGAAAGCTTAATCCACTGGCCGGGCGCGAGATTGAGCGCTTCGGCTGCACCGTCGTCCAAGTCAAGCCCTTCCAGGGTGACTGTCACCTCGCCACGGCCGTCCATCGCGTCCGCTGCGTTCTTCACCAAATTCAGGATGATTTGAGACACCTGCGTCGGATTCACCGTCGCGCGCGCCTCGCTGAACATTAAGTTTCGGGAGACGGTGATGCCGGGCGGCAATGCGTTGGCAACGAGATCGAGGGCATCGGACGTGAGGGCCGCGATCATATGGGATGCCACCTGCACGGGATCGCGCCGCGCGAACGTGAGCACTTGGCGAACCACATCGCGCGCCTTGCGACCGCTGCCGCCGATAACTTCGAAGTAGCGCCGCACCTTGATGGGATCGGTATCAGCTAGTGCGGCACCCAGCTCCGATAGGGCGATCACCGGCTGCAGCAGGTTGTTGATCTCGTGCGCCACGCCGCCGGAAAGTTGGCCGAGCGCCTCCATCTTCTGCGATTGCAGCAGCGCCTCGGCGCGCTGGCGGTCAACCGTGATGTCGCGCAGATTGATCACGTAGGCAATCGCATCGCGCCCCGGGAAATCGCGCACCGGCGCGATCTCGAGCTGGGCAAGAAACGAAGTGCTGTCGCGTCGCACGCAGGTCAGTTCGAATGAACCGGACGCCGAGGCTTGCAAAGCCGCGCTGGCGGCGCGCCAGCCAGCACTCGGCGCCTCTTCGGGCCGCAGGGCCTCGAGCGGCTGGCCGCGTAGTGAAAAGCCGTTGTGCAGCGTCAATCGCTGGAACTCGGCGTTCAGGTAAAAGAACCCGGGCGGGCCGCCTTCAGGGGTAAGCACAGCCACGCCAATCGGCGAAGCTTCGAGGGCTTCGTAAAGCGTAGCATTGCGCCGCAGGAGGTCGTTCAACTCGTGTTCGCGGTTCTTCGTGTCCGTCACGTCCTGGCAGATGCCAAACGAGCCATACGGCGCGCCATCCGCATCGAATAGCACGCGCCCATCGACACGGATCCAACGCACCGTCCGGTCGCGGTGCATGATTCTGTATTCTGTGCCCGACAGCGGCTTGCCCGACATCGCGTCCTGCCGCATGCGGTCGGCGATTTCGCGGTCTTCCGGATGCACGAGCGTGAGATAGTCGTCCCGGCTCGGATCGAAGGTGTCGGTGGAGACCTCATGGAGGATGTACATGTGCGGCGACCACTTCATGGCGCCGCTGTCCCACATCAGTTTGAACGTGCCGAGTTGGGCGATACGCGTGGCTTCTTCAAGCCGACCTTCGTTCTCGCGGATCTCGAACTCTTCTGCCTTGCGTTTGGAGACGTCCGTGGCAGCGACGCAGCGCAATTCGTCGCTGATCTGAAAGACCCGAACGATATACCAGGTGCCATTGAAGTAATGTTCGAACGTCGGTTCGTCGCCGAGCGCCTGCTGCCGCTCAGCCCGTTCCAGGCACACGCGTAGCAAGCCCTCGGCGGGGCGGCCGACTGCGGTTGCCGCACTGTAACCGATGAACGCGGCGGCGCGGCCGTTCAGCGCCACAACTACGGCCGCGCGATCGACAATGATCGCATTGAACGGCAGCGCTTCAAGGAAGGCGTGCGGCGTGATTTGGCCAAGGGCGCCGGAAGCCCACCGGTCTTGCGCGGGGTCGGGGCCGTGCACCGGCGACCTCAACGGCTTGGAAAAGCGCTGGAACCGCTCACCGGGTCAAGCGCACGCGAAAGGGCTTGATCATCTGCTTGATCTCGTCTTCCGGCGATGGCGGAAGTCGCTCCGGCTCCGGGAACAGCGGGTTGCCGTAGCCGAGTTCCGCCTCATAAATGATGCTCTCGAGGTAGTCGGCGACGCTCTCAAGTTCGGCACGACGCTTTCGATCAATACCGGCGGCTTTCCGAAGTTCGCCCGCAGCCTTCATGATCAGAATTGCCGCTTCTGTGCTCGCCATGCCCATGCTCCCCAATCCCAGCCTTTCTGGCCGGGTTGCTCTCCGTCCTTATAATCCCGGCGCGGCTTCCAAACAATGAATTCACGGCTAAGACCTTGGTTTAACAGGGCCCGGTCCGGCGGCCAGCCCGACTTACAACTCACCGGCGGGGAGCACCAAAATAGCCCGCAAATCGTTGACGTTGGTCATGGTTGGGCCCGTCTGCAGAAGATCGCCGAGGCTGGCCAGAAAACCCGCGGAATCGTTCGCCGACAGGGCCGCCGTCGCAGACAGGCCCGCGGCCTGGGCGCGCGCCAGGGACTCCGGTCCACAGATCGCGCCGGCCGCGCCGGAATTCCCGTCCATGCCGTCGGTGTCGCCAGCCAGTGCCCAAATGCCCGGTAAGCCATTGAGCGCGGCGGCAAGGGCCAGGACGTATTCTGTGTTCGGACCGCCGCGGCCATTTCCCCGCACGCGCACGGTCAGTTCGCCGCCGGAGAGGATGACGCAGGGCGGGCGCACCGGACCCTGACCTGCGCGAATGCGCGCGACCAGGCCAGCATGTTCGGCGGCGACCGCGACGGCTTCGCCCTCGCAGGCGTCACCGAGATCGAGCACATCCACTCCTGCACGGCGCGCCGCGGCACCGGCGGCGGCAAGCGCGTCCTTTGGCCGCGCTGCCATGACGATTTCAGCCGGCGGGCGCAAATGTTTGGGCGTCTCAAGGCTGCCAGATTCAAGCGCGATCCGAACCGACTCCGCCACCGCGATGTCATAGGTCCGCAAGACCGCGAGCGCATCGGCGCAGGTGGTCGGGTCCGGGACAGTGGGACCGGAGGCAATCACAGACGCATCATCACCGACCACGTCCGAAATGAGGATGGTGACCACACGCGCCGGCGTTGCAGCGGCGAGACGCCCGCCCTTGATCGCGGAGAGATGTTTGCGCACGCAATTCAACTGGTTGATGGTCGCACCCGATTTCAAAAGCTGGCGGGTGATGTCGCGCTTGTCCGCCAGCGTGATGCCCGGCGCGGGTACCGCAAGCAGCGACGACGCGCCGCCGGAGATGAGCGCGATCACCAGATCGTCGGCGGTTGCCTGCCGTGCCAGCTCGAGAACGCGGGACGCACCCGCTGCACCGCGCGCATCGGGCACGGGATGCGCCGCCTCGACCACCTCGATCGCGCGAGTCGCGGCGCCGTAGCCGTCGCGGGTTACAACCAAGCCCGACAGGGGCCCGGGCCAGTGTGCCTCGACCGCTGCCGCCATCGCAGCCGCCGCTTTGCCGCCGCCCAGCACGATGGTGCGACCGCGGCCAACGGGCGGCTGAGGCAGGACGGGGGCGATACACCGCGCTGGCTGAACCGCCGCCACGCCGGCGTCGAACACCGCACGCAGGAATCCGCGGGGATCGCTCGCATAATCTTTGGCGGGGGCCGTGGGCATCGGTTGGCGGGAGGGCATGGATTGCGTAGAACTATCTATCATGAACTCAAGCCCCATACCGCAATTGTCGTCGCCGCGCGTCGTCCGCGAGCTCATGGAGACCGGGCGCCGCGTACGCATCGATAGCGGCACCACGTTGTTCCGCGAAGGCGATCCGGTGACCGATGTGTTCTGCGTCGCCGTCGGAAATCTTATCATTACACGACACGCAGAAAACGGCGAGCGACAGATCATCGCGTTCCTTTTCCCCGGCGACTTTCTCGGAATGACCTTTGCGGAGGCACATCTGACCGGCGCCGAAGCCCTAACCGACGCAGAGGTGTGGGCGCTGCCGCTGGCCACGGTCACGCGCGGTTTGGAGACCCGGCCCGAACTCGGCCTCGCTTTCGCAGAGATGGCGACGCGCATCATCAACAGCGAGATGGATGTGATCTTCACTCTGGGCCGGAAGAATGCCCGCGCCCGGGTAGCATCCTTCATTCTCTATCTGCGGCGACGGCAAGAGCTTCTCGGCCGGCCGATCGATCCCGTTCAAATGCCCATGACGCGGCAGGACATCGCCGACTTCCTCGGCCTGACGATGGAAACCGTGAGCCGTTCCTTCTCCCAGCTCAAGGCAAGCGGCTGTATCGCCGCCGACACACCCCCGCACGTCCACATCGCCGATTTGACGGCTTTGCGGAAAGCCGCCGACCTCGCGCCTTAAGCGGACAAGCTCCTCGCTTTGCGGAGAGCAGCCATGCGTACATTTGAGTGTCGGGCGGAGCGACGGCCAGGCATGAAGGTCATCCATCGCGGGAGCTGACATGACCGACGTCTATCTGGAAGACCTTCATACTGGCCTTTCATTCACCACGGCGACCTACACGGTCAGCGCCGACGATGTGAAGGCCTTTGCCCGCCAATTCGATCCACAGCCGTTCCATTTGGATGAAGTTGCCGCGGCCGAAACTTTCTTCGGCGGCCTTGCGGCCAGCGGCTGGCACACCGCGGCCATCACCATGCGCCTGCTGGTGAGCAGCGAAATGCGGCCGGCACATGGTTTCCTTGGCGCAGGCGTGGAGCAACTCGCATGGCCCAGGCCGGTGCGGCCGGGTGACGCATTGCGCGTCCACTGGGAGATCTTGGAAACGCGGCCATCTCGCAGCCGCCCCACCCAAGGGCTCGCGCGCGTGCGCATGACCACGCTCAATCAGAACGACGCGCCGGTGCAAACGATGATCGCGAGCATGGTCGTGCCGCGGCGCGGCGAAGCTTAGGTCAGGCGCGAGTCGGTTTGGTCCGGGCCGACGTGCAGCACGGCGGCGATCGCCTGTTCCGCCCGCGAGCCGGACGCGACAATGGCGCGGCCGTCCGGCGAATGGATCGCTGTCGTCAGACCGAGGGTCTCGGGGAACCATGCATCCGCTGCGCAGGCCACAGCACGATAGGTGCCATGCCGCGTGCGGAGTGTCAGGACTGAAGCGTCATGTCGGACCGCGTGCTCAAGCCGCACTTCGCCTGTCGGGGCGATGGTGGTGGTGAGACGCCCGCCCCTGCTCGACATGCCTTCGATGCCGAACACCAGGGTACAGTTATAGCGTCGGGCTGCCTGCACGAGGACGGGCAGCGCATCGCCCGGCAGCGCGACGGCGGGAAACAAGCAGATGTCTTTGTGACCGCCGTAGGTCTGCACCTTGTCGAGCAATGCCAGCATGGTCGCAAGATTGTCGGCCCCACCACTTTGCCCGAGCGACTGAATGCTGGTCTGGATCGCGGCAATAGCAATGAGCGATTTCCGCAGCGGAAGATTGCGTAGAAAAGCCGCGACTGATGTGCAGAGTGAAGGCTTGGGCCTGACCGCGGCGCGGCGCGGCAACGGCCGGCGTTGCTTATGAAAGAATGGCATCGGATTCCCCCCGGAAACCGCAATTCGTGCATCACCGTACGGTGATCGGCGGACCGACTCAATGCCCACTGCGATGTCGGCGAGAACCATGATCGTTTTGTTATACCAACGATCAATGACTCAGGCGGCGCTCGACACCAGCGGTTCGTCGCGCGCAACCTGTGCAAACGCCGATGAACGCGACTCTATTGCGCCGCCAGCATCTGCGGGCGCGCTAACGGCATGTACACCGAGAACACAGTTCCTGTGGACGTGCTGTCCACGGTCGCGGCGCCGCCCCAGCTCTTGGCGTGTCCCGATACGACCGATAACCCGAGCCCCGTGCCCTTACCCTGCGGTTTCGTCGTGAAAAACGGATCGAAGACTTTGCCGATCTCTCCCGCCGGAATACCGGGGCCGGTGTCCGCCACCGACAAGCGACAATAGGCACCGACAGACAGTCCGACGGCCTGCGCGCCATCCCCATCAAGATAAATTTCATCGACCGCAATGGTAATCACGCCGCCAAACGGCATGGCCTCCGCCGCATTCGTGAGGAGGTTCGTCAGCACCTGCGCAAAGCCGCTGCGATCGATCTCGACCGTGCAGTCTTCGGCGCACGGCTTGAAAACGCGTGCGATACCTGTCGGCATTGCATCGCCAACCAGATCCAACGTTTCCTGGATCGCGGCCGCGACGGCGACCCATTCGCGGTGCGGCGGGCGTTCGCGAGCAAACGACAGTACGTTGCGCACGATCTGCGTGGCGGCTTCGGCGGCACGGCTGATGCGGGTGAAATAGCGCTTTTGGCCGGATGTCGCGCTTTCGTCGCCGCTGCCGAAAGTGGCGTAGATGATGATGGGCTGAAGCAGATTGTTGATCTCATGCGCCATGCCGCTGGCAAGCCGACCAAGCGCCTCGGCCTTGCGCCGGTCTTCGTCGATTTGCCGTTGACGGCGCATTTCGGTCACATCCGCGCCGGCCCCGCGGTAGCCGAGGAACGTGCCGGTGGCGGCGTACACCGGTTTCGCGCTGGTACGCACCCAGCGAATGTCACCTTGCACGCCTCGGAGCGGCACGACCAGGTTGCGAAACGGCTCGCGTTTGGCCACGGCCGCATGGAATGCATCTAGATCGCCCTTGCTGCCTGCGGCCTCCTCCGGCGCTTCCGCTTCGGCGCCGTGGCGGCCGATGGGATCGACGAAACGGTCGATGTCCTGCCCGGCAAAAAGCGTGAGCACGCCCTTGTCGTTCGTTTCCCAGATGAAATCGCTCGACACATCGAGCAAGTCCTGGAGACGCTGTTCGTTGACGCGAAGTGCGGCTTCAGCCTGCCGAATCACCGTGACGTCCTGGGCGACGCCAAACGTGCGCAGATGGCCGGCTTCGAGGCCGGGGATCACGCGCCATTGGTAACGGACATGCCGCAGTTCGCCGTCCGGCCTTACGATACGGTACTCCGCCGTGCCGGGCTGCGCGCCCTTCATAAGTGTCTCCCCCAACCGTGCCCGAACCTCAGGCTGATCGTCAGGATGAATCACGGAGAGCAGCGCTTCACGTCCGTCGGCGTACTGGGCCGGATCAACACCATGCAGGGCATACATGTTGGGCGACCAGTAGGTCAGCGACGAAGAAGGGTCGCGCTCGAAATGGCCAACGGCGGCAATACGCTGGGAGTCCTCAAGGCGGCGCTCGTTGTCCTGCAGGGTATCCTGTGCGCGTTCTTCCGCGGCGATCTGCCGCAGCAACCACCATGTCAACGCGAGAATGACCAGCACGCCGAGGAGGGCCGCGCCAACAAGCGCCGTGCTCTCGCGTCGCCACGGAATCAGGAGCGCTTGCGTCGGAACACTGAAACCGATCGCGAGCGGGTAGCGCGCTGACGCGCGAAAGGTGACAAGGCGGTCGATCTCAGCGGGATCATTGTCAATGCGGTAGACGCCCGCGGATTGACCGGCAAAGATTTTCTGGAACATGTCGACTTTGCTGTACGTCCGACCGACGCGGTCGTTGTTCGGCATGCTGAAGAGCATCGTGCCGTCCGACTTGAACAAGGCAAGGCCGGTAAACGATTCCGGCACCGTGCCAGAGAACAGGCGGGCGAATGTCTCAAGGCGTAGGGTGACGACAGCAACGCCGAGCAGACGCCCCTTCGGGTCGCGGACGCCTTTGGTTACGGCGACCAGCCATATCCCCGACAACTGCCCGGGGAATGGGTTGCTGATATAGATCGCGCCGGGTGCAACGACGCCATCGCGATGAGCGGTGAAGATGGCGTCCTGCGACCGGTCGATTTCCGCGAAACGTGCGTGTTGATGACCATCCTCTTCCCGGCGGCTTAACTCACGCATAATGCCGTGATCGTCTGCGTAGGTCAGGCCGAAAACAAAGTCCCACGGTTCGGCGATTCCGGCGAAACGCTCGCCAAGACTGCTGGGGGCACGACGGTGTGCTTCGCGGGCGAGAACCTCATCGGCGGTCCGATCGAGAAGGATCTCGACCGATTGAAAGGTGGCCTCCGTGCTGGCTTCGAGTAGGCGCACGGCATTCATTTGCGAGCGCGCCGCATTGTCGAACGTAGCGCTGTATCCGTTCCAGATTCGATAGGCGACGATGGCGACGATGACCGCAATTGCGATCCCTGCCAGAATCATCGCTCGCTGTGCAAGATTGGGGCCTTCGCGGACCATCGTTACCCTCCCGGCACGCCGACGCTATCGTATACGGATGATGCGGCCGAGGCCACGGTGCGGCGGAGGACTCACTATCGATTCCGGACGTATTTCCCCTCGAACCCAACTTTGCGTGGGGATGGCAAGCATGGCATGCCCGTGGCTAGCCCGCATATTTTTTTCCTGATTCCAGGAAACGCGGTGTTTCCAGCGCCGCGTTCAATCCCTTTGCATCCAGATTGTGCGTCCGGAACGATGCTGTGTGGCCGTCCGCTTTGAGCTGCTTCATGACAACTGCAACACCGGTGGCCGCGGCCTGGACTGCGGCGCCGGGGAACAGCACGACCGAATACCCAAGCGCTTGCGCCTCGCTCGCCGTTTGCACCGGCGAGCCAGCGCCATCAAGGATATTGTGAAGCAGCGGCACGCGCGTGCCGAGGTCGGACACAAGGCGCTTGATCATCGCGATATCCGTGAGCCCTTCAACGAACACCATATCCGCGCCGGCATCGGCGAAGGCATGGGCGCGGCGGAGGGCTTCCTCTGCGCCCAAGGAATAGGATGCATCGGTCCTCGCGCTGATGACCGTGCCGGGATCGAGGCGCGCGTCCAGGGCCGCTTTGATCTTGCCCACCATCTCTTCGCACGACACCACCGGGCGCGACGCCGGGGAGGCCGGCGGTTTGTGGTTGAGTTGGTCTTCGATCTGCACGGCCGCGGCGCCGGCACGCTCGAACAGCCGGACCGTCCGCTGGACATTAAGCGCGTTGCCGTGGCCGGAATCCGCATCGACCAGGATCGGTACATCGATCCGCTCGCGGATGCGGGCGACCGCGTCGGCGACTTCGGAAACTGTCAGCAGGTTCACGTCCGGCCGGGCCAGACGCGTATAGGCAAGTGCGGAACCCGAAACAAAGACAGCCGAGAACCCAGCCTGGACCGCGAACCAGGCCGACATAGCGTCGTAGACGCCGGGAACGGCGACGATACTGGGGCATCTCATAAGCTGCCGTAAGGCTTGGCCAGACGAGTGTGATGTCATGACGCGAATGATCTCCGGGGCAATGGTCGCGATTTTGGCAAGACGGACCGTGACGACGCCAATATAATCGCGCGTCATGAAACGCCACGCCCTCTTCCTTGTGCTCCTCCTTGCGGCTTGCGCCACCGCGCCGGACCCCCGGTTCCGCGACCCCACGATGGGGGAATGGGAGGCGGCGATCTTCGGCGAGGCTCCGGGAAACTACGACGCCGCCATCCGCGCCTACATGGAAGGTTTACTGCAGGATCCGCTCAGCGCGACCCTCACCGTGCAAGGCGGCCCAACCAAGACCTGGATTGGAACGGCACCCGCTTTCCAGTACGGATGGGGGGTGTGCGTCGAAGTGAAGGAACGCGGCGTCTACACCACCGACATCAGCTTTGGCCGCACGTTCTTCCTGTTCGTGAACGGACGTGTCGTACAGATGCAGGAAGGATCCGCCGGCGAGCGCTTGTGCGCGCGCCTCGGACGCATGCCTGAAGGCATCACCGCGCCATAAGCCGACGCACTTGGCTTCGTTCAGATGCAAAGTTCGCGCGCTGGTTTGCAGCACCACTAAAGTACTGTCGATAAATTTTATATTGCCAGATATCCTTAGTTTGGAACGCCTTACGCGCGCCTAGCATGGATTGCGGCATCCGGCGGCCGATGAGACTTTACGCACTTCGCGGTAGTTGCGCCGAGCTTCATCCGGGGCAGCACCCAGTCCAGTAGATCCTGGCCGCGGCAATGTGCCGAACCCGCCGTTGGCCCCGGACGAAGGGGTCGTCCTGCATCTCTCCGACCCTCAGAACCTCGGCAACAACGGATTTCAGCACGTCATCTATAGTGATCTGAACGGCTTCTTCGAAAATGCGAGCATGTGCACGTACCTCAACAACGAGCGATATGAGGGCGTCAATCGAATCCTGATCAAGGCACACACGTCTGCGCTACCGCTGTATCTGGTCACGATCTATTTGCACAACCACTATGACACCGCCGTGCCCTATCAAGGGCGGATCACCGACGTGCGCGACGGCAAACAGATCGGCCGGCTTCCACTGCAGAATATTCCGGGCAATTCGTCCTATGAGAGTCCGTTCGCGTTCTTCGACCAGACACTCGGCTGGACGCCGCGGTCGGACCAGGAATCCGTCAATCTGTTCTTCAACACGACCACACTGGGCTTTTACGCAACCGCCGGGCAGATGGTCGTCAATACGCGCCTGTCCACGTATGTGAACATGACGCACTTCTGCGCCATCAATCACCTCTCGACGTCGCAGTAATTCTAGGCGGTGACTACTCGGCCGGTGTTCCGAGCGTGGGCTTACGCACGCGATCGGATTCACCGCCGGAGTGCCGGAACATAATCCGGAGACGGCCGCGCAGGCGGTCCTTGATGTCGTCGAGATAGGTGAAGGCGACCGGCACGAACACCAGGCTCAAGGCGGTGGACGTGAGCAGACCGCCAATCACGCAGATCGCCATCGGCGCCCGGAACTCGGCGTCCTCGCCGATCCTGAGCGCGATCGGGAGCATGCCTGCGACCATGGCTATGGTGGTCATCACGATGGGCCGCGCGCGCTTATGGGCAGCGTCCACCAAGGCATCGCGTCGGGACAGCCCGCGGTCGCGCATCGCCACCACGGCGTATTCCACCAGCAGGATTGAGTTCTTCGCAACGATGCCCATGAGCATCAGGGTGCCGATCAGCGCCGGCAGGGAGAACCCCGTGCGCGTCAGCAGCATCAGGGTGACAGCGCCGCCCAGAGACAGTGGCAGGGCGGTCATGATGGTGAGCGGTTGGATGAAGCTACCGAACAGGATCACCAGCACCGCGTAGACCATGAAGATGCCGGTCGCGAGAGCGATACCGATGCTGCCGAACAGCTGGGCCATCTGCTCCGCATCGCCGTACTTCAGCTCTGTCACGGTCGGCGGCAGGTTCTTGAAGATCGGCAGATCATGGATCTGCTTGCTTGCGGTGCCGAGAGGAATGCCGCCTGTCTCCGCTTCCACGGACGCATAGCGCTGGCGGTCCAACCGATCGATCTGGGCCGGACCGCTGCCGAAACTGATTTCCGCGATCGATCCCAGCGGCACGGAGGTGCCGGCGGGACCGGACACTTGGAGGTTCTCCAGGGTGCGCACGTCGTCGCGGGCGCGCTCGGTTAGTTGCACAAGGATGGGAATCTGCCGGTCCGCGAGATTAAATTTGGCGAGGTTCGCATCGATGTCGCCGAGTGTGGCGATTTTGGCGGCAGCCGAGATCGTCTCCACCGAGATACCCAGCTCCGCCGCACGACCCAGGTTCGGTTTGATCTGGATTTCCGGGCGCCGCAGACTCGCTGAGGAACCGACGTTGGCGAACGTCGGCAGGGTCATCATTTGGCGCGTCAAATCCTGTGTCGCCTTCTCAAGCGCAATCGGATCGTTGCTCGCAAGCGTAACGGTGGCTTTCGCGACACCATTGCCCGCGCCGAACTTCATCCGAACGCCGGGGATTTGTTGCAGCGACGGCCGGACCGCGTTCTCGAACTCCTGCTGCGACAGGTTGCGATCGCCCTTCGGCACCAAATTGATGGTCAGGTTGGCCTTGCGAATGTCGCCTGACGTCGTCGTGCCCATACCGGCCATGCCGGCGGTTGCGGGAGCGCCGACCGAGGCATAGATGCTGACGACTTCGGGGCGCGCACGCAGGATACGCGTGGCGGCCTGGGCGGCGGCATCCGTTTCCTGCAGGGTCGCGCCGGGCGGTAGTTCGATGGCGAGGGTAGTCATCGCCCGGTCGCCGGCCGGAATGAAGTCCTTCGGCACCAGCGGCACCAGCAGCACCGACACCACGAAAAAGCCGAGACCTGCGAATACGGTCTTGCGGCGGTGATCCAATGCCCAATTCAGGAGCGCAAGGTAGCGCGTCATCACTGGACCGTCTTCGTTGTGATCGCCGTGGCTCTTGAGCAGGTAGGCGGCCATGAGCGGCGTCAGCAGGCGCGCGACCACCAGCGAGAAGAACACAGCCGCTGCAACTGTCAGCCCGAATTGACTGAAGAACTGCCCCGGAATGCCGCCGATGAACGCCACGGGCACGAACACCGCCATGATGGTCAGGGTGGTCGCCACCACAGCAAGCCCGATCTCGTCCGCGGCTTCGAGCGCCGCGACATAGGGCTTCTTGCCCATGCGCATATGGCGCACGATGTTCTCGATCTCGACGATGGCGTCGTCCACCAAGATACCGACAACCAGAGAAAGCCCCAGCATGACGATGTTGTTGAGGGTGAAGCCCGAGATCTGCATAACCAAAAATGTCGGCAGGATCGCAAGCGGCATGGCCGCGGCCGAGATCAAGGTGGCGCGGGTGTCGCGCAGGAACCACCACACCACGAGCACGGCAAGCCCTGCACCGATCAGCAGGGCCTCGATCGCGGCAGTGTAGGACTTACGTGCAAAGATCGTGGTCGAGGACACGAGCTCGATTTTGACGTTGGTGTGATCCTTTGCGAATTCCTTGAGCTTTTCATCGACGTGATCGGCAACATCGACTTCGCTGGCGCCCGTGGACCGCACGATGCCGAAGGTCACAACCGGGGCACCATTGAGGCGCGCCAGCTGGCGCTTTTCGCCGGCGCCATCGTCGACCGATCCCAGATCCGCCAGACGCGCCGTACGCCCGCCGGAAAGGACGATGCGGACGTCGCGCAGCTCCTGCACGCTACCGGCCGAACCGAGGGTGCGGATCGATTGCTCGGCTGTACCCACCGTGCCGCGACCGCCGGGCCGGTTCACGTTGATCAGCTTGAGTTGCTTGTTGACCTCGTCGGCGGTGATGCCGAGCGCCATCAAGCGATCCGGATCGAGGTTGACGCGAATCATGCGGCTCACGCCGCCGGCACGCGTCACCTGGCTCACGCCATGCACGGACAGCAGCAGGCGTCCAACCTCGTTGTCGACCAGCCAGGAGAGATCTTCCTCGCTCAGAGTGCTCGACGTGATTGCGTAGTTCACAATGGGCGCGCCGATGCCATCGACACGGGAGACTGTCGGCTCCTGTATCCCCCCTGGAAGATCGGAACGAATCTTCGTCACTGCGTCCCGGACGTCGTTGACCGCCCGATCGACGCTTTTTCCGAACTCGAATTCGATGGTGGTGACGGAAAGCCCGTCGCTGACGTTCGAGCGGATATGATTGACGTTACCCAGACCGGCGACCGAGTCCTCGATCTTGCGGGTGATCTGGGTCTCCATCTCAGCCGGCGCCGCGCCGGGCTGCGTAATGGTCACCGTCACCGCGGGAATGTCGAGATCCGGGGCATTGTTGATCCGCAGCTGGACGAAGCTCACCCAGCCGGCGATCGACAGAAACAAGAACAGGACGATGGTGGGGATCGGATTGCGGATCGCCCAGGCGGAAATGTTGCCGTTCATGGCCTCGCGTCCTTTTCTTAGGGCGCTTTCGGAGCGCCAGCCTGCGCGTCGATGCCCGCATTGTTGACGCGCACGCGATCGCCGTCGTGCAGGAAGCCGCCGCCGCTGGACACCACTGGCTCATTGGCGTTCAGGCCTTTGCGGATTTCCACGAAGTTGCCCTGACGGCCGCCTACTTCAACTGCACGCTCGGCGATAACGCCGTCGGCGCCGACGACGAACACCGTGGCCCTCTCGTCGCGCCAGATGACGGCGGATTCAGGCAGTGTGGCGACCGGCTTATTGGCGAGCGTGATCTCGGCGCGCGCATACATCCCGACTCTCAGGCCGGAGTCCTGCGGCAAGGAAATGTGCACTGTCCCCAGGCGGCTCTTGGCATCGACAATCGGCGCAATCAAACGCACGGTGCCGGTGACGGGCACGGTGCCTTCATGCAACACGCGCGCTTCCTGCCCCGGCGCAATGGCGCCGAGATCGGTCTCGCTGATCTGGGCGTTCAATTCGAGCTTGTTGTCACGGATCAGGCGGAAAGCTTCCGTCCCCGAGGCGACCACGTCACCGAGCAGCACTGCGCGCTTCGAGATGTGACCGGCGGCAGGGGCGACGATATTTGTCTGCGCCACCCGCGACGCAAGTTCATCGCGACTAGCAAGCGCCTGAGCGAGGCGGGCCGACGCGGTGTCGGCGGCGGATTTGCGATCGTCCAGTGTCGCGCCGCTCACAACGCCGCGTGAGACGAGATCCTGGGCGCGTTTCAAATTATTGTCGGCCACGACAACGTTCGCCCTGGCTTCGGCAACGCGGGCGTCCTGGGCGCGCAACTGGGCACCGAGGACACGGCTGTCGAGCCGGGCGAGCACTTGCCCGGCCTTCACGTCGTCACCTTCGTCCGCGAGGACCTCCACCACCCGCAGACCGGGAGATTCCGCGCCGATGGGCAGTTCCTGCCAGGCCACAATGGAGCCGACGCCGGAAATGGTCGTGCGCATCTCGCGCTGCATCAGCGGGGTCGTCGTCACGGTCAGCGCCGCGATCGGCCCCTGATTGGGCACAGGGCCGCTGCTGCCGGTGCTGCGGAAGGCAACGAACCCTAAGGCCACGACAGCCGCGAGCACGGCCACGACGATCCACGGCTTGCGCTGGAGCCGCTGCGGCGCCTCGCGCCAGAGTTGACCAAGGCCCGGCTGACCGGACCCGCTATCGAAGGGAGACATCATTAAGACCGTTGCGTCAAGACCGTTGCGTCGTTCGTCGTGGGCCCTATATAAGCTGACTAACGGGTCAGTCAACGACAAGTCCGTAACATTTACGATGCAAGATGTAACTGAAATC
Organism: Fidelibacterota bacterium; assembly: GCA_947476275.1. Lineage (GTDB taxonomy): Bacteria > Pseudomonadota > Alphaproteobacteria > Rhodospirillales > Rhodospirillaceae > SCTM01. The sequence continues at coordinate 57,980 of CANJPQ010000006.1, forward strand.
CATACGCAATCTGGGGCTCCTCGGATTCGTGAGCAGCTCAAGATGCGCCGGCCGGGGGAGATCCTGGCGGCTGCGTTTGAGGAATTTAAGCTCCGCGGGTATGCCGCCACACGCCTGGAAGATGTCGCCAAGCGGGTCGGAGTTTCCAAGGGCACGATCTATATCTACTTCCAAAACAAGGAAGAGTTGTTCCGTGCCGTAGTCCAGAAGACGGTCACGCCGGCCTTCGACCGCGTCCGGGAAGTGGCCGACAGCTTCGAGGGGCCAACCGAGGATTTGCTCCGGACATACCTGGAAGTGCTTTACGGCGAGATCTGCGGCGATCCAAAGGGCCGGGGTCTATTGCGCCTTCTGATCGCTGAGAGTGAGACTTTCCCTGAATTGACCGAGGTCTATCACCGGGAAGTGATGGCGCGCGGCCATACCGTGATCACTGAAATCCTCACGCGCGGCATCGCGCGGGGCGAATTCCGGGCCGACGCGCCGCTGGAGTCGCCGCAGATCATCATTGCCCCAGTGATGATGCTTGCCATGCATCGCATGCTGTTTGGCGAGCGTCATCCGATCGCGGTCGCGCCATATATGGAAAACCATATTTTGCTCGTTCTGGCGGGCTTGCGTCGCCAGCCGTAAGCGCGACGTTTCAGATCGCCGCAATCATCGCACCAGACCGAGAGCGTGATTGACCCTGCGCGATGGGGTCATTAATCAACTGATAAATGAGCCCGCCGAAGTCATCGCGCACCAAGACCCGTGCGGTCGCCCCGAAGGCGCGGCGCGTCGAGCGGGCGCAGCCACGCCGGCGCCTTGCCGCTGCGGAGCGGGAACAGCAGATCCTCGACGCGGCGGTGCGCTTCTTCGCGGAGGTCGGCTTCGCCGGCCAGACTCGGGAACTTGCCCAGCGGCTCGGCGTCACCCAGCCCCTGCTCTATCGCTACTTCCCGACCAAGCAGGACCTTATCGAGCGCGTGTTCGAGGAGATCTACCTCAAGCGCATCGATTCCAACTGGCGCAAGCTGCTGACGGATCGGAACCGGCCGCTGCACGATCGGCTGTGCGAGTTCTATACGCGCTACGCCGATGCCACTTACCGCTACGAATGGATCCGCATCTACATGTTCTCCGGCCTGATGGGCGAGGAGATCAACCGCCGTTACATCCAGGTCGTGGAAGAGAAGATCTTGCGCCCGATCTGCATTGAGCTGCGACAGCACTGCGGCTTGAATGAGCGCGGCGTGACGGAGTTGGACCTAGAACAGGTCTGGGTCATGCACGGCGGCTTGTTCTATTACGCCGTCCGCAAGCACATCTATCACAGCCGCGTCGCAGAGGATTTTGCCGCCGTCGTGTCGCGCACGGTCGACGTCGTGCTTGAAGGCTGGAAAGCCGCAGCAAAGAAGACGGCATGAGTACAGTCGCGTCAGTGGTTGGGATCATCGGCCTCGGCATCATGGGCGGTGCCATTGCGCGCAATCTCGCCAAGGCTGGGCACGCAGTTATCGGCTACGATGTGGATGCAAGCCGCGCCGGCGCGCTCGGCGTGCGGCCCGAAGCTTCGGTGGCGGCGCTGGCGGCGGAGGCGAAGATCATCCTGCTCTGCCTGCCTGACGTCGCCGCGCTGGAGCACACCGTGACGGCGCTCACCGCAAGCGGCGCTATTATCGCGGAACTGAGCACCCTGCCACTGGACGCCAAGACCGCGGCGCACGATCGCCTCGCTGCCAAAGGCATCACGCTGCTCGATTGCCCTCTGAGCGGCACCGGCGCGCAAGCCGTGACCGGCGATCTCTCCGTCTTCGCCAGCGGCGACGAGGCCGCGTGGAAAACCTGCGCGTCGTTGTTCAAGGACTTCTCCCGCACGGCGCACTATCTCGGCGCCTTCGGCAACGGCACCAAGATGAAGTTCGTCGCCAATCTTCTGGTTGCGATTCACAACGTCGCCGCGGCGGAAGCGGTCCTGCTGGGATTGAAGGCGGGCCTCGACCCGGCATCGCTTGTCGCAGTGGCCGGTTCCGGCGCCGGCGCCTCGCGCATGCTGGAGATGCGCGGGCCGATGATGGTAAAGGATCAATTCACCCCCGCCACCATGAAGCTCGACGTATGGCGCAAGGACATGACGTTGATCGCGGACTTCGCCGCACGGCTGGGCGTGCAGACGCCGGTGTTCGACGCAACCGCGCCGCTTTATGAAAAAGCGATCGGACTTGGCATGGGCGAGTCGGACACTGCTGCGGTGTTCGACGTGCTTAAGCGTTTAGCTCGCGATTAACCCGCGGCATCACTTCGGTCGCCATCAGTTCCATGGAGCGGCGGCCGAGTTTTTCATCCACCCAATCGTGGCCGGCATAGAGCAGCGTGCCGAAGTCTCCGGTCGTTTCCCGGAATGCCAAGATTTGATCGACGACACTGTTCACCGTGCCGCAGATCACGAGTGAATCGAGCACATAGTCCAGGGTGATCGCATCGTCCGGCAGGCTGCGGTCGTGCTTGAACAGTTCCGGTCGGCCGTTGCCGATGAGCTTGCGCATCATCTGCTTGAAGTAGAAAGCATACGGACCATCGTGGCCCTTGCCGTATTTCTGCGCGGTGGCTTCGTCGTCGGCCACGAAAATGCTTTTGGCGACGCGCCAATCGCTCGGCCGCGCCGGCAGTCCGCCCTGCTCGCAGCCTTGCTTGTACATCGGCCAGTGGGACGCGACCCACGGCGGTTGGAGGAAATTCGCCGAGATCGGCGTCCACCCGCGCGCAGCCGCCGATACGATCCCTTTGGAGAACGGGGCGACCACGGTGACGACAATCGGCGGGTGCGGCTTCTGGTACGGCACGGGCATGATGCCCTGGCCGGTCTCGACCACCAGCGTCTTCTCGGTGGTGACAGACCAGTACTTGCCCTTGATGTTGTAGGGGGCCGGGGTCGTCCAGATCTTCAGGATCGTGTCGATGGACTCCACGAACATCGCCGTGCGGTCGGCATCGAGGTTGCCGAACACTTCCATATCGGAGCGCAGACCGCCCGGACTGATGCCGAACAGCAGACGGCCCTCCATCAGGTGATCCACCATGGCCACTTGAGCCGCCACCTGCGCCGGGTGGTTGTTCGGCAGATTAACCGTGCCGGTGCCGAGCTTGATGGTCTTGGTGGCGTCGATCAGGCTTGTGATGAACGTCAGGCTCGAGGTGATGCCCTCGGCCTTGTCCGTAACATGCTCGCCGACGAAAGCCTCCACATAGCCGAGCTCGTCCGCCAGGATGATCGCCGCGCGATCTTCCTTCAGCGTCTCGGTGTAGTCGCGCCCCGGCGGATGCAGGGGCATGGTGAAGTAACCCAGCTTCATGAAGCCATCTAAGCATTTTTATCAGGTGATCAACAAGTGTCCGCGGGCCGTAACGCGCGCCCACGCTCGCTTGACTCATTGCGTATGTGAATGCTTGTCTTGATCACGTGATAATCAACCGGTTGCACCATACCAACGGCGCGGGAGATCACCATGGCGGCGGGCAAGAACGGGCTTGAGGGCATTTGGCCGGGGCTGGCAAGCGGGGTCCCAAAACCGCTGATGCCCTATAGCCCGGCGATCAAGGCCGGCGGCTGGGTGTTCGTCGCCGGAACCATCGCGTCGGATTTCGCCACGGGCCTCGCGCCGGAAGTGAAGCAGGCGAACGTGACGCTGGAAAGCGAGCTCGCCGTGCAGGCGCGCTATGTGGTGCGCAACCTCGCCAACACCATCAAGGCCTGCGGCGTCGATCCTCATAAGGATATGGTCCGCATCTGGCAGTGGCCGGTGGATGCAAAGAACCCGCCGGAGGACTTCGCTGGCGGCGACAACACCACCGGCCTGGATCTCTCGTCCTACCTGCCGATCCGCCGCGAATTCTTCAGCGGTACGATCCCGGCCTCCTCCACCCTCGGCGTGCGAGAACTGCTTTGCCTCGGCACCAAGCTCGAAGTGGAGATGCTGTGCTTCGACGACGGCGGCAAGAACGAATACTTCGGTCAGGTGGATGCCGTCGGCGGCTTCGCCCCCGCCACCCGCCGCGGTGACTGGGTGTTCCTGTCGGCACAGGACGCGAGCGACATGAAGACGCTCGATATCGGCGAATGGCACGAGTCCGCGGTCGAGGCGCAGGTCGACCATGTACTCGCAAAGCTCGAGAAGGCGGCCAAAGCCGCGGGCAGTTCCTTGCCACGCGCCGTGAAGGCGGAAGTCTACATCGGCCATCCGCAGGACTTCGCCGCCATGGACCGCGCGTGGAAGCGCTGGTTCCCGAACAACCCGCCGGCACGCGTCGTCGTGCCGTACATGGGCATGGGCAAGCGCGGCACCCGGGTAGAAGTGGCGCTGACCCTGCTGACCGATGGCTCCACGCTCAAGATCGAAACCATCACGGCCAAAGACGCGCCCAAGCCGCTGGGCCATGAGCCGCAAGCGGTGAAGGCCGGACACTTCCTGTTCCTCTCGACGCAGATGGCGTTCGATTCGTCGGGCGGCCTCGCCGCCGGCATGGTGCGCAACCCGAACTTCCCGTGGTACGGCTCTCCCGGCCAGGCGCAGATGCGATACATGATGAAGAATGTCAGCGCCATCTGTCAGGCGGCGGGTACCAGCGTGGACCGCATCTGTCGGCGTCTGTGCCTGCACAGCGATTTCCAGTGGTTCTCGGAATCGATCGAAGAGTGGGCGCGGTATTTCCCCGAAGACAAACCGGCCTCCACGACATTGCGCATCGGCGGACCGCTTGTCGTGCCGGGGGCGAACACGCTGCTCGATCTGATCGCGTACGTGCCCTAAAGCCATGCACGTTGCATTTGCCGGCCTTGGCAAGATCGGCGCTGTCATGGCGCCGCGGATTCTTGCCGCTGGCCACGACCTGACCGTCTGGAACCGCTCGGCCGGAAAGGCTGACGCGCTAGAGGCCAGTGGCGCTGCGGTCGCGGCGACGCCGTTAGATCTGACGCGCGCGGAGGTCGTGATCTCGACGCTGAGCGACGATGGCGCCGTCAACGCTCTCTACAGCGACCTCATGAAGGGTAACGTCGCCGGCAAGTTGTTCATCGACATGAGCACCATCCGGCCTGCGACTTCAAAGGCGATCGCCGCGGCATTGGCGGCGCAAGGAGCCTCCTTCATCGATGCTCCGTTCTCGGGGACCGTAGGCCCCGCAAAGGAAGGCAAGATCCTCATCCTCGCCGGCGGTAGCGACACCGACATCGCGCGGGCCAAGCCGCTCTTCGACATCCTCAGCCGTCGGGTGATCCACACGGGACCTGTCGGCACCGGCGCGCTCATGAAGTTGGTGCTCAATCTGCCGTTGGCGGTGTATTGGGCCGCGCTCGCCGAGGCGATGGCGATGGGCCACGAAGGCGGCCTCGCGCCCGCGGCGATGATCGATGCCCTGAAGGACAGCCCGGTGGCCCTCGGCGCCTTGCCGATCAAAGCCGCAGCCATTCTGGGCGAGCCGGGCCCGGTGGCCTTCGACGTCGCCAGCATGCACAAGGACCTGCTCGCGATCCTGGAGACCGGCGGCGATGCCGGCGTGCCGATGCCGACGGCAACGGCTGCGCTGTCGACCTATGCGGCGACCATCGCCGGCGGCTGGAAAAGCGAGGACGCCGTCGCTGTCGTGCGGTTCCTCGGCGAGAACATGGTGGGCGGAAAGAATCCATGAGCAACAGCGAGACCCGCGACGGGATGCGCATCGACTGGGATGTACCGATCACCGCCGACGACGGCGTGGTTCTGCGCGCCGATGTCTTCCGCCCGATCGCCGAGGGGCGCTATCCGGTGATCCTCACATATGGACCGTACGCAAAGGGCTTGGCGTTCCAGGAAGGATACCCTAGCGCCTGGAACCGGATGGCGGAATTACACCCGGATGTCACCGCCGGCTCCACCAACAAGTACCAGAACTGGGAAGTGGTCGATCCGGAGAAGTGGGTGCCGGAGGGCTATGTCTGCGTGCGGGTGGACTCGCGCGGCTGCGGCCGCTCGCCCGGATATATCCAACATTTCTCGCCGCGGGAGACCGACGACTTCGTGCAGTGTATCGCCTGGGCTGGCGAGCAGCCGTGGAGCAACGGCAAGGTTGGACTGAACGGCGTGTCCTACTACGGCATCAACCAGTGGCAGGTGGCCTCACGGCAGCCGAAGCACCTCGCCGCCATGTGTATCTGGGAAGGGGCCGCGGACTGGTACCGCGATATGACGCACCACGGCGGCATCTTGTCGACGTTCTGGGCCAACTGGTCCGATATGCAGGTGAAGACGGTGCAGCATGGTCTCGGCACGCGCGGACCGAAGAGCGCCGTTACTGGCGACCTCGTGTGCGGGCCGCCGACCTTGAGCGAGGCTGAACTCGCGGCCAACCGCTGCAACTTCGGCGACGAGATTCTCGCCCATCCGCTGGACGACGCCTATCACCGTGAACGTTCCGCCGCCTGGGACAAAATCACCGTGCCGTTCCTCACCGCCGCGAACTGGGGCGGCCAGGGCTTGCACCTGCGGGGCAACTTCGAAGGCTATGTCCGCGCCGCGTCTCAGAACAAGTGGCTCGAGGGCCACGGCCTGGAACACTGGACCGAGTTCTACACCGACTACGGCGTGCAAATTCAGAAGCAGTTCTTCGCTCACTTCCTCAAGGGCGAGAGCAACGGCTGGGACAAGCGCCCGAAGGTGCAGTTGCAGGTGCGCCACGTCGATAATTTCGTCGAGCGCTTCGAGCAGGATTGGCCCATCCCCCGTACGCAATGGACAAAGCTCTATCTCGCGCCGGCGGACACAGCCTTACAGGACGCACCGGTGGTAGAGAGTGCGGCCCTGGCCTTCCCGGCCATGGGTGACGGGCTCACGTTCCTGTCCGAACCCTTAAAGACCGATACCGAACTCACCGGCCCTTCGGCCGTGAAACTGTGGATCTCCTCTTCCACAACGGATGCGGACGTCTTTGTTGTGCTGCGTGTGTTCCGTCCCGACGGCGAAGAAGTCGCGTTCCAAGGCGCGATCGATCCACACACGCCGATTGGTCAAGGCTGGCTGCGCGCATCTCACCGCAAGCTCGACCCGACGCTCAGCAAACCGTATCGCCCCTATCACAGCCACGACGTGCGCCAACCGCTCACGCCTGGGCAGGTAGTGGAACTGGACATCGAAATCTGGCCGACGTCTCTGGTCGTCCCCGCAGGTCATCGCATAGGCCTGTCTGTGCGCGGCCGCGATTATGAAACCGCAAAGCCCTCCGGCGCGCGACTGTCCAACTTCAAGAATGAGCTGCGCGGCTGCGGCCCGTTCCTGCATGACGATCCGCGTGACCGTCCGCCGGCGATCTTCGGCGGAACGACGACGGTTCACGTCGGGCCCGAAATGGCCGCGTACATTCTTCTCCCCGTGATTCCACCCGCATGACACCACCGCGCATTGCGCTGATACATGCTTTGAAGGAATCCCAACTGCCGATCTGGGATGCCTTCGCCGCGCACTGGCCGGAGGCGCGCACCACAAACCTGCTGGACGATTCACTGTCGGAGGACCTCGCCGCCGAAGGCGAGCTGACCGCAGAGATGATGGGCCGGTTTCTGACACTTGGCCGCTATGCCGCGCGGAATGGATCGGATGCGATCCTATTCACTTGCTCCGCGTTCGGCCTTGCCATTGCCGCCGTGAAGCAGGACTTGAAAATCCCCGTGCTGACTCCGAACGAGGCGGCGTTCGAGGACGCGCTGTCGTACGGATCGCGCATTGGTCTGCTGGTCACTTTTGGTCCATCGTTGGGGGCGTTGCAGGCGGAACTCGAAGCCGCGCAGCCAAACGTACGTGCCGAGGGGCGACTGGTGGCGGGTGCGTTGGCCGCGCTGCAGGCCGGCGACGCCGTGACGCATGATCGCCTGATCGGCGCCGCGGTGGCGGACATGAAAGACTGCGATGCCGTCGTACTCGGTCAATTCTCGATGGCGCGCGCCGCGCGCGGCTATGCCGGCACGACGCCCCTGCTGACGACGCCCGTCAGCGCGGTAACGAAGCTACGCCGCATTCTCGCCGCTTAACGTAAGAGCAACAATTTCGGCGCTTCGTCCGGCACGATCCACACAATCGCGTTCTGTCGGAACTTTTGCCCCAGGGCGACGGCCGCGTCCGCCGTGATTCCCAGCAGCAACACACCCGGCTCCGGGGGCCATGCACCGGTCGGATCGATGGCACGCGTCGGTAGCGATGCATACAGCACCGTGGCGCGGCGTAGGTTTTCATGCGCGGCGCCATTCTCCGCCTCGCACAGCGGCACGCTTTCAGGATTGTAAGCCGTGACGATTGCCGCACTTTTCACATTCTTGTCGCGCAAGAGCGAAGAAGCCGCATCGCTGTCCTCGCCGATCCGCAGGCGCAGTGACCCGATCTCGTAGATCGCTGCGCGATAGGCGGCGAGTGTGGCGGCAGGAACCCGTGTCACACAAACTTTTCCCGACGATTCGGCGCGCGACAGGCGAACCTGAAAAAGCATATCAGGCTGACGTTGGATTGCCATTGCGGTCCCTTCGGGGATCTCACGCAACCCACAGCGCAACCCCCCGTGGCCGCCGTGCGCAACCTTCTCCGCAATCGGCCATTCTCATGCCAGCAATTGCGGAGATTTCATGTCAGCCCTTGATAAGCGAGTCGGTCAAAACGTCCAGCGCATGCGCCGCCGCGCAGCATTATCCACTGTTGCGGTTGCGACGGTGCTTAAGATCAGTGCTGCAGACCTGCGGCGCTTCGAGAGCGGAGACAAGCGAATCGGGCCTAGCCGGCTTTGGCGATTGAGCCAGATTTTGGACTGCCCACTTGCGGCGTTCTTCGCGCGCACGCAACGCAAGATTGCGGCGCGTTCGATGCCCAACATCGAGATTGCGGACCGCGTGCGCGACCAAGTAGTCGCCCTCGCGCGGGCTTACTACGTGCTGGGAGATTGGAGCGCAGCGCATTCCTAGCTGTCGTACCGGCTGCCCTGGCTCCGCGTGTTTTGCGCGCTATTGCCCTGGTGACCCTGTTCTTTGACGTTTCGCTCGCGCGGGTCACGATTCGCCACCTTGGCACCATCAGCGCGTTTTTTCGGCGCGCTCGATGATTTGCCGGCTGCGCTTGATGCGGCTTGGCGGCGCATGTGTTCCGCGGCTGATCGTGGCGGAACCCTCCTGCTTTAGAAGCTAAACCTCGCCCCACCGCATTCGATCCGATCACACTCCCAGTGGGCGATTTGCTGGAATTGCGCGCCCGTGTTCCGAGCGCTATCGTTTCAGCGGTGAGACATTTCGCAGTTCCACTCCTTGCCATCCTCGCGGCACTCGCGCTTGGGGGATGCGCTAACACAACCGCTTGCGGCGGCGGTCTTCGCCCCGCCGGCCGGATCGATTTGTATTTCGGACTGGATGTACCGGGCCGTACCCCGGTGAGCTCCGAGGAGTGGCGGCAATTCGCCGATACCGTTCTCACGCCGGCCTTCCCTGACGGATTCACAGTCGTTGACGCCACTGGCGCGTGGCGCAATCCGAAAACGAACGCGGTCATCCACGAATCGGCGCGAATGGTGATGGCGGTGAATGGATCAGCGACGACAGCGCAAAAAGCCGCAGCCGCATATCGCATACAATTCCATCAGGACTCGGTCGGCATCACGCAGACGACTGTCTGCGCCGCGTTCTAAGCCGCGCGCTTGAGCTTGGGTTTGCTTCTCGACTTCGCGCGCACCACCGCGCCAGACGCGCCCAATCGACCATTCCGGAACACGGCAAGTTCGTGCTTGGGCAGTTCCGCCCACGGCTCGTTGCGAGTCAGGGGCCGCGTGGCGATGATGGTCACCACATCCGTGTGATTGGTCTCCCGCGCGAAATCGGCCGTTAGGTCCTCGTCGATCAGCGTCGCGGCGCCGAAGGGCGCGCGACGTGTGAGCGCAACCAGATTGGTCGCACGGTGAACATAGAGTGCGCGGCTGTCGCTCATCAGCATGTTGAACACGCCCAGCGCGGCAAGCTTCCTAACGCATTCAGCAATGGCGGCATCGAGCGCCGCGGCCGACGGCTGCTTCAGCCAGCGGCCACGCAGCTGATCGAGAATCCAGCAGAAAGCGTGCTCGCTGTCGGTCGTGCCCACCGGTTGGTGGAACTTCAACCGCCATTTCTTGATCCCACGCAGTTGGCCGTTATGGGCGAACGCCCAGTTGCGGCCCCAGAGTTCGCGCACGAAGGGATGCGTGTTCTCCAACATCACGCGTCCGCGGTTGGCGCGGCGAATGTGGGCGATCACGATACGGCTTTTGATCGGGTAGCCGCGGATCATGCGCGCGATCTCGGAATCGCTGCTGGGGTGGGTGTCCTGGAAGGTGCGGCAGCCCTTGTCCTCGTAGAACGCCACGCCCCAGCCGTCGCGGTGAGGGCCGGTCTGGCCGCCACGGCGCATTAACCCGGCAAAACTGAACCGGATATCGGTCGGGACGTTGGCGCTCATGCCAAGCAGTTCGCACATGGACTCGGGTCTTCCTTCACAGGCGAGCGTGTATAGGGGCCTTCGATTGGCACGGACACAAGGCAACCCGCATTTGCACCCCGCGAGACGCACGAAAGAGAAGATTTTTCTGCCGTAGACCGACGGGCGCGACCACAGCTACCTTTTGACCATGCTGAAGGATGCCGAGACCGAAAAGGCTGCGAACGAGCTGGTTGAAATCGGCCGGCTGTTGTCCGCGCGGGGGTGGGTTCCCGCGACGGCGGGCAACTTCTCACGTCGTGTGGATCGGGACCGTATCGCCATCACCGGGTCAGGCCTCGACAAGGGCGAACTCACGCCGGAGGACATCCGAATCATCCCTCTCGCCGGTCCGGTGCCGTCGGGCGTGTCAGCCGAGACTCCCCTCCATTTGTCCCTTTATCGCCGCGATCCGGAGATTGGCGCGGTGCTGCATACCCACTCCCTCCCAGCGACCGTCGTGGGCCGCGCCCATGCGGGCGCGCCCGAGATCGTGTTTCGCGACTATGAACTCCAGAAGGGCCTGCGTGGGCGCACGACCCACGCCACACCGCTCCATTTGCCCCTGTTCGCCAATTCCCAGGACATGACGGCATTGACCGCGGAGGTCGAATGCCGCCTCAGCATCGACGATCATGGCTATGTCCTCGCAGGGCATGGACTCTATGCATGGGGTCGGGACATGCAGGAAGCACGGCGGCATCTCGAAGCCTTAGAGTTCCTGCTCGCCTGCGAACTCGAACAGGGGCGATACCGGCGATGAGCAAGATCACGGTCTGGCGGGATGGCCATCCGGAAACGCCGGAACGCGTCACGGAGAACGCGGCAGACATCGCGGCGGTTCTGCAGACGATTGGGGTAACGTTTGAACGTTGGCCGACCCGTACGCTTCCCGGGGATGCGACGCCCGCTGCGGTCCTCGCTGCCTATGCGGATGAGATTGCGCGGCTTAGCCGCGCGGGTGGCTACACGTCGGCCGATGTCATCCGGCTGGCCACGGGCGCGCCCAATACTGACTCCATGCGGCAGAAGTTCCTGGATGAACACATCCACGCCGAGGACGAAGTGCGTTTCTTTGTCGAGGGCTCCGGCGCGTTCTACCTGCACGCCGGCGGCAAGGTGCATCAGTGCATCTGCGCCACCGGCGACCTCATCGGTGTGCCGGCGAACACCCCACACTGGTTCGATATGGGCCCCACGCCGGCCTTCACCGCGATCCGCCTATTCACCAATCCCGAGGGATGGGTTGCGCAGTTCACCGGCGACGCAATCGCCCGGCGCTTTCCGCTTTATGCATCATGACAGTCGAGGTCACGAAGCCGCACGTGGTACTGACCGACATTGAGGGCACCACCACCCCCATCAGCTTCGTGAAAGAGACGCTGTTCCCCTTCGCCCGGGGGCGGATTGCGGACTATGTGCGCGCGCATCGCGCGGAGCTGTCTGTCGCGCAAATCGTTGCCGATGCGAGCGGGGGCACCGGCGACGTGGCGCAGGCAATCGCCGTCCTGCTTGCCTGGAGCGATGCGGACACCAAGATCGCTCCCCTCAAAAGCCTGCAGGGCCTGATCTGGGAAGACGGCTACCGAGAAGGCCTATTGAAGGCGCCGGTCTTTCCGGACGCCGCGGCAGCGCTGCGGGCCTGGCATTCCGCGGGCATCAAGCTAGCGGTCTATTCCTCAGGCTCCGTGCTGGCCCAGAAGCGGCTGTTCACGTCTTCCGACCAGGGTAACTTAGCGACGCTGTTCAACGGTTTCTTCGATACGGCGATCGGCGCGAAGCGTGAGGCCGCGGCCTACGCCCGGATCGCGCGAGACCTCGCCGTCGCGCCCGGCGATATCCTGTTCCTGTCCGATGTGCCCGAAGAACTCGATGCCGCGACGTCAGCGGGGGTCCACACGCTGCACCTCGTCCGCCCCGGCGAGGGTGCGCAGGCAACGACCCGCCATGCGCACGTCGCATCTTTCGCGGAGATTGCCTGGGCGTAGCCTAGTCCGCCCCGTGATGCTTGTGAGAACGCGGGGTCCGCGTCAGCAGATGGATGAGGAAGACAACCAGTCCGGCGAGGCCGACGAGCCAGTGTCCCCAGGACGTCAGTTCTCGCCAGAAGTCGCTGCCGATGTAGTAGAGCGCAAGCCCGGTCAGCGACAGCCACGCGGTGACGCCGAATAGCGTGCCGCCGCTGCCGCGGCGAACCACGGCATTCCAACTGCGCTTCACATGGCCGGGCCACAGCACGCCGAACAGCCACATGGCATAGAATGCGAACACCGCATGGCCGATGAGCACCCATTTCTCGCCCGGATGTGCGTTCTCGAAGCCGAACTGATCGGTCTGGCGGATGAAGTAGTGGAAGATGAGCCATACCGCGCCGGTCAGCCATACGCCGATGCTGACAACGTAGACGCTATAGCGACGGCGCTTGGTGAGATGGCCCACGCGGCCCTTGATGTCGGCCGCCGTGGTCATGGCTCACCGCCCAGCGTGCGCCAGCCGCCCCGGCCCGCATTGAGATAGGCGACCGCGCCGAATTGACGCAACACCGCGTCGCTGCGCGATCCCAGCGCCAGCACGACTTTCGTCAGCGCATCCGCATCGAGACAATTGGGGGCGATCACGGAGACGAAACTCCGTGTGCCCATGGCGCGGCGATGGCGCGTGTCCACATGCGGACCAACAATCTGCGTCCCCTGTCTCTTGCGGCTCTCGCGTCCGCTGCTGCTGGCAATGCTGCCATTCTCGATCTCCACGACTGGCACCATGCCGTCCGTCGGCGCCACCCGCAACAACACGCGTTCTGCGCGGGGGCCGACGATCCTGAGGTCTCCGCCCGCATTGACGCAACACTGGACTTTAGGGTTGAGCGCCATCCGGGCAATTGCGCGGTCTACCGCATAGCCTTTCGCGATCCCGCCCAAGTCGATCCACAGCGGCCGATGAAACCTGACTTTGTCGGGCAGGATCAATTCAATATCGCGCCAGCTGGCGCGCGGCGCGGGTTTTGGTGCATCTGGCGGCGCCGGCAGGAAACCCCAGGACACGAGCCGCCCGCCGATGGTGGGATCGAAGGCGCCATCCGAGGCCGCCGCCATCTCAACCGCCCGGGCCAGCACCGTAAAAGTATCCGAATGTATCCTGACCGCGCGCGTCGCGGCGGTGCGGTTGAGCCGGCTAACCTCGCTTTTCGCTTCATGGAAGCTCATCAACGCATGGATATGCGCTACTTCCGCGAAACCTGCGTCGATCGCCCGATTGGCGCGCACCTCCGGCAGGCTGTCGACCCGAATCGACACCAATGTCCCCAAAATCGGACGGGCGCGTTCGACAGGTAAATGAGCGGCAGGCATGAACAAATGACTGCCATGATTCTGGCCAAAAGGCAGAGGGAAATCGCAGCGCACTGACCACTTGTTGAAAGCAGCCAGGTTGACGATTGACCCGCCGCGACGGACCCTATATCCGCCCTGGCGCGACTGACTTAATCTCTGATTTTACCTCGGGGGATTCCACTCATGCGTTCGCAGATGCTTCTGGTACCCGCCGCTCTCGTGCTGGCGAGCGCGCCAGCCATCGGCTTGGATTTCCAGACGCTGGAGGCCGGCCAGAAAGCGCTGTTCCCGAACGCGACATTCATTCCACTGGGCTTCACCTTGTCCGAGGATCAGATGGAGAAGCTGAAGACCGACTACGAGGTGCCGGTGATGCACCGCGAGGTCAAAGCGTGGAAGGTCTCCACCGGCGGCTGGCTGTTCCTTGATCAGGTTTACGGCTTGAACGACACCATCTCGTACCTGGTCGGTATAGATGACAAGGGCGTGGTGATCGGCACCGAAGTATTGGTGTGCGTGGAAGGCTTCTGCGACATAGCCACGCCGGAATGGCGCCGCGAGTTCCTCGGCAAGAAGGAAGGCAAGTGGGTGCCGAAGACCGAGATCAAGAACATCTCCGGGTCGACCCTGTCGGCCATGCATATGGCGGAAGGCGTGAAGAAGACCCTGGCGATCCACGCCAAATTCATGCCCAAGAAGTAAGCGGCCTCACGCGCCGCATCGGAGCCATGCGCACGAAAGGGTTGCGCTAGGCCAAAGGCTCGGACAACGATGGCGGATGCCAAACACTCCGCCATCCGGTCCGACGTCCCACAGCTATTTCTCCCAGCGCCTGCGACTCCATTACGTCGACTGGGGAAATCCGAGTGCGCCGCCGTTGCTATTGGTGCACGGCGGTCGCGACCATTGCCGCAACTGGGATTGGGTCGCCCAAGCCCTGCGCGACCAGTACCACCTTATCGCCGTAGATTTGCGCGGACACGGCGATTCCGCGTGGGCCTTGGGATCGAGCTATCCGCTCTCAGACTTCGTCTACGACATTGAGCAACTGATCCGTCAGAAGCACCTGGCTCCCGTCACCATCATGGCGCACTCCATGGGCGGCGCGATCAGCCTGTTGTACGCGGGCGCGTTCCCGGAAACGGTCGCGAAGCTGATCGCCATCGAGGGGCTGATCTGGTCGATTGAAGACCTGAAGAAGTACGAAGCCTCACCCGCGGCTAAGCGTATCGGCGGGTGGGTGGAGCAACTGCACAAGCTGTCCTCGCGCCTGCCGCGCCGTTACGAGAACATCGAAAGCGCCACCGCGCGCATGCAGGAAGAAAACCTCCGCCTGACCCCGGAGCAAGCGCACCATCTGACCGTGCACGGACTGATCCAGAACGAGGACGGTACTTTCAGCTGGAAGTTCGACAACTACATGCGCGCCCGCGCGCCGTTCGCACCCAACAGCGCAGACGTGAGGGAACTCGCCGGCCGCGTCGCCTGCCCCACGCTTCTGGTGGGCGGCGATCAGAGCTTCGTGCCCGACCCCGCCAAGACCGGTGCGCTCGCGCTGTTTCCCAATGCCAAGAACGTGATCATCCCCGGTGCGGGTCACTGGGTGCATCACGACAAATTGGCGGAATTCCTCGCGGTCGTCCGCGACTTCCTCAAATAGTGACATTTCGGTCGATTTGACGGCGCACCTGCGCGCGGGTCTTGGCTACACTTCCGCCGGGCCATCGCGGAGGGACAGTCGTTGCGCGGCCGCTTGATGCATCTCTGCTTGAACGTGACCGACATGGATCGTGCCGTGGCGTTCTATTGCGGCCTGCTCGGTATGACTGTGCAGGCGGACCGTTCCGGCCAGCGGCCCGGACGTCGCAATCTGTTTCTCGGCTACGGACCGGAAGCAGAGGCGTCACTTCTCGAATTGTGCAGCGAAGCTGACGGGCGTCGCTACGACAAGGGCAACGCCTACCAACATCTCGCGATTGCCGTCGACGACGTGGTGAAAGTCTGCGCCAATCTCGCAGCCGCCGATATCGAGATCGTACGGCCGGCCAAGACGGCGATGTCCGGCGCCCAGATCGCCATGGTGCGCGATCCGGACGGTTACTTGCTTGAGCTGATCCAGCCCGCGCCATGATCCTGAACGCCGCGTTCTTTGAGCACGACGGCTTGCGCTTTCGGACGTTCGCAGCCGGCAGCGGCGCGCCTATCGTGTTCCTCCACGGCGGCGGGTCGCGCGCGAGCAACTTCCGTCGGATGATGGAGATCCTGGCGCAACGCTTTCATGTCATCGCCTTCGACCTGCGCGGCTTCGGCGAAACCGGTGCAGACCCAGGGCGGCCGATCACGCATCAGACCTGGGCCGAGGATGTCGGCGCCGTGGTTGATCACTTCGGTATCGCAAGGGCCAACTTGGTGGGCTGGTCCCTGGGCGCGACGGTCGCGTTGAACTTCGCCAGCCAATTCCCGGCCCGCGTCGACCGCATCGCGCTGCTGGGCGCGCCGCATCCGGACCGTCCGACAAACCGCGCGCTGTTCGAGAAGCGCCTGAGCATCATCGCCAATGGCGGCACCGCGGCGGACGTGGTCGCCGCGACCTTCGCCGGTATTGCGCAGGCCCTCAGCCCTTGGGTGCTGGAACACCGGCCCGAGGCCCTGGAGCAGGTGCGTCAGGAACATCTCTCCCACGATGTCGCCTTGGCAGCGAAGGTCGTGGACGGTTACGCGACCCGGCCAGACCTGAACGCACTGCTGCCGAAAGTGCAGTGCCCGGTGACCCTGATCGTCGGCGACGCCGACCGCACCTGCGACCTTGCCGGCTCCCAGGAACTGCAGCGTCGGCTATCGCATGCGACGATCGAGATCGCGCCGGATTGCGGCCACTACTACGGCGTTGAGCAACCCGATACTGTGGCGCGCCTCATTGCCGAGGCCTTCGGAGAACCTCATGTCTGAGCGCCCCGCCGCCGCCACGCTGCCGACACGGCTGTGCCTGGGCTTTGGCGTCGGCACCGTGGGCGCGTCGATCCTCACCAACACCATCGCGGTCTACTTCCCGACCTTCATGGTCACCGTGCTGGGCCAATCGGCCGCCCTTGCCGGCGGCCTGGTGATGTTCTCAAAGATCTACGACATCTTCGCTGACGTCTTCATTGGCGCCATGAGCGACCGCACCAAGTCCCGGTGGGGACGCCGGCGGCCCTATCTCTTCGTCGGCGCCTTCAGCTCCGCCTTGTCGCTGCTCTTGGTATTTTGGGCGCACGGCATGGAAGGCACCGTGCTTGTCGGCTACATGGCCTTCGCGCTGGTGTTCTATTCGACGGCCTATTCGCTGTTCAATGTGCCGTACTTCGCCATGCCGGGCGAAATGACAGACAGTTATCACGAGCGCTTGCGCCTGATGTCGTTCCGCACCGCTTTCGTCGGCATCGGCCAGCTTGTCAGCCTCGCCCTCACGGCGTGGCTCATCAAGGTCGGTGGTGGCGGCTCGGACGGCTTTCACCTGATGGGTGGCGTCGTCGCTGTGATCGCCCTGGGCACGATGTTGCTCTGCTTCTTCGGCACGGCCAGCGCAAAGCGCGTGGAGGCGAGCACGGCCAAGCACACCTTCACCACGCGCGACATCACGACCATCTTCACCAACCGCCCCCTGATCCTTCTGATGGGCGCGAAGCTGACGCAGTACCTCGCCTTCGGCATGGTCCAGCCGGCGAACCTGCTGTTCATGCTGAATGTGCTGCATCTCGGCTATTCCGGTCAGATCGGCTTGGCGATCGCGCAAAACGTCGCGGTGTTTGGATCGCAGCCGATCTGGGCGCGCATGGGAAGGAAGTTCGGCAAGCGGAATTGCTACATCCTGGGGGTCATGATCATGGCCTGCGCCGGCTTGAGTTGGCTTTTGGCCGAACCCGGTCTGCCCATGTGGCAGGTCTGGCTGCGCGGCGTAGTTATCGGCTTCGGATCCGGCGGGTCCCTGCTCATGTCGGCGTCCATGCTCCCAGATGCGATGCAATACGACTATTTGCGCACCGGCCAACGGCGCGAGGGCATCTTCTCAAGCTTCTACGCGATCGTGGAAAAAGGCGGCTTCGCAATCAGCGTCGGCACAACCGGCTTCCTGCTCGCCGCAGCGGGCTACGTATCGACGGTGGAGGGAAACCTCGTGCAGCAGTCGGAATCGACCATACGGGCGCTATACTTCCTGGTCGGCGTGTTCCCCGCCGTCATGTTCGTCGCCGGCGTGGTGCTGATCCTGTTCTACAACCTGGACCAGGAGAAGCTGCAGCGCATGGCTGCAGAACGTCAAGCAACCGAGGGCGCGTGACGCGCTTTCAGGCTCACCTGTAGGTCCTCGAACGTCACCATCTGCAGGCGCGGATCCTTCTTGCGCTCGATGCCGGCATCGGGATCGGTGATGACGTTCAGCACCGTGCTCTGATCCGCCGCGAAAGCGCGCTGCAGCGCCGGGCGCAACTCGTCCTCGCGCACCACCTTCTCGCCGCGACATCCGAACACGTCACCCATGAGGTGATAGTCGCAAAAGCCGAGCTCGCAGTTCACCGTCATGCCACGGCTATTGAGTTGCGCATTCTTCTCCGTGCCCCAAGCACCGTCGTTCGCCACGATGCAGATCACCTTCAGTCCGGCCAACACGAATGAATTGAGTTCTGCCGGATAGAAGCCGAAGGCGCCGTCACCGGTCACGAGCACCACCGTGCGCGTAGGCTTACCGGTCTCCTGGGACTCTTCCCGTGCGGCGGCCGCACCACCGAGCGCCAGCGGCGTGCCCACCCCCATCGAGCCGAGAGGATAGTGATCCATGTAGCTGCGCGGACGGTGCACCCGCAGGATCGACGACATCCAATTGTAAATATCGGCGCCATCGACCACGAGGATGGCATCCTCCGGCATCAAGTCCTTCAATTCCGCGCCGATGCGCAAGGGATGGAGCGGTCCATCCGCTTTGGCGGTCGAGAGTTCGGCGATGCGCTCTGCGCGCCCGGCCGTCGCCGCATTGACCCACGCCGACGATGTCTTCGGCGCTTTCGCCGCCACCAAGGCTTGATGAAGCTTCGTCAGCGACGCTGCGGCGTCACCCGCGAGGCCGAGATCCACCGGGCGGTTGCGGCCCAGCTCCTCCGCTGCGATGTCGATCTGAATAAACGTCGCGTCTTTGTTGAAGCGCGGCGGCATACCGAAGCCGATGCGCTGGGTGAGACGCATGCCGGCCACCACCACAACGTCCGCGTCCTTTGCCGCGACTTGCGCGAAGGCCCACGGGAAACCGTGCACCATATCTTCCGCCACAAGACCGCGGCCGAGCGCGTGGCCGAAGACCGGGATACCGAAATCATTCGCCAACGCCTGGAGCGGTGCGGCGGCGCCCGACAGAGCCGCACCGCTGCCGGTGAGGATCAGCGGGCGTTGCGCCTTTGCGAGAAGCGCCGCCGCCTCGGCGATCCCCGCGCTCGAAGCTTCGGCCGGCTTCGCCAATGTCGGCGCAAGGGCTGTGACCTTGGACGGATCGACCTGCGCGGCCTCCTGGCTTTGGGTGATTCCGAGCACGGCAACGCCGGGCCTGCCCGACGTCGCGGCACGAATCGCCGCGTTCAGGTATTCCTCGATCCGATCGGCCGCAGGGACAGCCTTCGCCCATTTGACGAATGGTTTGATCATATCGAGGCCGTCGTTGGTTTCCTCATCGCCGGACTCAGCAACTTGAGCCGCGGTCAACCCGACCAACAGCACCACCGGGGAACACGCCAACTGCGCCGTGCGGACACCGCCGAGCACGTTCGGCATACCCTGGTAGCCGACGATCATCGCAACGCCGACTTTGCCGGACACGCGCGCATAGCCGTCCGCCGCCGCGACCGTGGCAGTCTCGTTGCGGCTGGAGACGATGTTAAAGCCGTCGTCGTGCATCGCGTACAGCACCTGCGCATGCGCCACGCCCGCCAAACTGAACGCGGTGTTGATGCCATGGGCTTTCAACACGCGGCTGACGACCTGGCCGCCGGTCAGGAGGTTTGTGGAATGCGACATATGAAACCCTTCAGCGCGCCGGTTCAGCCCAGCGGTGGGTGGAAAGTCCGGCGATCAACTCCGGCCCGGCATCACCCAGCATCTTGGGCGACGGCAGTTCAGCGGGGCCCGAATTGCGCGGCTTCAGGAACGGCTTGGCTTCGGCCGGCGCGTTGGCAACATTCTGCACATCCCATTCCTCGACCTGGCCCGTGCAGCGCGCCCAGGCAGGACGGTAGGCGTATTCCAGCATGGCGCGACGGCGCGTGCCGGTGTTGGGATGCGTGCCGTGAAACGCGCGGACATTGAAGGCGATCGCGCTGCCGGCTTCCAGGCACACGGTCACCATATCCGGGTGATTGTCGAAGCGCAGATAGGGATCGCTCGCCTGGTGCAATGACAGATGCGAGCGCGGCAGGATGGTGAACGGGGCGCAGTCCGCCGTCAGATCGTCGAGATAGATCAGGACGCGTATGGTCGCTGGCGAGCTTTCGTTCCACCCCTTCATCTTCGAGCCGTAAGGCTGGTAGTCGGAATGCAGCTGCAGGCCGGGCACGCCCGGGCCGCTGCAGACGTAGTGGCCAAGCATGAACACCAACTCATCGCCCATGGCCTGGTTCAGGAACGCGATCATCGGTGGATGACCGATCAGCTTTGCGAACGTGCGGCTGTGCCATTGCGGCGGCATACGTGCGAAGGTCTGTTCGTCGCTGTAGGGCGCCTTGTCCATCGGCAGATCGGCGCACTCCGCCTTGATCTGCGCGATGGTGGCTGCATCGATCAGGTTCGGCAGAACGACATAGCCTTCGATCTCGAGATGCTTGAGCCGTTCTGCATCGGACATGGCGCGCCAATCCGTGCGCACAACGTTCATCGGTCCACGGGCCGTTGCGCCGTTAGATGGCGTAGAACTTGCGGGCGTTTGTGGAGAGGATGGCATCGACCGTTTCCTTGCCGACTTCCGGCTTTGCGCGCAACACGTCGAAGGCATCGATTTCCGCAGCGGGATCGAGATGCCCGAAGTCCGTGCCAAGCATGAGCACATCCTGGCCGGTATAACGCAGGACGTATTCTAGGTCGTCATCGGTACGGGCTGTCACCCAGATTCTGTTCTCGGTGAGGAAGGTGGAGAAATCGTCCACCTTGCCCTTGGTCTTGATCTTCTCATGCCGGCGCGCAGCTTCGCGCACCAGGTAGGGGATCCACTGGGAGCCCGCCTCGATGAAGCCGAAACGCAAGGTCTTGTAGCTCTTCTGCAAGCCCGAACTCGCGAGCGCGTTGAAGCCCGCCAGGATCGGCGTAATGCCGAAGAAGTACAGGTCCTTGCGAAACAGCACGTCCTTGAACTGCTGATTGCCGTTGCCGGCATGCACGCCGATGGCGAGATCGAGTTCCTCGGCCTTTTTGTACAGTGGCGCGAGGTATGGATCGTGCAGCAGCCATTCGCCTTCGATGCCGCGCAGGAACACCGCGCGCGCGCCGTTCTTCTTGCCGAACTCCAGTTCCGCGAGGCTCGCTTGCATGTCGAGCAGGGGCGGCACGACCGCCCAATAGAAGCGATGGTCGCCGTTCCAGATGTCCGCGAGCCAGCGATTGTAACTGCGGCACAGGGCCGCCTGGATCTCGGGGCGCTTGGAAGGCATGCCTTGCAGGAACAGGGTCGGATACAGCACCTGGGCCTCGATGCCCGAGCGCGCCATAATCTCGGCGCGCGACTTGAGGTCGTCGAGCTGCCGCACGGCGATCGGCAGGTCCAGATCGCCGGCCTCGCGCGAGAACAGCTGTCCATCGACCAGCCAGAACTTCTCGTCCCCATCGCCGTCCAGGGCGACCGGCCGATACTTCCGCTCGTGGGGCTCAAGGTAGTCCCACGTGCGGTCGGACTCGATGACGTGGGCGTCCGCGTCGATGATCATGGGCAGCCTGCCGTCTCACTGCGTGTACAGACGACTTATCTGCGGCCATTCATCTGTGTCAACTTGTAACCCCTGTTGTATCATTATTTGGGCGTGACTCGAGGCAAAGAGGCGAAAAATCCATGGCGCGGCGACCATCGGCCCTGACAGCGGCGGACGGCCCATCACAAACGCTGGCAAAGGGCTTGCGGATTCTCGACCTGCTGGCGCAATCGCCCGACCCGCTGCGCGCGACCGACGTGGCGCGCCGGTTCGACCTCAATCTCAATACCGCCGGGCGGCTGCTGGCGACTCTGGAGGCCTCGGGCTTTGCGAGCCGCAACCCGCGCGGCGAATATGCGCTGGGCGCGAAGGTGATCGCCGCGGCGGTACGGCGGCTAAACATTCCCAACCTTGCCAACTTCGCACATCCCTACCTGGTGGCGCTGCGCGACGCGACCTCGGAAACCGCGCTCCTGGTTTCGCGGGTGGGCACCGCGCTGGTGCTGCTGGACGTTGTAGAGGCCAAGCACGATTTGCGGGTGGTGCACGCGCCGGGCTCCATGGTGCCGCTGTTCCCCGCCCCGACCGGCTTCGCCCTCACCATGGATATGCCCGCGAAGGAGGCCGTCGAGTTGTCGCGCAAAATCGGCGATCCGTTGCGCGTCATCAAAGAGACGGACGTGCTGGCGGCGCGCAATGAGATCCAGAAGAACGGCTATCTCATCCGCCAAGCCGCTTTGAGTTCCGCGGGCACCTGCACGGTAGCGCTCACCGTGCGCAATCACGGCGCGGTCATCGCCGCCATCGGCATCGCCGGGCCGTCGTTACGCTGGAACGAAAAGGTCGCACGCCCCCATGCGAAGCTGTTCCGCCAGATCGCGCACGATCTCACCCACGCCCTGGACCGGGCGTGAGAACACGCTCAATGCTCGTTCAGGAGGCGGCCCTTACCGGGAATCTTGTCGGTGATCTTGTGGGTGCGCAAGGCATGCCAGTAAGTCGCCGGATTGATGGCGATCACCGGCTTGCCAACCACGGGCTCCAGTCGGACGGAGAGATCGCCGCCGGCGAGATTGGTGCCGAGTTGCACGAGCGCCTGCACGTCCGGCCCGTCGAGTTCCTTCAGGTTCTTTTCAATCTCCGCGATCGGCACTTGCGCGATGGCGCGGGGATTCGGGCACTTCAGACCGCGGATGCGCTTCACGTCGAAGCCGGACTCGATGAAGTAGGTTTTAATCTCTTCGTCGCCCGCCGGCATGTGCGGCGTCAGAATCGCGACCGACGTCGCCCCGAAGGCGCGCAGCGCTTCGCGCACCGCCGTGGAACCAATGCTTACCGGCACGCCCGACTCCTCGGCCAGCTTCTTCTCCAGGTCCGCGGCCCCGGCAGCTCCGCCCCAGAATGCCTCCAGCGCCACGCCCATGATCATGTGATTGGCGCCGCAGGTCATCACGTCGGCCATCGCCTTGCCGATGCCGGCACGCATGGCGGCGACGTGGTCGAGGTAGTCCTGGTCGCTACCGGCAATGTTCTTCTGCTGGATCGGGATGCGGCCCGTATGGAGCGTGATGCCCGGCAGCCGCAGGGAATCGATTTCCGGCTGCGCCGTGGTATTGGTGGACGGGATAACCAAGCCGATCTTCAGCCGGTAACCGAGGGCATCGGGAGCTTCAGCCATAGCGCGGGACCTCTCAGACTCGAATGTCGGAAACATATAGCGCGATCCGTTCGGCGTGTTGATACGCGATTCTGCGTATGTCGCCCTTGCGGGTTTACCGCCGGTGCGTAAGGGGCCGTCATGAGTTTCGGCATAAGACTGGCGGGCGCCCTGTGGGTCTACTACGGCCTCACGCTCGGCATGAAGGCCGGCGCCTGGGGCTTCTTCGCGCCGGCGATCAAGACCGACATCGGCCTGAGCACCGGCGACATCGGCTTGGTCGCCGGTGTCGTGTTCGGCAGCACCGCCCTGTTCGTCCCTGTCGCCGGGTTCTTCATCGCCCGGTTCGGCACCCGCAAAAGCATGTACCTGGGGCTCGCGCTGGGCGTGTTCGGCATTCTGCTCACCGCGGCGGGCACGGCCCTGTGGCATTTCATTCTCGGCGGCGTCCTGCTCGCGGCCAGCACCAGCTTCGGCGGTGTCGTGCCGATCCAAACCCTGGTGACACACTGGTTCAAGCGTCTGCGGTCGCGCGTCATGGCGGTGGTGTTCACAGCGACGCCCTTGTGGGGCGCTATGTCCTTCCAGCTCTATGCGTTTCTGTTGCAGTACATGACATGGCGCGCGGCAGTGGCGTGGATCACGCTGATCTTCCCGCTCGGCCTTCTGCTCGTGGTGTTCTTCTTCCGCGACCGACCTCAAGAGATCGGTCAGGAAGCGGATGGCCTGCCCATGGGGACGACCAACGCCGAGACCGCAAAAGCCCAGCATGACGAACTCGATCCCGCCGTCCTGCGCAAAGCCTTCCTATCGCCGATGTTCGCGTTCATCACCCTGTCGGTGGCGATCTCCACCCTGCCCTATCTGTTCTTCACAACGTATGGCCGCATCCTGCTCGAGTCCCTCCATCTCTCGACCGACGTGGCGGTGAATGCGCTTTCGCTGATCACCCTCGCCACCGCCATCGGACGGCTGGGCGTCGCGGTGGCCGACTTCGTGGAGCCCGTCTACCTGATCGTCCTGACGATGATCGCCAATATCCTCGGCCTGTTGATCCTATGGTTCATGCCGACGCCGCTCATGGTGACCGCATCCTCGCTGTTGCTCGGCATCGGCTTCGGCCTTGGCTTCCTGCTCGCGCCGATCCTGCTCGGCCGCTATTTCCACGAGCGCCTGTTCACGACCTTGGAAGGCGTACGCATGTCGCTGGTCGTCGGCTTCAACGCCGTCATGACGCCGTTGATCGGCTACATGGTGGACGCGTCCGGCTCCTTTATCACATCGATCATCTTGATGGTCGTGGTGCAGACCGTCGCGCTGGTTGGCACCGTCGGTTTCATCACCCAACGTCGCCTCACCGGGGGACGCCTGTCCTAAGGAGCATTGCGATGGCACGTCACTTCCAAGGCCGAATCGACTACATGTCCGAAGAGAACGGCAACGTCGGGCGCGAGTATTTTTCCGTGACCGTGGAGAGCGACGGCACGCGCACGCTGCGGTGCGTTTGCGAGATGGACCTCGTCTCCCTGATTCGTGACGTGACTTACACCGTCGACAAGGATTTCCGTGCCCGCGATTGCTTTGTGCGCGTCACCAACGACCATAAGTTCGTCGGTACCGGCTGGTTCCTGTTCCACGATGATCATGTGGAAGGCGAAGCCTTCACCGCTGCCGAAGGCCGCGTCTCCCAGCGGCTTGAGACCGATGGCCGGGTGCGCCTGTTCGGCACGCACCCGATCGCCGTGGACATCTGGAAGTGCATTCACGTCAAGGCCGCCAACCCTGGCCAAGTGCAGTTGCTGGACAACTGCGTGAATTCGTCAGCCGTCCTCAACGGCGCATCCGGCCCGCTGCTGGGGCGTAAGAGCTATGAAATGGTCTATCGCGGCAAGGAGAAGGTGACCGTGCCCGCCGGCACGTTCGATTGCGAATACTTCGATTGGCGCACCGGTACCGGCCGTACACTGCAACTCTACACCACGCCCGGCGACTGGCTGCCGATCAAGACCGTCGTGCCGGAAGGCAAGCGCTGGTACGAACTCGCGGCGTTTAGCGAAGTTCGCAAATAGCCATGTCCATCACCGTCATCTTTACTGGGCCCGACGGGCATACGCATTTCCGCGACGAATCCCTTGGACCCGGCAAGACGGACATGCGCGCGGTCGTGTTTCCGCGTCAGCCGGCCGTGGGCTGGGAAATCACGGAATCGCCCGCAGGCTTCCAGAGCACCGTCGTCACGCCGAGAGTCCCGCGCACGCTGGTGGTTCTTGAGGGCGAGCTGGAAATCCGCGCGAGCGATGGCGAGGCGCGCATCTTCCGCGCAGGCGATGTTCTCCGCGCCACCGACACGAACGGCAAGGGCCACAGCTCGGCGGTGCCGGGATTGCACCCGGCGCGTGTCCTGAATATCGTCTCACAAGACTAGGCGGTACGACCCATGACTCCCTCGGAGAAGATCGACAAGCTGATCGCTGGCATCACGGACTGGCGCGGCAAGACATTCGCCGCCGTCCGCAAGTGCATCCTGTCTGCCGACAAGGAAATCACCGAGGAATGGAAATGGATGGGAAGCCCCGTGTGGTACCGCGACGGCACCATCATCGCGGTTGCCGACGCACACAAGGGCAAGGTGAAACTCACCTTTGCCTATGGCGCGAAATTCCAGGATCCGGACACGCTTTTCAACGCGGGCCTCGAAGGCAATCTGCGCCGCGCGATCGATTTTCTCGAGGGCGACAAGGTCAATGAGCGCGCGCTGAAAGCGCTCGTCCGCGCGGCCATTGCGTACAATCAGACCAAGTCGAAGAAGACCGCGCCTGCGAAAAAGAAGGCGAAAAAGAAGGCGAAGAAAAAGGCCTAGATCCCGTAGAGCCGCGCCGGATTATCGGTCACAAGCTTACGGTGGAACGCCGCGTCGATCTGCCCACGGGCCTCGAGGTTGTTCAGCGTCGCCAACTCGGTCGACGCATCGGCATGACCGAAATCCGTGCCGATCATCAGGTTGTCGCCGCAGCCCCATTCCAGCAGACGCGGCAAGTCGTTGTCCGTCCGTGCCGTGACGAACAGGCGCTTGTCCTTCAGTGCGGTCTTCGCGTCGGCGATCTTGCCTTCTGTCGGCATGGTCTCGA
The DNA here is from genome assembly GCA_947476275.1 of Fidelibacterota bacterium. Classification (GTDB taxonomy): domain Bacteria; phylum Pseudomonadota; class Alphaproteobacteria; order Rhodospirillales; family Rhodospirillaceae; genus SCTM01. Next base: position 84,497 of record CANJPQ010000006.1, read on the forward strand.
TACGGCGCAGGGCCTCGCCCAGCATGTAGGGCACCCATTCCGCACCCGCCTCAACGAAGGCGAAACGCAGCTTTGGGAATTTCTCGGGCAGCCCCGCGACGATAATGAGATGGAACGCCGCCAGCACCGGCATATTGGCGGTGAAGAACACGTCCAATTTACGAAAATTGCGATCGCCGTACAGGATGTCGCGCACGGGGATGCTGCCGTTGCCGACATGGATGCAGATCGGCATGTCCAGCGCGACCGCCTTCTCGTACAGCGGATAGAAATACGGATCGGAGAGAACGCGATCGCCTTCAATGCCCCGTAGCGATACGCCGCACGCACCGTTCTTCTTGCCGAACTCCATCTCCGCCAGGCTCTCCGCCATATCGAGCACCGGCGGCACGACGACCCAGCGGAATGCACCACCGCCGCGCTTGTACACGTCGGCAAGCCACCGGTTGTAGCTGCGACTCAGGGCGATCTGGATTTCCGGCCGATTGGTCGGCGGCGCGATGAAGAACGTCGGGTAAAGCACCTGCAGATCGAAGCCGGTCTTGGCCATGATCTCCTTGCGGCCCTTCAGGTCGCGGAGCGTGCGCACATCGAGCGGGATGGTCTCATCACCGATCTCGCGATCGATGATGTGGCCATCGACCAGCCAATAGGGTGTGTTCTTGCCGTCCTCGGACGTGACGGCGACCGGCCGGTAACGCTTGTCGTTGCCTTCCAGGAAGTCCCACGTGTCGCTGGTCTCGATGACATGGGTATCTGCGTCGATCACGGCCATTAGTTTTGCCCCCAGCGATGCGGCGACATGCCGGTCGGAACTTCGTCGACGGCAGCGCGCTTGGTATCGAATTCCCACCGGAAGTCGAAAGCATTGCGGCCCTTCAACAACGGCTTCACCGCGTCCGGCGTCGGGAATGTCGTCGCCGGCCATTCCTCCAGCGGCCCATAGGGGCGCGACCACAAGGGGCGATAGTCGTACTCGAGCATGCCGCGGGTGCCTTCGGAAGTATTGGGGCCGACGCCATGGAACATGCGCACGGCGAACACAAATGCATCGCCTGCGCGCATCGGGAACACGACTTCGTCCGGATGGCTGCGGTAGCGCTTGTAGGGATTGGCGTCCTGGTGAAAGCAGATATGCGAGCGCGGCACGATGCGCAGCGGCGCTTTGTCCGTGCCGGTGTCGTCGAGATAGTGCAGCACGCGGATGCGCACCGGCGACGTCTCCAACCAGCCGGAATATGTCGATCCGAACGGCTGGTAGTCGCTGTGGACTTCCAGCGGTGGTTGAGCCGGCTGGCTGAGGATGTAGTGGCTGTAGATGAACACCAAATCCTCGCCCATCAACGCCTTGAGGAACGTGAGCACCGCGTTGTTGGCGATCAGGTTCGTGCAGGCTAGGCTATGGAGGTGCGGCATCTTGGCCGCGAAGGTCGGCTTCTCGCTGTAAAACGAGGGCCGCATCGGCAGATCGGCAAGCTCGGCCTTGATACGCGCGATCTCGACCGCGGGAATTGCGTTCGGAATAACCACAAAACCTTCGGTTTCGAGGTGCCGAATGCGCGCCGCCTGATCCATCGCAGCAAAGGAGACTGCGGGCTGATGCAAGTTCATGGGCCACCTGTTGGTCTTCTGGCCCCTGTGGGGCACGCACATGTAACACGGCTGCCACAGGCCAGAGGACTCCGCTCTGGAACGTTGTCAAATATTGATACTATGGGCTTGGCGAATTGACACTCGCGTCGCGTGGCCGACACTGTTTACCATGTGATCAATAAGCATACGGGGGCTTAGGGTTTGGGCGCACTGCAAATATCCAAGCCGCGTTTTGCCAGACGGTTGACCGCCGTGCCGCATCCACGCACGGTCGATCTTCGCCGGGCAAAATAGTCATCACTCAGGGTCGTTGGGCATTGCGGGAACCAGCGAGCTTTTACAGTCGTACCGATCGCGCGCCGCGTGGATCGGGTGTTGCACATCTACAAGGGGGAACGCGTTTATGCGCCGATCACTAAAGAACATTTTTCTGGTCACGACCGTCTTCGGCATGTCGGTGCACGAAGCCGTGGCGCAGCAGCTCGAAGAAGTCGTGGTTACCGCTCGTAAGCGCGCTGAGAACCTGCAAGACGTTCCTCTGACGGTGACCGCCTTCACCTCGGAAGCCATTCAGCGCAGCGGCATTAAGACGGTTGAAGACGTCATCAGGTTCACGCCTGGCCTCAACTTCGACAAAGGCTTTGCCCCGCAGGACACCCGGCCCAGCATCCGCGGACTGCCGCTCGTCCGCGGCAAACCTCCGGTCGGCACGCTGCTCGACGGCATCGACGTTTCGTCGGAATCTATCTCGACCGCCGGCGGATCGAGCTTGATGAACCTGAAGCTGGTCGACGTCGAACAAATCGAGGTCGTGAAGGGACCCCAAAGCGCCCTGTACGGTCGCTCGGCCTTCGGTGGCGCCATCTCTTATGTCTCGAAGCGGCCGAACCTGAACGCCGTCGAAGGAAGCGTGAACGTCGACGTCGCGACGCATAACCTTTACGAGGTCCGCGGTGCATTGAACGTGCCGGTCGTGGAAGACCGTGTCGCCGTCCGCGTGAACGCGATCTACAGCTACTTTGACGGCTTCTACAAGAACACCGTGACGAACAACACGATCGGCGGCGACAAGATGGCAGGCGGATCCGTCGCGATCCGCTTCAAGCCTAGCGACAGCGTCGACTTTACGTTCCGCACGTCCTACTCCGACGACAAGTCGGAAGCCCGTCCGTCGTACTACTTCGGTGGTGCGAACGGGCTGCAATCCGCCAGGCCATTGCCTGCCAACGTCGTCGGCCAGGTGTTAGGTGGGCCGACTGTGTTCAACACTATGCCCGCGACATATAATTTCGGTCGCGTCGGAACCATTGACGTCAAGGGCAATACCATCGCGCTCAGCGTCGATCCCTTCACCAACAAGGACTATGACGCGGGCCGCTTGCGCCCGCTCTTCAACAGCCTGATCGGAGAAATCGATCTCGGTTTCGCCAAGCTGTCGTCCTGGACCGGCTACATGACCGCGCGTGCGGCGAGCAAAGCCGACGCCGATTTCTACGGCGCGGCACCCACGAACGTGACGCTGCCAACACCGGGCATCGCCGAACCGCTCGGTCAGATCATGATTTCCGACTTCCACGTGAAGGCCAGCCAATTCAGCCAGGAAGTCCGCATCGGAAACCTGGATAGCAAGCCTTTCCGCTGGGCGATCGGCGGCTTGGCGTGGATTGAGCGCTATAAGAGCGACAACGGGACCTTGACCGTGAATAAGGCCGTGGCCGGCACTAACGTGCCCGGCTTCTCGGTCGCGCGCGCGGTCCAGATCCTTGGGCCGGTGCCGGTGTTCCGCAGTGCGCGCAACACCGACCATACGTCGGCCTACGGCATCTTCGCCTACGACATCACCAGCCAGCTGGAAGCCAGCGTCGAAGCGCGCTATGCGCATGAAAAGGTGAGTTCTATCCTCGGCCAGCTTGCGTCGATGAACGTGAATGCCACCGGCACAGTCGTGTCCTATGGTGCGACGGCGCTGACCACCAATCCGCGGCCGGTGTACTCGACCAACATGTTCACGCCGCGCGCGGTGGTGAAATACAAGTTCGACGGCGACAATTCCGTCTATGCCTCGTACTCGCGCGGCAAGAAACCGGGCGGCTACCTGAACGTCGGCGTCGTGACCGGAAATACTGAATTCGTCCGGTACAATCCTGAGCGGATCGACAACTTCGAAGTCGGCTTCAAGTCGACGTGGATGGACAATCGCGTTCGCCTCAACGGCGCGTATTTCCACGCCAACGACAAGGGCCGCGTCGCGTCGCTTCTCGTCGCGGATCCCACGAGCCCGCAAGGATCGTCGACCCAGGCAACCAACCTCGGCGAAGCGAAGATCGATGGCGCGGAGCTTGAGATAAGCGCTGCGGTCGCGGAGGGACTGACGGCATCCGTGGCGTACTCCTACATCAACGCCCGCTTCACATCATCCGACGCGCCGCAGACCACGGCGTTTGGTATCGCGGGGCCGGGCAATTGCGCCACCGTCACAAACGTCGGCCTGGCTCGGGTGTGTATCACCAATACCAACGGCAATATGCTTGATTTCTCGAACAAGCATACCTTCACGGGGACGATCAATTACGTGAAGCCGATCACGTCCGAGTGGGATATCACGGCCGAGCTCGATTTCCAGGCCCGCAGCCATCGCTTCATCGACGGCACCAATCTTTGGGCCCTCCCCGGCTACGTGAACTTCGATGCCAAGGTCGGGATCCAGAACAAGGCCTACAGCGTGCTGTTGTACGTCAACAACCTGTTCAACGATCTGAAGCCCAAGACCGGTCAGACGGGCGGCGACCAGTTCGCCACCAACCAACCGACGACGGCGTACTTCGTTTACGCCGCCGACAAGCGGCAGATCGGCTTGAGGGCCGGCGTGAAGTTCTAACCGAATCGCCCATTCTGTAACGAGGCCCATAACGCCTTTCCTGTTCGCGCAGGAAAGGCGTTATGTTTTGCGCCTTCTGAATCGGGATGAGTAGGATGACCTTACACTCACGTTTGATGCTGATCGACGGCGCGATGGTGGAAAGCACCGGCGGCGAATGGATCGACTCCACAAGCCCCGCGACCGAAGAAACCCTTGGGCGCGTGCCGGCAGGCACCGCTGAGGACGTCAACCGCGCGGTCGCCGCCGCGGCGAAGGCGCAGCCCATGTGGAGCGCCCTATCGATCTGGGAGCGCGGCAATCTGCTGCGCAAGCTCGCCGGTGCGATCCGCGAGCGGCGCGCGGAGATCAAGCAGCTGGAGGCATCGGATTCCGGCAACACCATCGCTAGCCTCGACGGTGACATGCACAAGGCCTCGAACCATTTCGAGTACTACGCCGGCCTGGCGACGGAGATGAAGGGCGACACAGTACCCGCCACGCCCAACGGTATTCATATGACCCTGCGCGAGCCCTACGGAGTCGTCGGGCGCATCGTGCCGTTCAATCATCCGTTCATGTTCGCGACCGCCAATCTCGCCGCCCCCTTGGTCGCCGGCAATACGGTGGTGCTGAAGTCGCCCGAGACCAGCCCCCTGAGCGCCACCATCGTCGGGGAACTCTGCCGCGACATCCTGCCGCCGGGCGTGGTGAACATTGTGTCCGGCTACGGCCTTCCGGTCGGCGACACGATTGCGCGTCATCCCCTCGTCCGCCGCATCGGCTTCACCGGCTCCATCGGCACGGGCCTCGCGATCCAGCGTGCGGCGGCGGAGACCGCCGTGAAGCACATCTCCCTGGAACTCGGCGGGAAAAACCCGCTGGTGATCTGCGCTGCCGCGGATTTGGATGCGGCCATCAACGCGTCGATCTTCGGAATGAACTTCGCCTGGGCGGGCCAATCCTGCGGCTCCACTAGCCGCATCCTGGTGCACGAGAGCCTTTACGACCGCGCCGTCGAGATGGCCAAGGCAAAGGTCGAGAAGATCCGCGTCGGCAGCCCGCTCGATATGGGTTCGCAGATGGGACCGTTGAATTCGGCCGGCCACTACCAGCGCGTCTGCGGACACGTGGAAACGGCGCGTCAGGAGGGCGCGAAGCTCGTCACCGGCGGCAATCGCCCCGCCGGCACCGATTTCAAGAAGGGTTATTGGCTCCAGCCGACGATCTTCGCCGACGTGACACCCAACCATCGTATTGGCCGCGAGGAGGTGTTTGGGCCGGTCATGTCTTTCATCAAGTGGAAGACGGACGAGGAAGCCATCGCCATCGCCAACGACTCCCGCTATGCGCTCACGGCCTCTGTGTTCAGCCGCGACATCACCCAGGCCATGACCATGGCGCGGCGGATCGATGCTGGTGTGGTGTGCGTGAACGGGGCGAAGATGCACTTCGTCGGCATGCCGTTTGGCGGTGTGAAGGACTCGGGCCTCGGCAACGAGGAGTCCCTTGAGGAATTGTTGAGCTATACCCGCACCAAGGCCGTCCACATCCTGATGGACTAAGTCGATGTGGCCCGCCGTCAGCCAATCCACCCTTGAAGCGCGCTACAAGCGTCCCGCGTCGCGCTTTGCGGTCGTCGAGGATGTGTCGATGCACTTTCTCGACGAAGGCCCGGCCGATGGCCCCGTCGTCGTGATGTCATCGGCGCAGTGGGCGTGCTTCAGCCAATGGGATAGCTGGATGCCGGCCTTGGCAGACCGCTATCGCGTCATCCGCATCGATCTGCCGGGCCACGGGCTCACCGGCGAGATCCCTTCCGGCGACTATTCCTTCGAGATGTATGAGCGGCTTCTTCTGGGCACCCTTGATGCGATTGGGATCGATCGCTTCGCCCTCATCGGCACGTCCTTCAGCGGCACCATCGCGTTCCGCTATGCCGCCAAGCCCGGAAATCGACTAACCGCCCTGGTCCTGGCCAATGCCAGCGGCCTCCCCCGGTTGCCCGGCAAGGCCCCCAATGAACCGCCGCCGCAATGGCTCAATCGGGTGCTGATGCCCCATGTGCGCACCCGCGGCTTCATGCGCTGGAAGTTGGGCAGCCTCATCCTCAACCACGCCTTGATCACACCCGCGTTGGTGCGCGAATTCGCGGATATGAACAACCGCCGCAACCGCCTCAAGGAGGCGCAGGCGCGTGCCGCGACATATAAAGTCGGCGATCCCCAGAGCCTCCTTGCCCAGATAACCGTGCCGACCCTGGTGCTCGGCTCGACCGGCTCCACCTATCTGGCGGCGTCGGATGCGGATCGGTACGAAGCCTGGCTCACGGCCGCGCCGGTGCGAAAAGTGGTTTACCCGAACGTCGGCCATCTGATCGCCTTCGACGCCGGATCCACTGCGGCAGCGGACGTTCGCGCGTTTTTGGACGAGCGGGTCGACAGGTGCTGAACCACCATGAAGCTGTCCGTTCCGTCTGCTAAAATGCGTCTATGACCGAGTCGTTCATCAAGCCCATCTCCATCGCCCGCAGCGAAGCGGACCCCGACCGTTTTGCCCAGGACCTCGGCACGTCATTCGCCGAAACCGGCTTCGCGGTGATCTCCGACCACGGCATCCCGCAGGCAAGCATCGACCGCGTGTTCAATGCCACGCGCGACTTCTTCGCCCTGCCGGATGAGACCAAGCGCCATTACTTCGTCAAAGGCGGCCGGGGCCAACGCGGTTATACGCCGTTCGGCATCGAGGCCGCGAAGGGTGCCGCTCGCGCGGACCTGAAGGAGTTCTGGCATACCGGCCGCGACCTCCCGCCCGCGCATCCGTTGTCGGCGTCCATGCCGCCAAACTTGCTCGTGCGCGAGATTCCGCAATTCGATTCGGCCACTCGTGAGCTGTTCGACGCTTTCGATACGCTGGGCATGCGCATCCTGCGCGCCGTCGCCCGCTATCTCGGCCTCGCACCGGATTACTTCGACGACAAGGTGAAGCTCGGCAACAGTATCCTGCGCCTGATCCACTACCCGCCGCTCAAGCCCGGCGCCGAGGGACTGCGCGCCGGGGCCCACGAAGACATCAACGTCATCACGCTTCTCCTCGGCGCTGAGGAAGCCGGACTGGAATTGAAGGATCGCGGCGGCCAGTGGCGCGCGGTCGATCCGCCGCCGGGCGGCGTGGTGGTGAACATCGGCGACATGCTGCAGCGCCTGACAAACCATGTGCTGCCGTCAACCAGCCATCGCGTGGTGAATCCCACGCCGGAACGCGCCTCGAAACCACGCTACTCCATGCCGTTCTTCCAGCACTTCGCCTCGGACTTCCCGATTGCGACGCTTCCGTCATGCATCACGCCGGATAACCCCAATCGCTATCCTGTGCCCATTACCGCCGACGCGTACCTGCAAGAGCGGCTGGCCGAGATAAAGCTCTCCTGAAGCGCCGAAGCGCAGCGTAACGTCAAGAACGCTGACGTCCCGCTGGGCTAGCCGCAACGGCTCCGGAATCCCCGAACTTTCATTTCCTTGCACCCAGCGCGGCGCGGCGGCCCGATGATCGGGCCGAAGTTTGCGCATCCGGCATTCCGCTATTCCATTCATATGGAACGGATACAGTGGCGTCTTCTCCTGCGGCGGTGAAGGCGACACAGTGCCGACATGAACACACAAGATCTCTTCATCCCCGGCATCGCCGGCCGTCTTTCGGTCCGAATCAAGCGCCCCACGGGAACGGCAAAGCAGGCCGTCGTTCTGGTCCAGGGCTCGAACCTGAGCGGCCAAGGTATCTTCGATTTTCCCTATCGCGGCGATGGCCCGACCTACTCCGTGATGGACGCGCTGGTCGCCCGCGGCTATGCCGCGATCACCTTCGCGATCCGCGGTTATGGCCAGTCGGACGCACCGGCCAATCCCTTCTCCGTTGTCACCGAAACGGCGATGGAGGACCTGGATACAGTGATGAATTGGGCGGTCGAGCAGGGCTTTGCGCGTCCGCATGTGATGGCTTTCTCCTGGGGCGGCCGCATTGCCGGTCGTTACGCCGAAACCCATGGCGCGAAGCTCGACCGCCTCGTGTTGTACGATCCGGCCCGTGGCGGCGGTCAGCTCGTCCTGCCCTGTCCGACCCCGGATCAAGGCTGGTGGACCAACCTGCCCAAGCACTACCGCGACAAGCTGCTGCCGCGGTTCACAGACCCCGGCCTTCTGGATGCGCTCGATTCCTATGTGCTGACGGTCGAGCAGCGCTCGCCCAACGGCATACGTGTTGAGAATGCCCACCCGATGATCGCCGTGGAGCCAAGCCGGATCACCCGACCCACCCTGATGATCTACGGCGTTGAGGCGGCCAAGGCGAACTACATGCAAGGTGGCCTGGATCGCGCCACGTTCTTCGAGCAACTGGCGACGGACGATAAAGCATTCGTCATTCTGCCCGGCGGAGACGACTTCATCCACCTACAGGCCGGCCGCGAGCGGTTCCATGCCTGCGTTGCCGACTTCCTCGACCTTTCCTGACGACAAAGAAAAGGGCCCGCGCACGGTGTCGTGCGCGGGCCCAATCATCTTCAAGTCGATCTAGAAGTTGTAGGTGGCCTTCACACCGAACTGACGGCGCGCCGGCAACAGCAGGCGGATTTCGTTGATATTCGCGGCGCCGAGGGAGCAGCAGGTCGCATCTGCACCATACTCGCCGTTTTGGAACGTCGTGTTGTCGGTCAGGTTCAGCGCGAACGCCTCGATATTCAGGTTGTCACGCTTGACCCCGAGGTGCAGGTCGAAGATATCCCGCGCCGGGATCCAGGCCACGTTCGACGCATCGACGTAGTACCGGCCGCGGTGTTTCCAATCCGCGCGGGCGAACCATTCCCAATCGGCGGTCAGCTGCGCGGTGTAAGTCGGCGTGATGGTGAACGTCCAACCGACTGGCGCGTTCGGGAACGAATGTCCGTTCACGTTGGTCGTGCCGTTAATACGCGTGCCGTTCGGCGTGAAGATGTACGCCTTGATATTCGAGTGCACGTAGTTGGCGTTCGCGGTGACCAGGAGGTCCTTGGTCACGGCGAAGGCGCCCGTGGCTTCGATACCGCTCAGATCCACTGCACCGACGTTCTGCGTCACACTGACCATCTGGATGTTGGTCGGCGTCTGGACGGAGATCGAGTTGGTGACCTGACCGTTCTTCCACTTGTCGAAATAGCCACCGACCGCGGTCTGGATGCGGCCGTCGAGCCAGGTCGACTTCACACCCAGTTCGAAGTTGTCGAGCTGTTCTTGTGCATAGGCGAGGTTGACGCCCAGATTTCCGAACTGCGCCAGCACCGATGCAGGCTGACCCACGACCTGGGTGTTGAAGCCGCCCGGACGATAGCCACGCGACCACAGCGCGTAGACCACGCCGCCCTGCTGGAACTTCCAGTCGAGCGTGACGCGCGGCGAGAAGCTCTTGTAGGTGTTCCGCAGCACTTCGCGCTGAGCTGCCGTCGCCGGCACTGGAAACTTCGCCTTGGCAGAGATCTTGTCCCACTGATAGCGGGCTTCTGCACCGATGGTCACATCCGGGATGATGTCGTAGTAGATGCCGCCGAAGACTGCCGGCGTGGAGGTGACCGTGCGCGTCAGCTGCCCGGACACGCCCGGCCCGCTGGGCTGGATGCCGTAATTGTCGTTACCCGGGGAGACGAAGTTCAGGTAGTTGGCGCCACCAGTGAACCGCAGCTTCCAATCCTGCGGCGACGTCACACGTAGTTCCTGGCTGCCGTCCCAGTTCTTGCCTTGGAATAGCAGGTAGAAGCTGACCCAGTTGAATACGCGGTTCGGCGCGGTGTTGGGCACCCCGGTACCGTCGCGATAGTTCGGCTGCACGAGCGCCTGGTACTTCGTAAAATGCAGCGCCGTGGTGGAGTTGATCGTCCAGCCGCCCGGCGTCGTGTAGTCGACGACCGCGTGAGCGGCTTCGTTGAGCTGCTTCGCGCCGAAATGCGCCATCCAGTGCGGATCGAACAGGTTCGGCTCGAGGTTCAGCGCGTTGTTGACCAGGATGTTGTAGATCGTCGGATTGACGGTCGCGTACCAGGAGATGATGTCCGCCGTGCCGGCTTGGTTCAGCGGCCCTAGGTTCTTGGCGTCGGGCACCGCACCGCACCAGTAGGGGCCGAACCCGATACCACCCACGTTGCAGAACAATTGGCGCGATTGGTATTGCGTCGCCGGGCCACCCGCATAGTTGAACGCAGAGAGCGCAACCGTCGGCGTCAAACCGTCGTCATCCACGGAATAGTTCAGCAGGAGCTTTGCCTTCAGCCGATCGTTCGGCGTGAAGGTGGCAACCGCCATGACCGAGTTCTTGCTGACCGCGCCGACGTCGCTGCCCGGATCGGAACGGTTGGTCCAGAAGCCGCCGACGGCGTAGTGCCGCGCCGTAACGCGCACGGCGAGTTTGTCCTGCACGATCGGGCCTTCCAGGCTGATCGACTGTTCGTTCTCCTTATAGGACGCGTACGAGGCCGTGATCTTGCCTTTGAATTCGTTGCCCGGGTCCTTGGTGATGTAGTTCAAGGCGCCGGTGAAGGTCGAACGGCCGAAGTAGGCGCTCTGCGGCCCGAGCAGCACTTCCACGCGCTCCAGCGCGCCGAGGTCGGGGTTGGCCTGGCCGACGTACGGAGCGCCGTCGATGAACAGCTGACCGCCGTTCGACACGGAAAGACCGCGGAACGTCAGGGAACGAGCCGTCGCTTGGGAACTGATGCTGTACTGAACGAACAGACCGGGGGTGTACTGCGCGAGGTCGCGAATATCCTTCACGCCTGCCGACTCGATATTCTCCGCGGTGACCGCCGTGATGGACAGCGGTACCTCCATCAAGCTTTCCTCGCGCTTGCGCGCGGTGACGGTGATTTCCTCAAGCGCGAATTGCGCCTGCTGCTGCGCCATCGCCTGCGGGACGGCGGCGCTCAGCGCCGTGATGACAGAGGTGGCGGCAAGCAATCTGCGTTTCAACATCGTGGTCCCCCCGCTATGAAAATAAGCCCCAGCGCGCAAAACCTATAAGCTCAAGGGCTTAGGGGAGACAGCAAAGCGTCAACGCGTCTCACGGCGCGGACACATTGCATAAGGTCGCAGGCAACTGTGGCATCAGCGCAACGCCTGTCGGAGGCCGTTTGGACCACCGCAGCGCGGGTTGAGCCCGGCTTACCGTCAAAGGATGATACATACCCTTTCGCACGCGACAGGTACGCGAACGCCAGGCCTTGGCCCGGATTGCGGGGTGAGGGGCAACTCCCGCGAAGCGTGCTTCGCTCTCCGGTTATAGTTGATCCGGTCGGAGAGGCACCCATGTCCCGTCACATCTCAATTTCGCTTGTGTGCGTTGCACTCTTGGCCGCCTGCGACGGAGGTCCGGAAAACAAGAACGTGTGGTCGGACAAGACCGCGCCGACGTTCAAGCACGTCGCCGGCTTGGTGGCCGACATGACGCACGAGGAGAAGATCACGCTCGTGCACGGCAGCTTTCCGAAGTTGATGCCGAACCGGCCCGCGGATGTGATCATCGCGGCGGGTCATGTGCCCGGCATCCCGCGCCTGGGCATTCCGCCGCTGCGCGAGACCGATGCCAGCCTGGGTGTATCGAACACCACAAACTCGCGCGTCGACGACGTCGCCACCCCCCTGCCCTCCGGGCTGATGCTCGCCGCAACGTGGGACCCGCAGATCGCCTTCGCCGGCGGCGCCATGATCGGCAATGAAGCGCGCGCGAAGCGTTTCAACATGATGCTGGCCGGCGGCGTGAACCTGGGGCGCGAACTGCGCAATGGTCGCTTGTTCGAATACCTCGGCGAGGACCCGCTGCTGGCAGGTGCGCTGGCAGGGGAGCACGTGCGCGGAATCCAGAGCAACGGCATCCTGTCGACGATCAAGCATTTCGCCTTGAACGACCAGGAGACCGGCCGCCGGGTCTTGAACGTCAAGATCGATGAGGCGGCGGCGCGCGAGTCGGATCTGTTGGCCTTTCAGATCGCCATCGAACGCGGCAAGCCGGCATCGATCATGACCGCCTACAACCGCGTCCGCGGCGACTTCGCCAGCGAGAACGACTGGCTGCTGAACAAGGTGCTCAAAGGCGATTGGGGCTTTCGCGGTTGGGTGATGTCGGATTGGGGCAATGTGCACAGCGCGGCGAAGGCAGCGAATGCGGGGCTCGACCAGGAGTCCGGCGAAGAGGTGGATGTCATCTTCAACAAGCAGGTCTTCTTCAACGACCAGCTCAAAGCCGCGATCCAGAACAACGAGGTGTCGCAAGACCGCCTGAACGACATGGTGACGCGCTATCTCACCGCGCTCGTCGCCAGCGGCATCTACGATCGACCCGAAGAAGGGCTGAAGGAGATCGACTACACCGCCAACGCCACCGTCGCGCAGCGCGAGGCGGAGCATGGGATCGTGCTGTTGCGAAACGAACGCAATGCGCTGCCGCTTAGCACGCCGAAGACCATCGCAATCATCGGCGGTCATGCGGACGTCGGTGTTCTGTCCGGCGGCGGATCGTCGCAGGTCCGTCCGGTCGGCGGACCAGCGTTGATCATCAAGGCAGCCGGTCCCGGTGCGAGCTTCGTGGAGCGGCTGTATCATCCGTCGTCGCCGCTGAAAGCGCTGCAAGCCGCATTCCCCGGCGCGACAATCACCTACAACGACGGCACGGACTTGATTTCGGCGACGGAACTCGCGAAGGGCGCGGACGCCGCCGTGGTGTTCGCTGAGGAATGGCGCGCGGAGGCACGCGATGCGGCTTCATTGTCGCTGCCCGACAATCAGGATGCGCTCATCGCTGCGGTCGCTGCCGTGAACAAGCAAACCGTCGTCGTGCTGGAGACTGGCGGGCCAGTGCTGATGCCGTGGCTGCACTCGGTTCAGGCCGTGCTCGCCGCCTGGTATCCGGGCGCGCGCGGCGGCGAGGCGATTGCGGGCGTGATCGCGGGCACCGTCAATCCCTCCGGCCGCCTGCCGATCACGTTCCCGGCCTCGGAGGCGCAACTACCACGGCCGGTGCTCGATGGCCTCGCGGCGGTGATGGCGAACACGGACAAGGATCACGACACCAGCAACGAGCAGGTGCCGTTCGAGGTCGACTACGACATCGAAGGTGCAGACGTGGGATACAAGTGGTTCGCATCCAAGAACCTGAAGCCGCTGTTCCCGTTCGGCTACGGCCTGTCCTACAACACCTTCGACTACGGCAACTTACGCGTCACCGGCGGCGAGACGGTTACAGCGACGATTGAAGTGCGCAACATCGGCGCGCGCGCGGGCATCGCGACGCCGCAGTTCTACGCCATGCTGCCCGTGCGCGGCGCACCGACGGTCCGCCTGATCGGTTGGGAGCGCGTGGCCCTCGCGCCCGGCGAAAGCAAGGAGATCACTATCACCGCCGACCCACGCCTGCTTGCGGCGTTCGATGCAGGGTGGAAAATCGCCGCAGGCGATGTCGCGGTGTCCGTCGGGGAGTTCGCAGGCGACAGCAAACTCACGGCCTCCGCGACGCTCGCGGAACGGACGATCAAGCCTTAGGCAACGACGCGACGATCTTCTTCGCGTCCTCAACCGTGTGTTCGGCATCGAGCGGCGAGCCGGGCATGGCGAATTTGCTCATGGTCTTGCAGGCGCCGATCATGACGGGCTCGAAGCCGATCTCACGGATCAGCGCCTCCGCGAGAGCAACTACGGCCTTATCGTCGCCGCAGATCGGTGCCGCCACCTTCTCGCTACGGGCGGCGAACTCGGGCAGCTTCTGCCAGTTGATCGCGTTGAACGCGCGCACCAGTTTGATGCCCGGCATGAGATTGGTGACATAGGGCCCCGGCCCGACATCGCGTGCGATCGTGGCCGGTTCGCCGTCGCGCTGCGGATAGGGATTGCCGACGTCGATCACCAGTCGCTTCGCCGCCAAAGCCTTGCCGTGCTCCTTGGCCAGATCCGGTAGCGCGCTGTAGGGCAGCGTCAGGATGATGACGTCGCCGAACGCCACGGCATCGGCAACCGTGCCGGCGCGGGCCTTTGAACCGGCACCATCGACCAACGCCTTCAGGTTCTCCGGATGGCGCGAGGAGAACATCACCTCATGCCCGGCCTTGGCCAGGAGGGTGCCGATGGGCGTGCCCATCCTCCCGGCCCCGACCATGCCGATCTTTGCCGGTGTGGCAGCGGCGAAGGCGGTGCGTGCGAAAACCGGCATCGCGCCGAGAAGCCCCAGAGCAAGACGACGCGATGCCTGTTTCATGACGCGGTCCTTACACCAGAGCTTTCTTCAGATGGACGAGCAGCCGTGCCCAGGCTTTCTCAGCCGCGTCTTCGTTGTAGACCGCGCTGCCGGGCACGCACCAACCGTGGTTGGCGCCGTCGTACACTTCAATCTCCGCCGCCAGCTTGGCCGCGGCGAACGCGCCCTTCAGCGTGTCCTTCACCATCGGCTCGCGCTTGTCGTCGTTGTCGGCGACGCAGATCAGGAAGTCGGCCTTCATCTTCGGGATGCTCAGATGCGGGCTGTCCGGCTTGTCGGTGGCGAGACCGCCGCCGTGGAACGAGCCCACCGCGCCGATGCGGCCCGGGATCGTGTAGGCCGTTTTCATGACCAGCGGACCGCCCATGCAATAGCCGGTGGTGCCGATCTTGGCGGTCTTCTTCACCGCCGCCTGGGTATCGAGCCATGCGACATAGGCCGCGGCATCGCGTTCGGCAGCACCCGGCGCTTGCAGCGGACCGGCAGCGGCCATCGCTTGCGCGCGGCCTTCCGACTTCTGGAAATCGAAGTCCGGGCCGAAGGTCGGCGCCTTGCCCTGGCGATAGAACGGGTTCGGGCACAGCACCGCATAGCCTTCACCAGCGAGACGCTTCGCCATGTCGCGGAACGCCGGCCGCAGGCCCATGATGTCGGTCCAGATCAGCACCGCGGGCGCGGGGCCGGACGTGGGGTGTACGAAGATCGCATCTGCATTGCCGTCGGGTGTCTTGATGGTGACGTCGTTCTCCTTCACCGCCACGGCGGCCTTCGCGCCGGTCGCGGCGATCAAGGCGGCGCCGAGCGCCAACGCGCCGAATTCACGGCGGCCGAGGTCATGGGTGAAGCAATCGTCGTCGCAGGTGATCTCGAAATTCTTTGGGTCGGTCATGGTGGGTCCTCCTCCCTAGGGGCGCGGTATCGGACCACATTCAGGGGGGACGCCGGAAGTGGCTTGTGCGTGATTTTCTGGGAATCATCCCTCTTTGAACACCTTTCCGACAGGCCTAGAGTCACGGTTCCCGTCCCACACCGGAGCCGCCCATGAGCACCCTCACCTTGTTGCGCCGCCGCTTTCTCCTTGGTGTCTCTTCGGCCGCCTTGGGCCTGGCCGCCGGCACGTCGCGCGCCGCATCCCTGCCGAAAGAGTGGGATGTGATCATCGTCGGCGGCGGGACGGCGGGTTTGCCGGCCGCGATCTTCTCCGCCCGGCGCGGCGCGCGTGTGCTGGTGATCGAGGCCTCCAAGCAGATCGGCGGCACGCTGTTCCTGTCCACCGGCCAGATGAGTGCGGCGGGCACGGAGATGCAGAAGCGCCAGAGCATCCAAGACACCCCGCAGATGCATTTCGACGACGTTATGCGCATCAGCCACAAGACCGCCGATCCGACGCTGGTGAAGCTCGCGGTCTTCAACGCGGCGCAGACCTTCGACTGGTTGACCGCAAATGGCCTGAAGCCATTGCCGGAGCATCCGGTGCTCGGCTTGGCCCACGAACCTTACAGCGCGCGGCGCTACGCCTGGGGCAAGGACGGCGGCATGTCGATCCTGGAAGTGATCGAGCCGATGGCGCTGGCGGAGGAGAAGACCGGCCGCCTCACGATCCAGCGCGGCACCCGCGTGCGCGAACTGCTGACCAAGAACGGCACCGTCGTCGGCGTGCGCGCAGAGGACGACGGCGGCAAGATGGTGGAATTCACCGGCCGCTCCGTGGTGCTGACCAGCGGCGGCTACGCTTCGAATCCGAAGATGTTCTACGAGCTGTCGGGTCACAAACAGTACGGCAATGCTTCGTACCCCTACAGCCAGGGCGACGGCTACACCATGGCGCTGGCGGTCGGCGCGTACACGCGCGGGGCGCAGAACTACGTGTGCGGCTCGCCGCGCATCATGGCGGAGGTCGACGAACCGTCGCCGCCGGACACGCGCTGGCAGACCTACCCGGAGCGCCGCGCGCCCTGGGAGATCCAGGTCAACGCCAACGGGAAACGCTATCTGGCCGAAGACAATCTCAGCGTGGACGAACGCGAGCACCTGCTGACGAAACAGCCGGACATGCGCACGTGGCTGATCTTCGATCAGGCGATCTTCGATAAAGCCCCGAAGGGGATCGAAGATTGGGATCAGGCGAAGATCGTGGAGGCCTTCAATCGTCATCCGATGTTCAAGAAGGCCGATACGCTGGCGGAGCTCGCCGCCAAGGCTGGCATAGATGCGACAAATCTGCAGGCAACGGTCGCGGCGTACAACGCGGGCCAGAAGAGCGGCAAGGATGAATTCGGCCGCAAGCACATGCCGCTGCCGATCGCCAAGGGTCCGTTCTACTCCATTCGCCAGCAAGGCTTCTCCATCACCTCCGCCGTCGGCATCGCGGTGAACGACAAGCTGCAGGTCATCCGCAAGGACGGCAGCGTGATCCCAGGCCTGTACGCCGCCGGCGAGATCCTCGGCTCCGGCCAGACCATGGGCAGCTCCGCCGTCGGCGGCATGATGGTGACGCCGGCGCTGACGTTCGGTCGCTTGCTGGGCCAGCAGCTGGTTCCCCTCAAATCCTAGAACGGGAGAGTCACATGCGCGCATATGCCCTCGCCGCAGTTGCGGCGCTGCTGATGCCTTCGCTCGTTCATGCGGCCGGTGCGCCCGCGAAAGAAGAGCATCCCGGCGAGGTCGCCCTGATGCAGGACGGCGATGCGTGGATGTACAAACACTTCCCCACGAACCTGCGGCTGTATGTATTCGACGGCGACAAGCCGGATGAATCGACGTGCTACCAGGCGTGCCGCGCCGTGTGGCCGCCGCTGCTTCCGCAGCAGACCAATCAAAAGGCGATGGGCGATTGGTCCCTGGTGAAGCGCACCGACGGCAGCGCGCAATGGGCCTACAAGCATCATCCGGTGTACGTGCGCTATCACGACAGCCCGGAACAGCCGGTCGGCAACGGCGCGGAAGACAACAAGTGGCACTTCCTGGAGCCGTAGGACTCCTCATCCCCCTCTCCTGTGGAGAGGGGTTCAAGATAACGGGGGACGAATGAAGACGTATCTGACGTGTGCGGTCCTGTTCGCGTGGACAACCGCTGCGACCGCCGCTGACTTTAATGTGGTGGAAGCCACCATCCCGCAGATGCAGGCGGCGTTGAAGGATGGGCGCATCACATCGCACGATCTCGTGCTGCAGTATCTCGCGCGTATCGCGACGTATGAGAATGTGATCAACCCGACGATTGCAGTGAGCAAACAGGCCCTGGCGGAAGCCGATGCGCTGGATCGCGAGCGCGCCGCGGGCAAGGTGCGCGGGCCGCTGCACGGCATTCCGGTGGCGCTGAAGGACAACATCCACACCACCAGCATGCCGACGACCGCCGGCGCACTCGCGTTCGCCGGTTTGATCCCGCCCTACGAAGCGACGTTGACCACCAACCTGCGCGCCGCCGGCGCGATCATCATCGCCAAGACGGTACTGACCGAGATGGCGAACTGGATGGTGATCGGCATGCCGAACAACTACTCCGCCGTCGGCGGCTTCAGCTTCAATCCCTATGACGCGCAGCGCGATCCGCGCCCGGGCCTGAACGATGGCCGCGGCGTGATGCAGACCGGCAGTTCGTCCTCCGGCGGCGGCACGACGATGAGCCTGTGGGCCGCGAACGTCGGCACGGAAACCACGGTGTCGATCATCAATCCGTCGTCGAACGCGATGCTGGTGGGTATCAAGCCGACCCTGGGGCGGGTGAGCCGGTATGGCATCGTGCCGGTGAGCATGGATCAGGACACCGCAGGACCCATGACGCGCAGCGTGACCGACGCAGCGCTCATGCTTGGCGCGATGGAGGGCGCGTCCCCCGATCCGCACGACGATATGACCAAGCGCTGCACGCCGCCGGCGGGACGCGACTACACGCAGTTCCTCAAAGGCGATGCCCTGAAGGGTGCGCGCATCGGCGTGCCGCGGGCCTACTTCATCGACTCCATGCTCGTGCCGGGCACGCCGAAGCCGAGCGACGCGATCCCCGACGACCAGAAGGCCGTGATGAACGAAGTGGTGGCGTTGCTGCGCGCGCAGGGCGCGACCGTGATCGACCCCGCCGATGTGCCGAGCGTGCTCGCGAAGGACCCGGCGAAGAACATGCTGGTGAAGGGATCGTGCACGGGCTCGGCGAACAGCCGGGATGGCAATTGCTCGATCGTGCTGAAGTACAGCTTCAAGCGCGACTTCAAGCTGTGGCTCGACAGCCTGGGTGCTGCGGCGCCATTCACCTCGCTGGCCGCATTCCGCCAGTGGAACACCGATCACGCGTCCATGGGCGCGCTGAAGTATCGCCAGGACACGCTGGATATGTCCGACGAGATGGACCTGGACAAGGATCGCGCGCGCTATGACGCGGATCGCGCGCAGGACCAGCGGCTGACGGGCGCGGAGGGTTTCGACAAGTTGTTCAAGCAGAAGAAGCTCGACGCCGTGATCTTCGCCGGAAGCCGCGGATCGAGCTTCCTTGCCAAGTCCGGCTATCCCACGGTGAGCGTGCCCTATGGGATGGTGGCGAACGGTACCGGGTATCCGCCCGGCTTCACACCGAAGCCCATGCCGATGGGCGTGGCATTCTCCGGACTGGCGTGCAGCGAGCCGCGACTTCTCGCCATCGCCTATGCCTTCGAGCAGGCCACCAAGAAGCGCCGGCCGCCGGAGCTGTAGGGGCTTTTTCGCGCGTTTTTACGCGCGAAATACGCGCGAAAATTTCCGGGCGCAGGCTTTGCCGAGCAAACACAACGGCTTGGCGAAATTTAGGCGCAGAATACGCGCAAATTTTTCGCCAACGTTTACCGCGTTTTATCGCGGCAAATACGCGGTGAGATTTCCGGGAATCCGCCTAAGCGACGAATGCGGCAGGGGTTTTATCGACGCTCCCGCATTTTAACGCGGGCGAAGACGCGCTGGGATCTTGCGCGCAACAAACCAGATTCACGTTGGCAAAGAGCAAGCATCACGCATACCGCCGGAACGGTGAGTCGTCAAAGCTCACGGTGTGTGCAGTTTTCGCAGAACGCGCCGTACCCCCAACCGCCCGTCATCCCGGCGAAGGCCGGGATCCACTCATCAATGGGCACGGGCGCCATGTTCGGCTCTTGCGCCACGAGAGGTGGACCCCGGCCTTCGCCGGGGTGACAGCCTGAGTGTGGGGCGGCGGATGTGGAACCTGCTACATCAGCTGCGGCATCGGGACGTGCGGGTCGAGGCACTTCTTGAAGGCTTCGTCCGGGGTCGCGGCCGTTAGGTCCCAGTTCTTGGCGACGACGCGTTCGCCGGTCATGCCGTTGGTGGCGTCGGTGCAGAGCCACACGGCGGCGGGGACGATCACGTCGCCCGGCAGCAGGCGGCCGTTGGTGGCGCGCGATCCGACGTCGCCGGCGACGACGGCCTGCTTGATGAACGACGTATCCGAGGCGCCGCCCGGCAGGACGATATTCACGTCAACGCCGGTGCCTTTCATCTCGAGCGCCCAGCACTTGTGCATCACTTCCAACGCGGCCTTCGCCGGCCCGTAGATGGAGTTGCCCGCGCGCGCCATGTTGCCGGCGCTGGTGGAGACGGAAATGATCTTGCCGAACTTCTGCTTGAGCAGATGGGGTGCTGCGGCCTTCGACATGTACCACACGCCTTTGAGGTTGGTGTCGTAGATGGTGGTCAAGGCTTCGTCCGGCGTGGTGTAGAACTTTTGGCTATCGTTCGCGCCGGCGCCGCCGGAGCCGAAGTCCTGCGGGCTGCGGCCGGCGTTGTTGAACATCACGTCGATGCGGCCGAAGCCCTGAACGGTAGCCTCAACGGCGCGCGCGCAATCGGCTTGATTGCTGACGTCGCCGGCGACCGTGAGGCAACGGCCTTTGCCGTATTTCTGATCGACTTCCGCCGCGACTTTCTTGAGCGCCTCTTCGCCGCGCCCGGTGAGCACAACCTTCGCGCCGCCGGCCAGGAGTTCCTGGGCGATGAACCAGCCGAAGCCGCGGCTGCCGCCGGTGATGAGCACAACGCGGTTCTTGAGTGAGGGGTGACGCAGGCTCTTAATGGTCTTCTCCGGCCAGGAGCTCTTGTAGGCTTCCTCTGCCGCTGCGGCTTGTCCCGCGGCGACGGCCACAGTTGCCGCGCCGGCGGCGCGCAGGAATTGAGCCCGGTCGATCTTGAAGGTCATGAAAATACCCTATCCCGATGAAGCGCGTACTTTAGGACGCGGGCGGGGCGCGATCATCCGCAAAAGCGGGGCGACGTTCACGGGCTGAGCCTACCCTTGGAGCCTCATGACCGCCCCGATAGACTGGCGGTTTCCGCATGAGGGACCCGCAGATGAAATCGTCGATGGACATGGTGAAAGAGGCCGAGGCCCAGATCGAGACGTGGCCGGTGGAAGAAGCGATCAAACACGTGGGCGACCCCAACGTGGTGTTCGTGGACTTGCGCGACGTGCGCGAGTTGTGGCGCGAGGGCACCGTGCCCGGCTCCACCCATGCGCCGCGCGGGATGCTGGAGTTCTGGGTCGATCCCGCGAGCCCCTATGCGCGGCCGGTGTTCCAGGAGAAGAAGCGCTTCGTGTTCTTCTGCGCCGCGGGCTGGCGCTCAGCCCTTGCGACGAAGGAGATGCAGGACATGGGTTTGTCGCCGGTGTGCCACATCGAAGGCGGGTTTGGGGCATGGACGAAAGCCGGCGGGCCGGTGGCGAAAGTGGAGAAGAAGTGACTCAGTCGCACAGCGCGTCTCGTGCGTGTTGAACGACCCCCACCCCTGCCCCTCCCCGCCGGCGAAGGCCGGCCTCTAAAAAGAGGCGCGCCTTCGCGCGCAGGGGGAGGGGTTTGGACTGAGTACTCCCCTCCCCCTTGAGGGGAGGGGTTGGGGGTGGGGGTGCCACAAGCACAGAATCACGATGGCGAACGCCCAAGCACGCAAACTGCGCAGCAATATGACAGAGGCTGAAAAGTGCCTCTGGCGGAAATTGCGAGAACTAAATCAACAGGGTCGGCACTTTCGGCGGCAAGCACCACTCGGTGAATACATTGTCGACTTCTGCGAGCACGCGGCGCGGCTCGTCATCGAAGTCGATGGTGGGCAGCACAATTCTGAAGAAGGAATTGCGAACGATCGCGAGAGGACTGCCGCGCTAGAGCGCGCGGGATATCGCGTGGTGCGATTCTGGAACAATGAGGTGCTGGCCAATACGGATGGAGTGATGGACTCAATCCTGCGCGTGTTGAACGACCCCCACCCCAACCCCTCCCCGCCGGCGAAGGCCGGCCTCTAAAAAGATGCGCGCCTTCGCGCGCAAAGGGGAAGGGGGTTAGAGGGCCTTTGCTTTCTCTCTCAGCGCGAACTTCTGGATCTTCCCGGTCGAGGTCTTCGGCAGTTCGCTGAAGATCACCGTCTTTGGCGCTTTGAAATGCGCCATGTTGGCGCGGCAGAAGGCGATGATTTCTTCGGCCGTTGCGGTCTTGTCGCGTTTGAGCGTGACGAAGGCGCAGGGGGTTTCTCCCCAGAAGCTGTCGGGGCGCGCGACGACGGCGGCTTCGAGCACCGCCGGGTGCTTGAACAACACGCTTTCGACTTCGATGGTGGAGATGTTCTCACCACCTGAAATGATGATGTCCTTCGAGCGGTCCTTCAGTTCGATGTAGCCGTTGGAGTGCAACACGCCGAGATCGCCGGAGTGGAACCAGCCGCCGCGGAACGCGTCGTCGGTGGCTTTCTGGTTCTTGAGATAGCCGGACATCACCACATTGCCGCGGAACATCACCTCGCCCATAGTTTCGCCGTCGGCGGGCACTTCCTCCATCGTCTCCGGATTCATGATGGTGAGGCCTTCGAGCATCGGGTTGGGCACGCCCTGGCGCGCCTTCAACCGCGCACGTTCATCGAGCGGCAGTTCATCCCATTCCGCATGCCAGGCGCAGATCGTGGAGGGGCCGTAGGTTTCGGTGAGGCCATAGCCATGCGCAACCGTCATGCCCATTTCTTCCATCGCGGCGATGACGGTCGCAGGCGGCGCAGCACCGGCGGTGAGGACGGAAACGCCCTTGGAGAGGCCGACCTTCATCTCTGCCGGCGCATTGATCAGCATGTTGAGGACGGTCGGCGCGCCGTTGAAGTAAGTGACGCCTTCGTTTTTGATGGCGTCGAAGATCGCGCCGGTTTCCACCTTGCGCAGGCAGACGTGGGTGCCGGCGAGCATGGTGACGCTCCACGGGAAGCACCAGCCGTTGCAGTGGAACATCGGCAGCGTCCACAGATAGATCGGGTTCTGCTGCATCGGCCAGGCGAGCAGATTGCCCAGCGCATTCAGGTACGCGCCGCGGTGATGGCAGACGACGCCCTTGGGATTGCCGGTGGTGCCAGAGGTGTAATTGAGCGCGACCGCATCCCATTCGTCCGCCGGGCCGGGATAAGGCGTCGCAGGATCGGCGGCGGCGATGAAGCTTTCATAGTCCATCGCGCCGAGGTGCTGGCCGTTCGGGACGGCGGCGTCGGTGATGTCGATGATCAGCGGCTTCACGTCGCACAGCTTCAGCGCCTGGGCCATCACCGGGGCCAGTTCCGTATCCGTCAGCAGGATCTTGGTTTCGGCGTGATCGAGGATGAAGGCGATGGCGGGCGCATCCAGGCGCGTGTTGATGGCGTTCAACATGCAGCCGGCCATGCCGACGCCGAAGTGGGCCTCCAGATGCGCCGGCACGTTGGGGGCGACGACCGCCACCGTGTCGCCGCGTTTCAGGCCGGCGGCGGCGATGGCCGCGGCGAGGCGGCGGGCGCGCTCGTACAAGGTGCGGTAATCGTAGCGCCAGGAGCCGTGCACCACGGCGATCCGGTCCGGATAGACGCGCGCGGCGCGCTTCAGGAAGGAGATCGGCGACAACGGCTCGTAGTTGGCGGCGACTTTCGGCAATTCGCTGGCAGCGGACATATGGGCATCTCGCGGTGTGAAACGGGGTGGAGTTTGGCGAACTTTGCCAGGGAGTTCACCCCTTTTTGCGCAAGGAGCAACGGGCTAGTCTGCATGGAGATGAATTCTCCTTATCAAGCAGACATCGCGCAATCCTGCATGCGCAAAGTGGCCTGGCGCATCGTGCCGGTGTGCGCGGCGCTGTACCTGCTGGCGTACCTGGACCGGGTGAACGTGGGCTTCGCCGCCCTCACCATGAACGCGGACTTGCAGCTGAGCGCGACCGCGTACGGCACAGCGGCGGGCATCTTCTTCGTCGGCTATGTCCTGTTCGAGGTGCCGAGCAATATCCTGCTCGCCCGTGTGGGGGCGCGGATCTGGCTGGCGCGCATCATCATCACCTGGGGGCTGATGTCCGCGGCCATGGCCCTGGCGCAAGGGGCGCTATCGCTGTCGGTCTTGCGCTTCTTCCTGGGCGTGGCGGAAGCCGGGCTGCTGCCGGGCGTGCTGTTCTACATGGCGCAATGGTTCCCGGCGGCGCGGCGCACGGCGATCCTGAGCAGCTTCTTCATCGCCCTGCCCACCGCGTTCATCATCGGCGCGCCGATCTCGACTGCGTTCCTGTCGCTCGATTGGCTGGGACTGCACGGGTGGCAGTGGATGTTCATCATCGAAGGCCTGTTCACCGCGGTGGTGGGCGTGGGCGTATTCCTGGTGATGATCGACCGGCCGGAGCAGGCGAAATGGCTCACCGAGGCGGAGCGCGCCTGGCTCACCAAGACGCTGGCGGACGAATACGCGGCGCGCGGCGGGGAAAAGGTGGCGGGCGTGCGGCACGGCCTGATGAACCCGCAGGTGTGGCTGCTGGGTGCGACCTACGCCGGCGTGATCGCCACATCCGGCTGCTTCGGGTTCTGGCTGCCGCTGATCATCAAGAGCACGGGCAATCACACCAACTTCGAGATCGGCCTGCTGACGGCGGCGCCCTACGCGGTGTCGATCTTTGCCATCCTGTTGTGGTCGCGGCATTCAGCGAAGACACAGGAGCTGACGTGGCATATCTGCCTGCCGATCATTCTGGCGGCGATCGGCTTTGCGTGGAGCGCTTCCACCGCCGACCCGCAGCTGATGATGCTGATCGTGTTCGCCAATGTGGTGCTGGTGTATCTGGTGCCGCCGTTGTTCTGGGCGATGGCGACGAAGACGATGAACGGACCCGCGGCGGCGGCGGGGATCGCACTGATCAATTGCATCGCCAGCACGGGCTCGTACTTCGGGCCGCAGCTGATGGGCTATCTGAAGGATCGCACGAATGGTTTTGCGGCGGGGCTGTTGATGTTGTGCGGGTTCCTGCTCGTCTCGGCCGCGCTGACGTTCTTCGTGGGACGCCGGGTGGAGGCACGGGCGTGAGCGAAAATCCCCTTGTCGGAACCTGGCGGCTGAATGTGGAAAAGTCGCGCTTCGTGCCCGGGCCGGCGCATGCGCAGCAGACGATCACGTTCGCGCAGGTGGAGAACGGCTTGCACGTGACGACGACCATTCACAATGCCGACGGCACGACGACGGATCAGCACTACACCGCGTATTACGACGGCAAGCCTTACCCCATGGCCAATCTGAACAACACGACGCATGTGGCGATGCATCGCATCAGCGAGCTTGAAGACGAGCGCGTCGACACCAACAACGGCGTGTTGGTGGGCAACCGTCTGCGCACGGTCGCGGCGGATCGGCAGAGTTATTATGTGCACGGCACGGGCGTGAATACGCGCGGCCAGTTCTATGTGCACAAGATGCTCTACGAGAAGATCGTGCTGATCTACAAGATCCTGCCGCGGGCGGCGTGGCAGGCGGCGCAGGCGGCCGGCGTTTTCAAAGGCGCGGCGATCGATCTGACCGACGGGTACATCCATTTTTCGACTGCAGCGCAGGCGCAAGAGACGGCGGACAAGCACTTCCGCGGTCAGGCCGACCTGGTGGTGCTGGAGATCGCGGCGGCGTCTTTGGGCGATGCGCTGAAGTGGGAGCCGTCGCGCGGCGGGGCGTTGTTCCCGCACCTGTACGGCCCACTCGACGTGACGCACGTGCGTGCGGTGCGCGAAGCGCCGCTTGATGCGCAAGGGGTGCCACAGATCAGCGTGTGATCAGCACGGCCGCCAGGGCGATCAGCACAAGACAGCCCCATTCGGCGAAAAGGTGTCCACGGATCGCGCGGACCTTGTTCGAGGCCGGGCGGAACGCGGGGTCCGCCGCGAGGGCTTTGCGCCATTTCAGGAACTGAATCGTCGGCGGCATGGACGCAAGGGCCGCCAGGACGAACAGGCCCATCTTGGCCAGGAACGCTGGGTTGCCCAAATAGAAGTCGGCGCCTTTGAGTCCGTAAAGCACGCGACAGATGCCGGCTGCGAGGATCAGCATCGCGCCCGCGCCGATGCCGGCGTCGATGCGCGCCAGACTTAAGATGCGATCCGGCGTGATCGCGTCGCGCGTCAACGCCGTCTCCATGGCGAGGAAGGCGACCAGCAATCCGATGCCGATGAAATGGCCGTAAGCGAACAGGCCGTCGAGAAACAGCGGTGACATGAGTTTCATCCACGCAAGCGAGCCACTAGGCTAGTTTGCCGAAATGCAGAGGACTTCGCCATGACCGCCATCATCACCGCGCGCAACGTCGTGTTCGACAGCCCGTGGATGCGGGTGATCGCCAAGGACGTGGCGTTCCTGCCCACACCGTTCTTCACGGTGGACGTGCCGGACTACACGGCGATCTGCGCGCGGGTGCCGGATGGGCGCATCGTGCTGGTGCGGCAGTTCCGCGCGACGATTGAAGAATATTGCTGGGAATTTCCGGCGGGCGTGGTCGATCCGGGCGAGACGCCGGATGTCAGTGCGCCGCGTGAATTGATGGAGGAGACCGGGCATCGCGCGACGCGTCTGGTGTCCTTGGGAAGTTTTTGCGCCGACACCGGGCGCTTGAACAACCGTTGCCATCAGTATTTCTGCGATGCGGTCGCGATCGACGGATGGGTGCAGCAGGAGCCCGAAGTTGAGCGCCATCTCGTCACGCCGGCAGAGGTCGATCGCCTGATCGCGGCGGGCGAATTCCCGACGATGCAGCACGTGGCCCTGTGGTTGCAGGTCAAAGCCGCCGGTCTGTTACAATAAACTCGCGACTTTGTGAGCCGGATCACAGAGTTGTCCGCAATTTGGGCTTTTGGGACTGCGCCATTTAGAGCCCACCTAAAGCTGGTATCCTGCGCCGGATGAGACTCATCCGATAACGGGATCAATATGAAGCATCTTCTTGGGATCATTGCACTTTTTGGCATGTTGGCGTCCGCGCCGGCGATGGCCCAGGGCGCGCGCGACTTCCACGCCGACATGGCGGCGGAATGGGAGACCAAATTCACGGAGAGCCCGGGCGTCGGCACGGCGGACTTCCATCTCGATCTCACCGACCTCACATTCACCTGGAACATCAGCTTCAAGAGCCTGTCGGGGCCGGTGGTGCTGGCCGCGCTGTATGGCCCCGCGCAGCCCGGGGCGAACGGCGCGAAGTTCCTGGAGTTCTCCAAGGGCGGTACCAGCCCTCTTAAAGGGTCCGCCAAGCTCACCGAAGCCCAGGTGCAGTACCTGCTGTACGGGTGGACCTACATCAACATCGTCACCGCGAAGTTCCCGCTGGGCGAGATCCGCGGGCAGCTCGACATAACGCAGCCGAAGGCAAAGGAGGCCACGCAATGATGAGCCGTTTTCTCCGCACGTCCCTGGCGGTCGGCGTTCCGCTGGTCGCGATCGCCGCCCTTGTGCTGCCGCGGGCGCTGCCGGCGGCGGCCCCGGCCAAGAAGTCGCTGGGCTTCGTGATCACCGACTACAACCTGGCCGGCTACGAAACCAAGTATTTCGATGAGTGCCCGGAAGGGCTCGCCATCGGCAACGACGAGCTGTGGTGGAAGGCCCTGTCGCCGCAGGATCGCGACAAGCTGACCAATAGCGGCCTGATCGAGCCGGTCGACCCGCCGCGCCGCCCGACCGCGGCCCTGCGCGGCCCCAACAAGGAAGACGTGTGCTGGAATCCGACGATCACGAAGGATCCGCCGCTGCGCGTGATCAAAGGCAAGATCGGCCGCGGCTTCAACATGGACGGCACGGAAGACGGCAAAGCCACCGCCAACACCTGCGCGCACGAGAAGTTCACTTCGCCGGACGGGTCGACCAAGGTCGACAACCAGATGTACCGCATCCTCGGCTGCATCTACGGCTGGCGTCGCGGCAACTACATGGAAGGCCATGCCAACCGCGAGCGGCGCGATTCCAGCCAGGGCATCATCCTGGTGGACGTGTCGGATGTGGATGACGTGAAGAACGATCCGTCGGTGACGGTCACGTACTACTCGACCGTGGACCTGCTGCAGAAGGATTCCGGCGGCGGCATCCTGCCGTGGGCGAGCTATCGCCCGAGCGACACCCCGCACTACGGCGCCAAGGCCAAAGGCAAGATCGTCGACGGTCATGTGATCGCCGAGCCGGTGGACGCGCGGTTGCCGCTGTTCGGCAACAACGTGACCGGCGACATGATCTACAAGGGCCTGCGTCTCGACCTCGATCTCACCAAGGCGGCGCCGGATGGGTCCTACAGCGGCCTGCTCGCGGGCTATCGCGATTTTGAGAATTGGTGGGATTACATCCGCAAGATCGAGTTCTTGACGGTCACCGGGCAATGGAGCTGCCCGGCGATCTGGGTCGCCTCGCAGGAACTCGCCGACGGGTACCCCGATCCGAAGACCGGCAAGTGCACCGCGATCTCCGAAGCCATGGACATAACCGCCGTTCCGGCCTTCGTCGTGCCGCGCGAAGCGCGCACGGCACAAGCTCAGGGAAAGTAACAGATGCGTCGAATTCTCTTAGCCCTCACCGCGCTGACGGCGCTTTCGGCCTGCGGGCCGAAGGAGCCGGTGGTTGAGGCAGCGCCGCCGGCAATGCGGCGCCTGACGGAAGAACAGTACCGCCAAGTGATCGCCGATGTGTTCGGCGACGACATCGTCATCGGCGGCCGGTTCGATCCGATCAACCGGAGCAACGGCCTGCTCGCCGTCGGCGCCAGCAGCACGGCGATCAACGGCTCTGCCTTCGAGCGCTACGACGGGCTTGCCCGTTCGGTCGCGAGCCAAGTCACCGACCGCGCCAATCGCGACGTGCTGGTGCCCTGCAAGCCGGCCGATGCGGCAGCGGCGGACGACGCCTGCGCCACGACGTTCTTCAAGAACACCGGGCGGCTGCTGTATCGCCGCGCGCTGACGGACGCGGAGCTGAAAACGCAAGTCGCCCTGGCCAATGCCGGCGCGACCAAGCTGAAGGACTTCTACGTCGGCCTGAGTTCGTCGCTGTCGGCGATGCTGGTGCGGCCGGAATTCCTGTTCGTGACCGATACCCTCGAGGCCGATCCGTCCAAGGCGGGGGCGTTCCGCCTGACGCCGTATGCGAAGGCGGCCCGCGTGAGCTTCCTGTTGTGGAACACCACGCCGGACGACGCGCTGCTGACGGCTGCGGAGAAGGGCGATCTGAATTCGTCGAGCGGCCTGAAGAAGCAGGTGGATCGCATGATCGCCTCGCCGCGCCTGGCGGTGGGGATGCGCGCGTTCTTCAACGATATGCTGGCGTTCGATGCGTTCGAGAACCTGCAGAAAGACCCGGTGATCTATCCGGCGTTCGGCCTGTCCGCGGTGGAACTCGCCCGCGAGCAGATCCTGACGACGATCATCGACCAGACCGTCACCACGCAAGGCGACTATCGCAACCTGTTCACAACCCGCAAGACCGTGATGAGCGCGCCGCTCGGCCTGGTCTATCGCGTGCCGGTGTCGCAGCCGGACGGCTGGGTGCCTTACGAGTTCCCGGAAGGGGACGAGCACGTCGGCATTCAATCTTTTGCCGGCTTCGTGGCGCTGTTCTCCCACCCGGGCCGCAGTTCCGCGACCCTGCGCGGCAAGGCCGTGCGCGAGATCCTGATGTGCCAGAAGGTGCCGGACCCGCCGTCGGGCGTGGACTTCACGCTGATCTCCGACAGCCACAACCCGGTGTACAAGACCGCGCGCGAGCGCTTGAAAGCACACAGCACCGATCCCACGTGTGCCGGATGCCACCGCATCATGGATCCGATCGGGCTCACGCTCGAACACTTCGACGGCGCTGGGCAGTTCCGTGACGACGAGAACGGCGCGGCCATCGACACCAGCGGCGAATTGGACGGCGTCGCCTACACGGATGCCGCCGGACTGGGTGCTGCCTTGGCGAAGAACGCCGCCGTGCCGGCGTGCCTGGTGAAGCGGCTTTACGGCTACGGCACCGGCCGCATCTCCACCTCCGCGGAGAAGCCGATCCTCACCTATCTTGAGGAGCGGTTCGCCAAGGAAGGCTATCGCGTTCCCGAACTCCTGCGCGACATCGCCCTGAGCGACGCTTTCTATCAAGTCGCGCCGGCCGCCGACGCGCCCAAAACCGCATCCCTTGAGGGAGGTAAGCCATGAGCAAATTATCCCGACGCAGCGCCCTGAAGGGCCTCGTCAACGGCACCGCCGTCACCGTGGCGCTGCCGTTCCTGGATTGCTTCCTCGGCGGCAACGGCACCGCGCTCGCCTCGGGCGCGCCGATCCCGGTGCGCTTCGGCACCTGGTTCTGGGGCCTGGGCTTTACGCCCGGCCGCGGCGTCAATCTGGCCAAGACGGGTAAGGACCTCGCGTTCCTGGAAGAGTGCCAGGCTCTCGTCCCTTACAAGGATCAGCTGAGCTACTTCAGCAACTTCAACACCCCGCTCGACGGTAAGGCGACCACCGTGCACTACACCGGCTGGGTGGCTGCGCGCACGGGCTCCGTGCCGAACACCGGCGGCGACCTGCCGGCCCCGACCATCGACGTGCTGGTGGGCGATCACTTCGGCGCGGGAACCCGCTTCCGTTCGATCGACCTGTCGTGCACCGGCAATCCCCGCGACAGCTACACGGGCCGCAACACCGGCAGCCGCAACGCCGGCGAAGTCTCGCCGCTGGGCATGTACACCAAGGTGTTCGGACCGGAGTTCGCCGACCCGAACGCGGCCACCTTCACGCCCGACCCGAATGTGATGGTGCGCCAGAGCGTGCTGTCCGCCGTGGGCGAGCAGCGCACCGACCTGGTGAAGCAGCTCGGCGCCGCCGACAAGGCGCGGCTGGACGAATACTTCACCTCCGTGCGCCAGCTGGAACAGCGCCTGGAGCTGCAGCTGCAGCCGCCGCCGAAGGCGGAAGCCTGCCGCATCGCGAAGTCGCCCGGCGAACAGCCGATGGGCACTGAGCTGGAAAGCGTGCTGGTGAACCACGAGCTGATGAGCAACATGCTCGCCATGGCGGTCGCGTGTAACCAGACCCGCGTGTTCAACATGCTATACAGCCAAGCGCTGTCGAGCCTGCACCGCCGCGGCGAGGCGTTCATCCACCACACCCTCACCCACGAGGAGCCGCTGGATCCGAAGCTGGGCTATCAGGCGGAAGTGGCCTGGTACAACCTGCGCAGCTTCGAGGCGATGGCGACCTTCATCAAGGCCTTCGCCAGCATCAAGGAAGGCGACGGCACCCTGCTCGACAACACGCTGATCTACGCCAACAGCGACACCAACTTCGCCAAGCTGCATGCGCTCGACGGCATCCCGGTGTTCCTGATCGGCAAGGCCGGCGGCAAGGTGAAGACCGGCTATCACATCCCGGGCGGCGGCGATCCGATCTCGCGCATCGGCCTCACCGTCCAGCACGCGATGGGCATGGAAGTCGACAAGTGGGGTACCCAGTCGATGCAAACCTCGAAGCCGATTGCGGAGCTGTTGGTCTAGTCATGCGCTCCCTGATCGCTGCAGCCTGTTTTCTCGCCGCCCCGGCTTTCGCCGCCACGCCGACCGACATCGTCGGGACGCAAACCGGCATCGGCACGGTCTTCACCACCAAGGACGGCGCGTCCCTGTACACGTACGACCAGGACATCAAGCCGGACGTGTCCGCGTGCGTCGCCGCGTGTGCGCAAGCCTGGCCGCCGTATCTCGCGGCAGAGGATGCGAAGCCGGAAGGGGCCTGGACGTTGGCCACCCGTGCCGACGGCAAGAAGCAATGGTCGTTCCGCGGCAAGCCGGTCTACACGTTCGCGCGCGATGTGGCGCCGGGCACGACGCTGGGCGATGGCGTGCAGGATATCTGGCATGTCGCCGTGGACCTGGCGCCGCGGCCAAAGGGCGTGAAGTACCAGGGCACGACGGCCGGCCGTGTTGCCGCGACCGCCAAGGGCCTGACGCTTTACACCGCCGACAAGGATTGCACCGGCAAGTGCTTCGCGAGCTGGACGCCGTTCCGCGCGGCGTGGACCGCGAACCCCACGGGCGATTGGTCGGTGCTGACCCGCAAGGACGACGGCACGCCGCAATGGGCCTACAAGAGCAAACTGGTCTACAGCTTCGCGGGCGATTACACGCGCGGCAATCTCAACGGCGACGGCAAGGACAGTGCCCGCGCGATCGTTCTGCAGCCCACCCCCGCCCTGCCGCCGTTCGTGAAACTGCACGTCTCCGACTATGGTCAGATATTCACCGACAGCAAGGGCATGACCCTGTATGCGGTGCCTGACGTAAAGGCCATTCAGAAAGCGGTCTGCATCGGGTCGTGCTTGAAGGACAACTTCGTTCCCGTGGTCGCCGATGCGAACGCAAAGCCGAGCGGCAATTGGACGATCACCGAGTTCGAAGGTGCGAAGCAGTGGCAATATCGCGGCCAGCTGCTGTTCCTTTTTAAAGGCGACAACAACCCCGGCGACATCAACGGCGACCGCTTTGCCATCGGTGCCGGATTCGGCGGCTTCGCCGTGCTGCGGCAGCGGACGTTGATGGAAGAAGCGCGGTAGGGCGCCCTTCGTATTCTTCACGGTCTATGCGGCCGCACGACCCCCACCCCAACCCCTCCCCACAACGGGGAGGGGCAAGAGTTTAAGTTCCCGTCGCCGCCAGGGCCGGCGCGATCACATCCTTCGGCACGCGGCCTTTGACGCGCTCGCGCAGCATCGGGATGACCGTGCGGCCGAGTTCGGTGGGATCGTTCTCGTAATCGAAGCCGGTCATGAGGAAGTGCGACACGCCGATGTCGTAGTAGCGCACCAGCTCGTCCACCACCTGCTCCGCCGTGCCGACCAGACATGTCACCGCCTTGGTGCCGTTGGTCACTTTGGTGATGCCGGTCCACAAGCGGTTATCGAGCCGCTCATCGAGCTTGCACAGCTCGGCATAGCGTTCCGTCGGTTTGGTGTTGATCGCGGTCTGCTGGCCGACCGCCAGATTGGCGACGACGCCTTCCAAGATATTCGCCGCTTTGTCCCAGGCTGCCTGCTCCGTGTCGCCGATCAGCAGACGCAGGGAGAGCAGGAATTTTGGGCAGCGATTGTGAACGGCGGCATGCTCGCGAACTTTATTGAAGATGGCGTCGGTGCGCGCGATGGTGTCGATGCCCATGGCGTAGACATCGGCGCAGCGGCCGGCGTGCAAAAGGGATTCCGGCGATGAGCCGCCCCAGAAGACCGGGATGCCTTCGGGGCGGTACGGCTTGAGCGCGGAGAACGCGCCGTTGAACTTGTAGAAGTCGCCCGCGTGATCGAACGGCTTGTCGCTGGTCCACATCTTCCGCAAGACATCGACATACTCGGCGCTGCGCGCGTAGCGATCGACCTTCTTGGTAAAGTCGCCGTCGGCTTCCATCTCCTTGTCATTCGCGCCGGTGATGATGTGGACCGCGCAGCGCCCGTTGCTGACGCGATCGATGGTGGTGAGCATGCGCGCCGCCATGGTGGGCGGCACGAAGCCGGGCCGGTGCGCGATCATGAAACCGACGCGCTCAGTGATGCCGGCGATGTAAGCGGCAAAAGGAATGCTGTCGGGCCAGGTCGCCGCATTGGCGACAAGCATGCGGTCGTAGCCGTTCTTGTCGTAATCCTGGACGAGCTTTGTCAGGAACGGCAGATCGAAATCCGACATGGGCTTGGGTTTGTGCTCAGCGCCCGGGCGATGGGTGAATAGCCCGAGAATTTCGATGCTCATAAGACGGCTCCGCAATGACGAGCTTGAGATTACCCCGCGCGGCGGAGCGACCACAGGCGGGATTCAGCGCTGCTCGGTATCCGAGTTGGCGGCCGGCGGGGAAAGCTAGAGATTTGCTGGCGTCAGCGTCGCCACATAAGCCGCAAGTTGGGTGATCTCGCCCTCCGCGAGAACTTGCGCGAACGGCGGCATGTCGCCTTTGCCGGCGCGGATGCTGACCGCGTTCTTCGTCGCGTCTTTTGCCGCCGCGAGGGGAATACCGTTGCCCGTACCTTCGCCGGCGGGGCCGTGACACCCCGCGCAGATTTTGGCGAACAGCGATTGCGGCGAGCCCGCTTTGCTGCCCGCATGATCTTCAGGTGCAGGAGGCTTGGGCGCCGCGGCAGTTTGAGCTGGCGCGACCTGATCGAGCTTTCCGTCGAGGGCGAACAGCCACAGGCTATCGCCCTTCGGCGAGCGTCCGAACAGATTGCCCGCGGAAAGAACCACCACGTACTGCTTGCCCTCGTATTCGAACACGCTGGGCGGTGCGTTGACACCGGCGCCGGTCTGGAACTCCCACAGGAGCTTGCCGTCCGAGACGTCGAGCGCGGTCATGCGGCCGTCGCCGCGGCCGACGAACACGAGGCCACCGGCGGTGGTAGCGGAGCCGCTGTAGCACATGTCCTTCCAGCGCTGTTGCCACACGAGCCGGTTGGTGGCGAGATCGACCGCCGCGAAAACGCCGAAGGTGGGAAACCCGAGTTGGGTGAAGGACCCGCCGCCGGTAAAGGTCTGACCCGGTGTCCACGGGCCGTTGTCGCGATCACCGCCCGAGAACGCCTGCAGCTTGTCGACCGCGCACACGAACATGTGGTTGGTCTTCGGATCCAGCGAAGACGGCGGCCAGGATGTGCCGCCGATGGACGCGGGCTTCATCGGCAAGCCTTCGGTCCAGAACGGCGTGAAGATGCGGCCCTGGTTCACCAGCTTGAAGCCCTCGGGCGGGATATCGATCTCCTGCGGCACGATGGCATCGCCGATGGGATAAGGCTGGGTGGCGGCGGTCTTCTGGCGCGGCTCTTGCGGGACGGGGCGTTCCTCGATGCCGATCAACGGCTTTCCGGTGACGCGGTCGAGGATGTAAACCCAGCCGGTCTTGCCGGCGATGGCGAGACCCTTGCGCGGCACACCCGCCATGTCGATGTCATAGAGGATCGGCGGGCTGGCGAAGGAGTAGTCCCACAGATCGTGGTGGACCGCCTGAAAGTGCCAGCGGTACGTCCCGGTCTTCGCGTCGAGCGCGACGATGGAATTTGTATAGAGATTGTCGCCGGCGCGGATCGATCCGTTGAAATCGCCGCCGGGATTGCTGGTGCCGAAGTAGATCAGGCCCAAGGCGGGATCGACCGCGGGCGTCATCCATACATTGCCGCCGCCGTATTTCCATACGTCGTTGTCCGCAGGCCAAGTCTCGTGGCCGGGCTCGCCGGGGCCGGGCACGGTGTAGAACGTCCACACCAGTTTGCCGGTCTTGGCATTGAACGCGCGGACATGGCCGCGGGAGCTTTTCTCAGCACCGGCACAGCCGGTGATGACGAGACCGTTGTAGTAGAGCGGCGCGCTGTTCAGCGTGCATCCGTCCTGCCAGCGTTCCGCCTGCACGGACCAGAGGATGCGGCCGGAGCGTGCCTCGAGCGCCAGCATCTTGCCGTCGAGTTGGCCGACGAACACCTTGCCCTCGCCGAGCCCAACGCCGCGGCTGGTCCAGCCGCAACAGGCCGTGGTGATGTCGGGCAGGTGCGCTTGGTACTTCCACAGGATCGCGCCGGTCTTGATGCTGACGGCGAAGACGTCGTCCGCGCCGGTGATGACGTAGATGACGCCGTTGAAAACGATGGGCTGCGCTTCGCCGGAATACTGCGGGCCGAGGCCGGAGCCGTCCAGGTGCGTGCGCCAGGCGGCGCGCAACTGGCCGACGTTGGCGGTGGTGATCTGCGTGAGCGGCGAGAAACGGTGGTTGGCGAGGTTGCCGCCGTTGGTGAGCCAGCCGTCGCGCGGCGGCGCCGTGAGGTCAGCCTGCGCCTGCGCGGCGGACACAAACAACAACCCCAGAATCGCGATCAAAACCAGCCGCATGCGCTCCCCCACGTGGTGCGTGACCTTATGGTCCCGCTCGCAGGTCAGGCAAGGGAAAGGCATGCGTCGCCGGGTTTTGGGGGACACGGTATGGTCGCGGCTTACGGCACGCAGGGGAGATCGCCATGAGCCTGACGCGACGCGAGGCCCTCATCGCAACGGCGGCAACGGCCGCCACGGCGCGCCCCGCCCAGGCGGCCCAGCCGGTCGCTCCCTATAAGGCCGCGTGCGTGCACACGCGCGTGATCCCGACCATCACCGGCGCGGGCGTGGATGCGGAGGCGCGTGCCGCCAATATCGACACAACCATCGCGGCCATCGCGCGGGGTGCGGCGGAGATCGATGCGCGGCTGTATGTGTTCTCGGAGTTCTCGCTGCAGTTCTCGTCTGCCGCCGCATCGGTGAGTCATTGGCTCGAGACCGCGATCACGATCCCCGGACCGGAAACCGACCGGATCGGCAAGGCGGCCCAGGCGGCGCGCGCTTATGTCGCCATCAATCCGGTGGAGAAGATCGCCGCGTTTCCGGGGCGCTATTTCCTGTCCGGCGTGGTGATCGGGCCGACCGGCGACGTGCTGGTGAACTATCGCAAGCTTTACGACCTCAGCAACAAGACGCGGCCGAGCGACATCCTGGATCAGTGGATTGCGAAGTTCGGGCCGCAGTCCCTGTTCCCGGTGGCGGATACGGAGATCGGCCGCATCGGCGCGGCGGTGGCGCTGGATGTGAACTGGCCGGAGATGATCCGCGGCCTCGCCTTCAACGGGGCGGAGATCGTCGTCAATTCCACCGCGTCGCCGATGACGGCGCGCGGCTACACGCTGCCTGAAGCGCCCGGCAGCGTCGATATCCGGACGATGGTGCGCCGCGTGCGGGCGTTCGAGAACCTCATGTACATACTTACAACCAACCTGGGCCCGATGGGGCGCGACCGGACTGCGCCGCTCGCGCAGATGCTGCCGTCGGAGATCGTGGACTATCGCGGCCGGGCGCTGGCGACCGCGAAGGACAGCGCCGAGGGCTTCCTGACCGCGACCATCGATATCGAAGCCCTGCGCACGGCGCGCATTGCGACCGAGCCATTGAACAACCTCGCGCAGCTGCAGGCGGAGGTGCATCGGCGCGGCTACGATGCCGCCCATTTCGCGCGCACGAATGCGTTCGCCAAAAAGCCCATCAACAGCGCGGAGGAACATCAGCCCTTGTTCCGCGGCGACGTTGACGCGCTGATCCGCCGCGGTGTGATCAAGCCGCCGGCGGGCTAGTACAGCGCAATGACCCGATGGCCACCTTCGCTGGACGCTCGGGCGCGAGTATCGCGGTCTTGGATGGCCGGTGAGAAATCGTTGTTTTGAATAATATAATTATTTTATTGCGATAATTTATCGTCTTTGATATAGGGGGATACAGGATCACTCAGGGAGGGCGCGATGGCCGTGACATCGACCGAATTCCAGCTTTCACCGGCGTTCCGAGGCGCAAGCAGACTCAGCCGTGCTCTGGCTCTGATCTTGAGGCTGGGGTTCTGGGCGACGTTCCTCTTGTGCACAGTCCTGGTCGGTCTCGCGGTCTTGCGTGCGGCGAACCTGTCTCCGCTGCCGGACGACGCCGTGGTGTCCTACAACTCCCCGCAGATAAAAGTCGCGTCGCTATCGTTCTGGAGCATGTTGGGGATAGCGGCGGCGTTTCTGATGAAGTTCGGACCATCGAGCGTGGCGCTTCACTTCGGCCAACGGGCTTTCGCAAAATTCGCCAAAGGCGAGGTGTTCACCGCGGCGACCATCGCCGACATCCGTGCGGCCTCTCTGTGGATGATGGCGGTCGCGTTTGCGACCAGCGTCGATCAATCCATTTTCAACGTGTCAGTCGGGCTTCGTCCCGTCTTCTGGATTAATCTCGCCACATTCTCTTCTTCGCTCAATCTCGGCATATTGTTCTTCGGCGCGTGCACTTATGTCGCCGCCTATGCGATGGCCGAAGCGCGACGGATCGCAGACGACAACGCGAGCTTCATCTGATGATCATCGTGAATCTCGACGTCATGCTTGCGAAGCGCAAGATGCGCTCCAAGGAACTGGCCGAGCGGATTGGACTCACCGAGGCCAACCTCTCGCTGCTGAAATCAGGCAAGGTGAAGGGCGTGCGCTTCGACACGCTGAATAAGATTTGCGAGGTCTTACACTGCCAGCCGGGCGACCTGCTGGAACATCGGCCCGATCAAAACCCGGTCCCGATCAGCAGCGCGGCCTAACCCGCAACCACCAGCGACGGGCCCGGTGTGTGCATGGGCTCGTAGCCGGTTTTGGTGATGCGGATCAGGTCTTCGTGGTGGCCGACGTGCCCGCCGATCTCGATGTGGGGCATGTCGATGGTGATCACCATGTTCTCTTCGAGGGCGATGTCCTCCGCCATCGAGAACGGCACGTCCATGCGGCTCGGGTTGTCGCCGTGTTCGAGGCCGACGCCGTGCGGCGTGCAGGTGACAAAGCCTTCCGGCATGCCGGCCTTGATCTCCGCATCCAGCACGATCTTGCGGACTTCGGAGAGTTTCATGCCGGCCTTCACCACCGAGTAGATCGCGTCGTGGCCGGCCATGTGCGCCTTCTCGCGCGCCAGCAGGTCCTTGGGCGGTTCGCCGACGACGATCGTGCGGCCGAAATCGCCGTGGTACTGCTTGTAATGGCTGACGGCGTCGATGGCGAAAGACTTGCCCGGTTCGACGACCTTGTTGGGGAAATGGCCCTGGACGGTGCCGACCAGGAATTCCATCACCTCGCTGCCGCGCGCGGCGCACTCCACCAGGAAGCGATGCTCGATCTCGTCGTAGGTCATGCCTTTGACGCAAGCCTTTGCGACAGCCATGGCGGCTTCGGCATTGTTGCGCCCGGCAATGCGCTGAAGTTCCAGCTCCGGCTCAGTCTTCACGACGCGGATCTTGCGGAACACCTGTTCGCCCGGGACGAAGGTGATGCCGTCCATGCCGATCTGCTGGAGCATGAGCGCGATGCGCATGTCGTCGACCGCAAGACGCGACTTCTTGTCGTAGCCGTATTGCTTGAGGGCTTTTGCCAGCGCCCAGGCGGGCCCCGGCGCGGCGGTGGAAGAATACTTCTGCTGCGCCGCCATCCAGCCTTGCTCACGCGGCGTCAGCTTCGTGGTGGGCAACGGCTGCCAGCCGCGACCGCGGCCCGGCGTCGGCTCGACCTTCATCTTCTCCGGCGTCGCATTCACGTAGTCCTGCCAATTCGCCGCGCCGCCGAAGGTGATCATCTCCGGCAGTTCGCGTTCGGCGTTGGCGTAGTCGAAGGTCTCCGCACCGCCTGTGACCAGGAAGATCGGGTCCTTCGGATTGCGCGAGAAGGTGGCGAAGGCCGCGTTGTCGGTGCGGAACTTGGTCATCAGCGGCCAAGTGTTCGACAGGTAGTAGACGTTGATGGGGTTGAAGGCGATCAGGCCGTCGAGCTTCAACTCCTCCAGCACTGCATAAGCGCGCGGGCGGTTGACCAGCATCTTGCCGCTGGTCTTGGGGGGCGGACTGAGGGTCACCGTCGGCTGGGCGGCTTGCGCGGAGCCGGCCGCAGCAGCAGCCATCGTCAGGCCGACACCTTTGAGTAGATTGCGCCGTTCCATGAGCCGTCTCCCCGCTGCGTTGGATTAAGCAATCCTCCGCCCGGGGGCGGTGCGGGTGCAAGCCCCAATGACCCGTATTGTGAGGCCTGTCCCACTGCATGACCTTGAAGGTCCGGAAGGTCCTGAAAGGGCATGATTATTCGCCTTCGGCCCTAGCTTGCGGTTACACAAACCGGCCGTTTCGGAGGTCGGCCGACTTACCGGCGGCGGAAGATCGCGGCCAATTCGACGTGATGGGACCAGGTGAATTGGTCGATCACCTGCGCGCTCTCAAGTGTGTAGCCGCCGGTGGTGAGAATGCGTGCATCGCGCGCGAACGTGCGGGGATCGCAGGAAACGCCGACGATGAGCGGAACTTCGCTGGCGGCCAGTTGCATGGCTTGCGCATCGGCGCCCGCCCGCGGCGGATCGAAGACGACGGCGTCGTAACGCTTGAGTTCTTCGGGATACAGCGGGTCCTTGAAGAGATCGCGCTGCTTGGGGTGGAGCGGCCTGGGCCCGCGCGATTTCTCGAGCGCGCGGATCGCCGCGGCGCCGTTATCGAACGCGTCGACAGTTCCACGGTCGAGCATCGGGCCGCTGAACGTGCCGCTGCCGCAGAACAGATCGGCGAAGGTGCCCTTCTTCGGCAGAGGCGCCATGACAGCCGCGGCCAGGGCATCCTCACCGGCCTGCGTCGGCTGCAGGAACGCAAGCGGCGGCAGGTTGACGTCCAGGGCGCCGAAGCGGGCGCGCAGCGGATTGACCTCAAGCATCACCTCGGGTTCGTCCCGGTCGCGCGCGCGCCAGGAGATGCGCGCGAGCTTGAGCGCTTGGGCCAATTCGGCGACGACTTCATAGACCTGCAGATCCGCGGTGCCCTTTTTCCCGATCGGCCCGGTGATCACCATTTCGGTTTGACCGCGGACGGATTGGAGAAAGACGTCCGTCGTCTTGCCGTCTTGCAGCAAGGGCACGAGCGCGAGGCTCAGCTTGGCGCGGAGGTCCATGATCGCCGGATCGGCGACCAGGCAGGTCGCAATGTCGGTGACCATATGGGTGCGACGGCGGAAGTAGCCCAGCGTGACGCGGCGGCCCTTCTTGTAAGCGGCGAAGGTGACGCGACGGCGGGTGGCGGGCGGCACGAACACGGGATCGTGCCAGACTTCCGGTAATACATCTTCGCGCGCCAACGCGTCGCAGACGATGCCGATCTTCCAATCGCGGTAGAACGCCGTGTCGACGTGCTGCAGGGTGCAACCGCCGCAGACGTTGAAATTCGGACAGGGTGCTGCGACGCGATGCGGCGACGGCGTGACGACGCGCAGGATCTCGCCGCGCAGGACACCGCCGGAGCCGCGCTGGACCTTCGCCTGCACCACATCGCCCGGAAGCGCGCGGTCCACGTAGATGGCGCCGCGGTCGGCATTGTGGATGCCGTCGCCCTGGGGGCCGAGGGCGTGAATCGAAAGGTCTGACATGGGCTTGGAATAGCCGCTTAGGGCGCCGGTGTCATGACGATATCCAGCACGACGGCGCCGAGCTGGTTCTTGGCCGCAGCCAGCCGCGCGGTGGCATAGCCGTCCTTTTCGCAGCGGATTTCCAGGGCGGCGAGGTCGATCCGGCCGCCCAGATACAGGCCGAGATCTGGCGCCTTGAAGCCCCCATCGGGAAAGGAGGTGGCGCGCACGAGCACCCGAGGCTGTTTGATCTCGACGATCACCGTCGCGCCGCCGAGCGGCTTGCCGGCCAAGTCCGTGACGTGCCCGTAGTAGCGCAACAGCGGCGTGGTGCCGTCGTCGCGGAGGAAGTAGTCATCGCCGTCCGCACGGGCGGGCGCGGCGATGAGCATGAGAGCGGCGATGAGGGCGCGGCGCATCCCAGAGCAGCCCCCTAACGCTCCGCGGACTTCACGAGCGCTTGCGGCCGTTCGACTTTCACCACCGTGTTGTGCGTCCAGCCGAAGAACACGAACCACATGTCGCCATGCTCGTCTGGCCAGATGTCGCGCACGATGCCGCCGGGGCTGGGCCACGGATACTCGGTCATCTTGCCCGTCTCCGGATCGAGCTGGATCATGCTGCCGCGCTCATAGGACGCGACCCACACCTGGTCGCGGTCGTCGACGTGGATGGCGTAGGCGCTACCGCGATAGGGCAGCACGAAGTCCTTCAGGGTCATGGTCTTGGGATCGATCATGCCGACCGCGCCGCCTTCGTAGTAGCCGAAGAACACGCGGCCTTTGGAATCGATGCGCGGGCGCTTCGGACCGGGCAGTTTGGTGTGCAGGATATTGGACTCGCCGGTCTTGATGTTGATGTAGCCGGCGCGGTTCTGCCCTTCGACGCACAGCCAGATGATGTCTTCGTTCTCGCGGCTCTGCACGAGCGCGTAGGGCGAGGCCATGGCCGGATCGACCACCACCGCGCCGAACTGGCGCGTCTTCGGGTCGAAGGTGGCGATGCCGCCGGGGGCCGCGTACAGCACCATGCCGTTGCGCGCGACGATCACGTTCAGCCCCGTGGGAATGCCCTTCGGCGGCGCGAACTCCTCGACCTTGCCGGTGGCGGGATCGACGCGGCCCAGGTTGCCGCCCGGGATCGTGTACCAGACCACACCGTCCGCGCCGACGGTGATGCCGTGCGGATTGCCGAACGCAGTCTTGACCGGATAGTCGGTGTATTTGCCGGTCGCGATCTCGAACTTGCCGATCTGGCCGACGCCGTATTCCGTGACCCAGACGTTGCCGCGCTTGTCCGGCACGGCGGTGTGCGGCATCGCCTTCGGAGTGGGCACGTCCCATTCGGTGTAGACCACGCCGGAGCCGACCGGGATCTCGTCCTTGTAGTCCTTCTTCGCGGCCTGCTCGATCATGGGTGTGGCGGGCTTGTCGGGACCCATCGTCTTGGCAAGGTAATCGATGATGCGTGCTTTCACCGCCGGATTGTTGGTCAGGCCGTAGCCGACGGGATTGGTCGAGCCGAGTGGATAGGTGCCCATGCGGGTGACCACCTCCTCCCACTCCGCCTTGGTGCGCCCTTGCGCCATCACAAGGCCGAGCGAGTGGCAGCGGATGCAGCGGTCGCGCACCAGGGTCTTGGCGGATTGCTCGGCGAGGGGCACAGCCACCCCGCCGCCGCCGCCGCGCGCGGTCTGCGCGGGATTGTCGTCGGGCATGAAGCGGATGATGTCGATGTCGCGCATCTGATCGATCGGGATCGTCGGCAGCTCTTTGATGGCGGCTTGATAAGCCTTGGCCAGCGGCACCTGCTCGGTAGAGACGGCGGGCTCGAAACCTTCCTTCGACACGGTGATGTCGTAGGTGCCGGTCGCCAGATGCGGCACGGTGAAGGCCCCGCGCGCGTCGGAGATGGCCACGGTGAACATCCCAGCGCCCTTGGCCTGGGCCCTGACCAGGGCGGCCTTGACCGGCTTTCCGGTGGCATCAACGACGGAGCCGCGAAGCGTGATGGCCGCCTTCTCCGGCACTGCGCCGTAAGCGCCGGCTGCGATCAGTGTTGCGGTGAATAAACCCGAAGCCAGCGCAGTCCAACGACGTGAGATCGTCATGGTCACCCTCCAGGGATGGGTCAGCGGGACTTGGAGATTAGAACATAGGTCGTGGACGCCACCACATAGGCATCGGGCCGCGGAGTCAGCCAGCGATCCAGCGGGCGGACGAACAGGTTGCCGATCACGTACCAGGCCGCGCGCGCCGGCCAGTGCAGGAGGCGCGGTGTGTACTGGAACACGAACGCCGCCACGATGGTGGCGACCGCCCAGGCGGGGCCGACGCACACGCCGCATTCCTCCACCTGGAAGCCGGCGCGCTCGAACAGGCGCTTATGGCCGAGATGCGTGAAGTTCTGGAAGTGCGATGGATAGCCGTGGAAGGGCTGGATGAAGGGCGTGCAGACATAGGCGATGGCGCCGGGCTTCATGGTGCGGAAAAGCTCCGACGCGGCGAGGTTGGGATCTTCGAGATGCTCGAACACCGCTTCGCAGTGCACGCCGTCGAGACAGCCATCGGGCAGCGGCAGGCGATGCGCGTCGCCGACGACGTTCACGTTCTCATGGGCGGCGATATTGAGATTGAGAATGCGTGGATGGGCCTGCGACGGCCCGCCGCCAAGCCCCAGCACGACGCCGCCCTGGTCGCACAGGCCCACCACCCGCTGCTCCGCCATGCGACTTGCGGCAGTTCGGTGGTCATTTCGTGTGGATTGGCGTTTACTCATGGCCCGATCAGCGTCCCTCGCCACTCACTGTCGGGAGACTACCACGCGTTGACTCCATGACGTTTTTACGACGAAAACATGACAGGCGGTCCACGGGCCGTCTACGTCCCACTGCCGAGGTCGCAATGCTCCGCTGGTTCCACGATCTGACGCCGCGCGAAGAACGACGGGGCACAAGGGTGGACTCGGTCGGTGCGGCGTCCTGCGACATCGGCAAAATCCTGTGACGGCCGCCACAGCCCGACCCGCACGCACGCCTAAACGGCAATACGCCTGCCTGCCATGGCGCAGATCCAAGCGCGGCGTCGAGATCCTGCTGGTGACGACTCTGACGACACGGCGGTGGATCATCCCAAAGGGCTGGCCCGTGGAGAATTGCACCCCGAATGAATGCGCCGCCTACGAAGCTTTGGAAGAGGCCGGGGTGATCGGCACGGTCGCCACACGAGTGCTGGGGAGCTTCCGCTACGACAAGCTGCGGAAGTCGGGAAAAGTCGTTCCGTGCAAAGTGGACGTGTTCCCGATGGAGGTCGTGACCCAGCGGCGCAAGTGGGCCGAGCGGGGCAGACGCGAACTGCGCTGGTGCACGTGCGACGAGGCGATTGAGCTGATCGGCGATGTCGGACTCCAGCGCCTCATCACCAAATTCGCGCGGCTGGCCGTCGCGCCTACGGAGTCTTGATTGGCGCAGTCTCGAACGCGGGCGGCTTGCCGAGCAGCAGGAATCCGAGCGCGCCGAGGGCGACGAGCGGGATGTCGATCCGCAGGCCGGCGTGGTAGCTGCCGGTGGTGTCGTAGCCCCACCCCATGATGATCGGCGCGAGACCCGAGCCGAGATAAAGCATCACGAACTGCAAGC
The DNA here is from genome assembly GCA_947476275.1 of Fidelibacterota bacterium. Taxonomy (GTDB): domain Bacteria; phylum Pseudomonadota; class Alphaproteobacteria; order Rhodospirillales; family Rhodospirillaceae; genus SCTM01. The sequence goes on from CANJPQ010000006.1 coordinate 129,047, forward strand.
CGTAGATCTTGCCGAAGGCCTTGAGGCCGAAGTAGTGCGAGACAAAATACGGCAACAGGTCGACCTGGGCGCCGGCGGTGAGGCCGATCGCGAGCGTGGCGATGACGATGGCGCTGAAGCTGAGCGCATCCGACTGGAGAATCGCGCAGGCGATCACCGGCATGGCGAGGAACACGCTGGCCACCAGCGGCGGGTGGACGCGGTCCACCAGATAGCCCGGCAGCAGACGGCCGGTGATGATCGCCACACCCATCAGGCTGGTCAGGCTGACGGCCGTGTCGCGCGCAACACCGGCTTCCGTGAGCATCGCGATCTGATGCACCGTGACCGAGGCGACCACGCCCGCGACAAGCATGATGCCAATGCCGATCAGCCAGAACCGATAAGAGCGGATGGCGGTGGCGACATCGATGCCGGCGTCGACGATGTCGGCGCGTACGAGACCCGATGCCCCCTGCCCGCGGTTCTCATGGAAAAACAGCGTGATCGGAATCAAGGCCAGCAGGGACACGGCCGCCATGCCGACATAGGCCGCGCGCCAATCCCAGGTGTTCAGCAGCGCGCCCAGGTACGCCGGCGTGATCACCCAGGACACGCCGGTGCCGGACGTCATCAGCGCGAGCGCAAGGCCGCGGCGTCGGACGAACCAGGTGGCGACACCGCGCGACCACACCAACGGCGTGGTGCCGCAGCCCGCCACGGACAGCAGGAAGATCGCAAACGCAAAGCCTTTCACGCTGCCGGAGAGTTGCGTCATGCCCAGGGTGGCAATCGCCAGGATGATCATCGATACGATGCCGATGCGCCGGGCGCCGATCTTGTCGACGAACCTGCCCACGAATGGCGCGGTGACGATGGTGCCGGCCATCAGCGCCGAGAGCGCGGTCGAGACCTCGGTGCGGTTCCAGGCGAAGGCATCCGCCAGGGGGTTAAGCAGGATGCCGCGGCTGTTGGTGAGCATGCCGGTGATTCCGGCAAGGCCGCCGATCGCGCCGGCGAGCACGACTTTGCCGCCATCGCGGAACTCTGCGTAGGACCCGGACATGCGCTGACGTTCCCCTGCTACCGATCTATCGTACGCGCGATGCGGAAGCCGAGCCCGATGCCGCGATAGGGCAGCGGGTCGGAGCTGCGCGCAGCGGACCGCGGCAAAGTCTGCGAGGCGACCCAGCCGCCGCCGCGCACCACATGCACGTTGCAGTCGGGATCGTCGACCCAGGCGGAGCCGTCGACCGGCGCGCCGTCGTAGGATGGATGCAGACAATCCTCGGTCCATTCCCAGACATTGCCGAGCATATCGTGGAGGCCGAATCTGTTGGCTTTGAACGCGCCGACCGGCGCGATCTCGGCGATGCCGTCCTGGCAGGCGAAGTCGGTGGCGGCGGGATCCTGCGGTGCGCCCGGCGCGGCGTTGGGCATATTGCCCCACGCGCAGGCGGCGTTGCGGTCCTTACCCCAGAACCAAGGCGTGGTGGTGCCGGCACGGGCGGCGTATTCCCATTCGGCTTCCGTGAGCAAACGATAGGCCTTCCCGGTGCGCTGGCTGAGCCAAGCGGCATAGGCTTTCGCATCCGGCCAGCCGACGCAGACGACAGGGTGACGATCGGTTTGCGCCAGGCCGGGCGCATTCCAATTGGCGTCAGCCACATTGGCGCGCGCGCCGTTGGCATCGCGGCTGTAGCAGCCGGCCGTGTCCTGATGCCCGCTGGCTTTCATGAAGGCGGCGTATTCGCCGACGGTGACTTCGGTGACGCCGATCGCGAAGCGGGCGACCTTCACGCGATGCTGCGGATGTTCGCGGGCGGCGAGCGCATCGGGGACTTTCAGGGTCGTCGTCTCTTCCGACGTGGAACCCATCATGAAGGCGCCGCCCGGCAGTGCGATCATCTGCGGACATTCGGGACAATCGCGAAACGGACGCTCCGCCGCGACGGCAGAGCCCGACAGCACGACAGCCAAAAACGCGGCGACGCGGATCATGGGCGAACCGGCGGGGCAGGCACGGGCAGCGACGGTGCTTGGCCGGCATCGAGCTGCTGATCGACGACCGTGAGCATGCCGGCGGTCATGACGTAGTAGCCGATCAGCACCGTCAGCTCGACCAGCTTCTGGCGGCCGAACAGTTCGAAGGCGCGCGCGTAAAGGTCGGAGGACACGCGCCGGGTCATGAAGGCGCCGCGGGCGAGTTCGATCACCACGGCGTCCGCCGGATCGAGGGATGCGGTGGAGGAATTGTTCTTGATGGCATCCACGGCCGCCTGCGGCACGCCTTCCTTGAGGGCCTCTTTCTCATGGGCCACCCACTCGAACTGACTGTCGCAGGCGCGGGCGGCGGCGAGGATAGCAATCTCGCGCACACGGCCGCTGAACCCGGCCTGGTTGCGCAGGTAGGCGTTCACGGGCCGCAGCAGTTCGGAGATGCGCGGGCTGTGGAGATAGATGCCGCTCGGCCCCTTGAGGCCACGGATGAGATTGGCTTTGGGGTCGACGATCTGGTCGTACATGCGCTGGCCCAAGTCATCGAGGTCTTCCCGGCGCGGCAGGGGAAAGCGGCTGCCGGAGGCGGGATCGATATCGTTGGGGTCGATGGGCATGGCGAACCTTGAGACAGCGGGCTGTAAGGAAGACTAGCAGGCTTGCACGGGGGCTCGGGAAGGTCGCATCGGTCCACCGCCAGCCGGGTCAGGCGTCGAGATTTAGCGTAAATTTAAGCGAATCCAATTGTTTATCGACCAAAGGGCGAATACGGGCCCGGCCGCGCCGCGCTCCGCGCCGCGGTTCGGCTCGCCTTTCGTTAAGCTTTCTCCCATACTACTTTAACGGGTGAGAGCGAACGGCCGTATTAAGACGGGTGTCGCGTTGAGGGGATGTCTCGCCGGCGTCCGAGGTTAGCTTTGTTTCCGCGCGTGTTTCGCAAACGTTTCGTTCCCGGCCGCAGGCTTGCTGGCGCGGTTGCCATGTTTGGGGCCCTCGCCGCCGGCAGCACCGACGCGTCGGCGGCGTATGACTATCTCGCGCTGGGCGCGCCCAAATTCGTCAATACCAGCTATATCGAGTTGGCCAAGATCACGCGGATCTCCAAGTTCCGCTCGATGGCCGGACACAATTACTCGGACTCGTCGCAGTTCGGGACCGACGCGATCAAGGATCGCGGCATCATCGAAAACTGCAGCTCGATGAAGCACTACTTCGTCGCGCCTGATTCGAGCGTGAAGATCTACGCGCCCGTGAACGGGACGATCGGATCGATCCGCGTGGGCACCATGGGCTACCAGATCGAGATCACGCCGGACGCGCAGCCTGATTTCCATATCACCATCTTTCACGTGAAGTTTTCCAAGCCGCTGGCCATCGGCGAGCGGCTGACCGAAGGCCAGCAGATCGGCACCCATATCGGGCTCGATACCTGGTCCGACGTTTCGGCGTGGGTACAAACGCCGAGCGGCAAGCATCTGATCTCCTACTTCGAACTGCTCACCGATGCCGGTTTCGCCGGGTTCAAGGACCGCGGCCTTGCGACGCGCGAGAGCCTCATCCGCTCCAAGACCGAGCGTGCCGCGGACCCGCGCGTGTGTTCGTTCTCGTCCGACCAGGATTCGGATTTCGTCAGTCTGTCGGGTCCCGCGCCGGCGAAGCAAACGGTGACGGTGCAGACGCGCCCCGCCGACACGATGAACATCGGCGATGCGCCGGTGACGCTTGCGGCGACGGCGAGTTCGGGCCTGCCGGTGGTGTTCGTTTCGGATACGCCAAAGATCTGCACGGTCGATGGCACGGCGCTTTCGGCACGCCGGCCGGGCATGTGCAAGCTGCGGGCGACCCAGCCGGGCACGGATGCGTTTGTCGAAGCACTGCCGGAGTTCATGCGCACGACCGTGCTCCCGCGCGGGCGGACCTTGGCGCCGCCGCGGCTGGGCAACGTGTATCCCCCGGGCGGCAACGGCCCGGACTCCTACATTCGGTTCTACAACACCGGCTCCAAGGCGGGGACCGTGACCGCCTCATTGCTCAACGGTGCAACCGGCCAGACGGTCGTGAAGTGGCAGAGCCCGTCGATCCCGCCCGGCGCTGCGCCACAGTTCACCATCAGGGACATCGAGGGCACGCTGCCCGCGGGATACGTGCGGCCCGCCGCCTACAGCCTGAAGGTCGAGCCGGAGACCACCATCGACGGCTATCTGCAACACGCGCTGTTCGACGGCGGGGTCGAGGTGCTGACCAACGCCAGCACCTGCGACACCGGAACGACCGTGGACGCTCATCGCCTCATGAATGTGCACTCGTCGCGGTTGGAGAGCGGCTATCCCAGCACGGTTGTCTTTTTCAATTTCAGCATCAGCACGACAAGCATGAGTTACGTGCTGCGCGATGCTCCGACGGGAACCGATCTCGGCAGCTTCAGCTCCAGTCTTCTACCTTTCGTCCATGGCGGCGCCGCAACGACGGCGGTTCCCAACCTGCAGATCGTTATGGATGAATCCACAATGGAGACCGCGGTCTATCCGTCAAATAATCCATCGCTGCGCGGCGCTTTGACGCCGCCGTCGCATCATCTCAACCTCAACGACCAGGCGAACACCGCTTATTCCCCGGATTCGAAATTCAGCAAATATTTCTCCCAGCACTTGGTGACAAATCGCCGCCCTGGCGTGGTGTCCGATATGACAACCATGTGCGCGCTGAACGGCAAGAGTAACGGGACGGCAAATCCCGAGGTGCGCGCGAGCGGACTGCTCTCCAGCTTGCAGACCTTGGCGCAATCGACTTTGCGCTTCTACAACTCCGGCACGACGGCCGGGACCGTGAAGGTGACCCTATTCGGGAACTACGAAGATCAGCCGCTCGGGGCCTGGGTGAGCCCGGAGATTCCGCCGGGGGCCGTGCGCGAGTTCGACATCGCCACCATCGAGACCCAGGCGACGCCGCATCGCTTCGACTCTTTTGTGCCACGGGCCCTGGTCAAACAGAATTTCTACGGGATTGCGGTGGAGACCGGGATCGACGGGGTGTTCCAGAACGTGCTCACGCGCAGTTCCGGCGGCGCCTATAGCAACGCAAGCACCTGTTTCGAGGGCGTGGCGGCGGATCAAAAGACGTTGATTGCGGTGGCCGCATCGGTGCGCGAAGCCGAGGGGTATGCGAGCACGGTGGTCGTCACCAACACGGGCGCGACGTCATCGTCGGCGACCCTGACGGTGGTGGATGCCCGCGACGGCACCACCCTCGGCAGCTTTCAGACCGACGCGATCCCCGCCAACGGCCTGATCCGGCTCGATGCGCGCACCATCGAAGCCGCGGCGAGCATCCCCGCCGATCCTGCGCGCACGCAGTACGTCATCAAGGCGGACGACAGCTTCACGGGCTTTCTGCAGCACCTGCTCAACAACCGCGCGCAGGGCGTGGTGAGCGACATGACTGCTGCTTGCATGATGTAGAGGTCGCTTCGAGCGAACGTGCCGACCCTACTGCCGCTTGACGTACATACCAACTGGTTGGTATGTACGATCCATGTCGCGCATTAGCCCCTCTGACCAGCCCAAGCTCTCCGCCCGGGACAAGACCCTCGCGGCGGCGCTGACTGTGATCCGCACCAAGGGCTACGCGCCAACGACGGTGGACGACCTATGCGCCGCAGCCGGCGTGACGAAGGGCGCGTTCTTCACCGCCGCCCCCTACCACACCCACTCGGACCCGTTGGCTCGGTTGCTGGGTTACATCGCCTTCCGCAAGGCATTGCTGACCGGCGCGTTGCCGGAATTCACCTGCCTGGCCGGCACGATGGTCCAGGAGATCTACGACTCGATCCCGGCGATCCGTGACGCCTGCAGCGCGAGCGTGCGCGATCACGCCGCGAACGTGGAAACCGACATCGCCGCGGCGATACAGCAACGGGGCATGCGCCCGTCGTGGACCGCAAAGAGTCTCGCCCTCCATACGCAAGCGGTTCTGCAAGGCGCGTTCATCCTCGCCAAAGCCACAGGCGGGGCGGAAATCGCGGCGGAGTCCGTCGATCATCTGCGCCGCTACGTCGAATGTCTTTTCAACGCCACACACCAGAAGGACTCCTAAACATGACCGGACCCACGTCACCCCAAAGACTGACCGTCGAGACCGACGTTTCAGCACCGGTTGCCGAAGTGTGGCGCGCCTACACGACGCCGGCGGATATCATCCAATGGAACGCGGCGTCCGAGGATTGGCACACCACCGCCGCGACGGTCGACTTGCGCGTCGGCGGCACCTTCTCCTCTCGCATGGAAGCGAAGGACGGCAGCTTCGGCTTCGACTTCACGGGAACCTACACCTGCGTCGAAGCGCACAAACTCATCGCATACGCGCTTGGAGATCGGAAATGCGAAGTCGAATTCCTTGCTCAGGACGACGGCACGCGCGTGCGCGTGACATTCGACACGGAGCCTACGCATTCCCTCGAACAGCAACGGCAAGGGTGGCAAGCCATTCTCGACAAGTTCGCGCGTCACGTCGCCGCCAAATAATTTTTTCCCGAAGTATCGAAAGGACACCCCGTGACAACCACAAACACCTACCTCGCCATCTTCCTCGGCAGCAAAGACAGCGCGCGCGCGCAGGCTTTCTTCGGCCTTCCGGAAGCGGAACGGCGCAAGAAAGAACAGGAAGGCATGGCCGGCTGGAAAGCCTGGATGGACAAGTACCAGAGTGCGGTGCTCGAAATCGGCGGCCCACTCGGCAAGACCAAGAAGATCAGCGCCGAGGGCATTTCGGACATCAGCAACGAGTTGGGCGCGTTCACGCTGGTGCGCGCGGACTCCCACGACGCCGCGGCCAAGATGTTCATCGACCACCCGCACTTCACGATTTTCCCAGGCGACCGGGTGGAGTTGATGCCCGTGATGCCGATCCCGGCGGGCTGAGCCTCGGCATCGACGGCGCAGTGAAGACCGGCAGTTTCCAGGACTCCAATCCCAGCGAATCGGAGCTGAAACGCCGGGCGAACCTGACTTAATGCTCCGAGGCCGTGGCCGCGTCGGCGGTCACGGTCACCGGAACCGCCTTGGAGCTGGGCGTGCCGGAGCGCGGGCCGTGGCTTTGCAAGGGCACCAGGATATTCGCTTCCGGGAAATAGGCGCCGACGCAGCCGCGCGGCATGTCGTGGGCGAACGGCAGCAAGCCGCCCAAGGTGCGCGCGCGGCCATCGTCGGCGATGGTCGACAAGGTGACGCGCTGTTCCGGCGCGAGCTTCAGGCCGGCAATGTCCTCCGGATGCATGAACACCACCGACCGCGTGCCGCGGATGCCGCGATAGCGGTCGTTCCGGGCATAGACCGTGGTGTTGTACTGATCGTGCGCGCGGAAAGTCGTGAGGATGAAGGCGGCCGGGCCGTGGGTGCGAACGGCGGACTCAAGGATCGTTTCGGCGGGCAGCGCCGCGGTCGTGAAGTTCGCCTTGCCCGTGGCCGTACTCCAGACGCGATCACGGGCGCTGTTGCCGAGATGGAATCCGCCGGCGCGCATGATGCGCGCGTTGAAATCCTCGAAGTCCGCGAACACCGCTTCGATCTTCTCGCGGATGAAGCGATAGTCGTCGCGGAAGCGCGCCCACGGCACAGCGCTGTTTGGCCGGGTCGCCATGGCGATGCCGGACACGATCCAGGGCTCGGAGCGCAGCATGTCCGAGGCGGGATGGTTCATGCCCTGGGAGGCATGGACCATGCTCATGGAGTCCTCGACCGTGATGGCTTGCTTGCCGGACTTCTGCACGTCGATCTCGGTGCGGCCGAGGGCCGGCAGAATGAGTGCGCGACGACCGTGGACGAGATGGCTGCGGTTGAGCTTGGTCGAGACGTGGACGGTCAGGTTCAGCCCCTGCATCGCCGCCCAGGTCAGCGATGAATCCGGTGCGGCGGCGGCGAGATTGCCGCCCATGGCAAGCAGGACTTTCGCCCGGCCCTCGTGCATGGCCTTGATCGCCTCGACCGTGTTCACGCCCGGCTGGCGGGGTGCTGCGAACCCGAACACGCGTTCGAGGGTATCGAGAAACGCAGCACTGGGCAGTTCGGTGATGCCCATGGTGCGATCGCCCTGCACGTTCGAATGGCCGCGGACGGGGCACGGACCGGTACCGGGGCGGCCGATGTTGCCGCGCAGAAGCAACAGATTGATGATGTGCTGGATCGTCTCCACCGCACCGACATGCTGCGTAAGCCCCATGGCCCAGGTGCAGATCACCGACTTGGCGTTCATGTAGATCGCAGCGGCGTGGGCGATCTCCCCGTGCGTCAGGCCGGAATGTCTGAGGATGGCGTCCCAGCTTTCCGCCGCCAGATCGGCGGCAAGCGCTTCGAACCCGAGGGTGTGCGCCGCCAGGAAGTCGTGATCGATCACCGCCGGCCGGCCGGCGGCGCGCGCCGCGGCGTCGGCCTCGATGATGAGTTTCATCATCCCCTTGAGGAATGCGAGATCGCCGCCGACATGCGGCTGCAGGTAGAGATGCGTCAACTCCTGTCCGCCGCCGGTGAGGCCGTTGACGATCATGTCCGACGGACTTTTCGGGTGAGCGAAGCGTAGCAGGCCGCGCTCCTTCAAGGGATTGACCGCGACGATCTTGGCGCCGCGGCGCGCCGCTTCACGCAAATCGCCCAGCATGCGCGGATGGTTGGTGCCGGGGTTCTGGCCGAAGATGAAGATCGCGTCGGCAAGCTGCATGTCCTCGAGCAGGATCGTGCCTTTGCCGATACCGATGGACTCCTTCAACGCGACGCCACTGGCCTCGTGGCACATGTTGGAACAGTCCGGCAAATTGTTGGTGCCGAACTCGCGCACGAATAGCTGCCAGAGGAACGCCGCCTCGTTCGAGGTGCGCCCGGAGGTGTAGAACAGGGCTTCGTCGGGAGAGGCAAGCGCGTTCAACTCGTGCGCGATCAGCGCGAAGGCATCTTCCCACGCGATCGGGCGGTAGTGATCGCTCGCTGCGTCATAGACCATCGGATGCGTGAGTCGTCCGAAGGCTTCAAGCGCGTGGTCGTCCTGCGCGTTCAGCCACGACACACTGTGGGCCGCGAAGACCGCCGGCGTGCAGCGCTTGGCGGTGGCTTCCCACGACACGGCCTTGACGCCGTTCTCGCAGAATTCGAAGGACGATGTGTGCTTGGGGTCACCCCAGGCGCAGCCCGGGCAGTCGAAACCTTCGGGCTGGTTGACCGATAGCAACGTCTTGGCGGCCTCAACCGGATTGCCGGCGGAGACCATCGCCTCGGCGCTCGCCTTCAGAGCGCCCCAGCCGCCGGCAGCGCCCGGCTGCGGCTTTGCGGAATGAGGATCGGACATGGCGCGAGTGTAGCCTTGGGCAGGTGGGATGCTATGATACACAACGATTGTATATCTATTTCGCCGCGCGACCTACCGGGTGGCCGGCCATCCCAGGCGGCCACGTGCCCAATCAGCGGACTGAAATTCGGCTGCGTATCGCTGGTGAGCGCTTGGCCGCGGGAGATGTTCACGCGGCCTGCGGCCTATGCCAGCTGATTCTCGTGACCGACCCGGATCATCACCCCGCGCTCTGCCTCATGGGCGAAGTCGGTTTGCGCATCGGCGCGGTCGGCGCGGCGCGTGCCTTCTTGGAACGTGCGCGCGATCTGGGGAATCGCCGGGCAGACGAACTCTTGCAGGCGTCCCAAGATTTGACGCCCAAGGCGCCCCGCGAGTCGACGGCCGCATCGCCACGGTTCCTGGTGATCAAGTCCTGGGGCTACGGTTTTTGGGCCGAGGTATGCCATGTGCTCGGCGGTCTTCTGCTCGCCGAGATCACGGGGCGCGCGCCGGTGGTTCATCTGGGCGATGTCTCCCGCTTTGGCGGCAGCGCCGCCCAGGATGCCTTCACGCAGTACTTCGCGCCGGTTGGCCCGTGGACGCTGGCGGACGTCGCCAATTGCGATCCCGGCGCACGCTTTCCCGCCCGGTGGCGCAACAAGGATATCTGGAGCGAAATCCGCATCGCCGTAAGCGCCGAAGCAGTCAACGTGCTTGCGTTCCTGAGCGCGCAGGAACCTGTGGCGGTGATTGATGTATTCGTCGGAATCCCCGCCATCGTGTCGTGGATTCCGCCCGGGCATCGGCTGTTCGGGCAATCGACCGAGGACGTGTTCCGCGATCTGCTGGCGCGCTATCTGCACCCGACCGCAGAGATGACGGCGATTGTCGACCGATATTTCGAGCTTCACCTGCGGCAGACACCGTTCGTCGCGGTGCATCTGCGCGGCCACGACAAGCAAGGCGAAGTGGACGTTCATGGCCACCTGAATGAACTCATCATGGGACTGGCGGCGGAAGTGCCCGGCGACAGGCGCCTGCTTCTTCTGACCGACAACACCCGCTGGCTGGAACGGTTCTGCGCGCAGTTTGGGACTCGGGTGATCGTGCCGGAGGCGGCGCGGGATGACGGCACGGCAGCGCTACATTTTTGCCTCACCGGCGAGGGCAACCCGCGGCTCAACGGCGTGGAGGTCTTGCGCGACGTGCTGCTGGCCACCCGCGCCGAGAGCTTCATCGGCAGCGGCGTCTCGAACGTCTCGGCCATGGTTGCGCTTCTGCGGCGTTGGCCGCCGGGGACATGCACCCTGGTGAGCCCGCCCTACATCATGCAGCCGATGCCCTATTTCTATCTCGATCCAGAGTTTCACGGCGACCACGCCCGACTCAACGCCGACGAATTTGTGGAGCTGAGCGACGCGCCGGGCGATCAGGGCAGCGATTGTTCCGTCGATACAAAGTTGCGATATTCACAATAGATACCGCACGCCCACTGGGTTGCCGATGAGCATCGTTCAAGGACAGACGGCCGAGATCGACGCAGCGTTCGCGCGAAACGACTATGCGAACGCGAAGCAGCTGGCGATGGCCGCGCTGGCGCAAACGCCGAACGACTCGGAACTCCTCGTGCGCGCGGCGAGCGCGAGCCACAAGGTGCGGGATTGGCATGCGACCGCGGCCTTTGCCGGCAGGCTACTCGACCGCGAACACCTTTCCCCGGCCGAGCTTGTGCGCGCGGTGGAGCTGGGATGCATCGCCGCCTACATGCTGGGCGGCACGCCCGCGGTCCACACGCTCTATCGGCCGTCTCGCCGGTTCGTTCGGCAGATCGTCGCCGAGCAGCCCGATCAATCGTGGTTCGTTCAGGCGGCGCTGAGGGCCTCGGTTCTTGCCGGTGACCACGACGTCGCCTTCGACTTCTTCCTGCGGCTGTTCGGTGCGCGTTGGGGAAACCTCAGCATGGCGGCCGCGCGGACGTGCACGTTGCAGGCGTGGTGCGACACGCACGGCACGCCCATCACCGTGCTCGAGCCCGCGCGATTCGTCTCCAGTGCCGAAATGCCCGATGCCAGCGGCACCTGGTCGTACGTCACACAGACTGCGCGCTACGCCGTCATCCCGCGGGCGGAAATCCTGCTGGGGTGGGATTTCGTGATCACCCCCACGGGCGAAGTCATCAGCGATAGCGGCTATTCGTCGATCGATGTGTCCTACGGATGGTTCTCGAACCATGTTATCGAGGGCACCGGTCTGGTGGTGCACTTGTGGAGCGCAGTCGTCCAAGACATCGATGTCGATGTGCTCGTCCTTGCCGGCCCGGCGCATTTCCACATCGGCCACTGGATCGTGGACTTCATGCCGCAACTCCGGGCCCTCGACCTCGCCTCCGACCGAAAGGTCGTGGTGCCCGCGACTGCACCAAAAAAGGTGTTCGAGCTGCTTCAGCTGTTCGGCATCGGCGAGGATCGCATCCTGCGCTGCGACATGGCGAAGCGGTATCGGTTCCGTAGCGCGCTGGTGGTGCAACATGGCAAGTCGTCGCAACCCAGCCCTGACAGCGTGCGATTCATTGCACGCTCTCTGAACAAGCCTGTGGCACCGGGCACGCGGGGGCGACGCCTGTTCCTCGACCGGGACTCGCCGACCCGTCGTATTGCCAATCGCGAAGACTTCGACCAAGCCATCGCGGCGCTCGGATTCGAAACCGTGTCGCTTGCGAAGATGTCCATTGCAGAGCAACGCGACGCGTTGGGCGCGGCAGACATCGTGCTGGGTGCGCACGGATCTGAAATGCTGGCGTGCTTCTTCATGCACCCAGGCGCGCACCTGATCGAGATGAGCTACGGCCTCCTCGGCCTTCTGTGGGAGAATGCCGCCACCAGCGACTACCTGGGGGTTCGACACCACCTTTTACTCTGCCGCGCCGCCGAGCATATCGGTGTGACGATCCAGAGGAAGGACTCCGACTTTCACGTCGCGACCGCCGCGCTTCGCGATCTGGTCTCAACGCTTTCGGCGGGGTAAGCGCGCTTAAGGGCCGCCTGCCCCGCCGATCGTATGCAACACGAACGCTTCGAGCTTCGCGGCGACATCATACCAGTTGAAGGTTCGGGCTTGATCCAAGCCGCGGGCGACAAGCAATTGCCGCGCTTTCGGCTGGGAGAGTGTCGTCAGCGCCTTGAGGAGATGATCGGGCTCTCGCGGATCGATCATCAGCGCGGCGTCGCCGCCAACTTCACGCAGGCTCGACGTGCCGGCGCAGATCACCGGGCAACCGCACGCCATCGCTTCCGCCACCGGCAGCCCGAAACCTTCGTAGTATGACGGATACACCATGGCAAAGGCGCAGCCGTAGGCCAGCCGCATATCCGCATCGCTCAAGGGCTCGCAATGCACGATCAGGTTGGGAATTGCGCGCAGACGCTCCGCTTCCAGCGACAGCTTCGTGAGCAGGACCGCGATATGCGTACAGTCCATTCTGGACAACGCGTCCACCAGCAGCTGCCCGTTCTTGTAGCCGTGCGTGTGGCCCGGCATGAAGATGTACGCGCGGCCTCCGAGTTTCGCTTTGACGAATGACTCTTGGAACTTCCGAACTTCCGCATCGTCGAGCGGGCGCAGCGTCTCCGATACGCCGCAGCCCGCGACAACGGCGGGCTTGGTCGCTGCGGCAGGAACGATATTGCGGAGATCCTTCAGGGAGTGCGCGGACGAGGTCGCATAGGCGACGGCGCGATCGATGGCGGCATGTTTTTGGCGCCAGATGGGCTTGCTCAAATCGAAGCCCATACGCTCGGGAATCATATCGTGCACCCACAACACGGATGGGCAGGTCTGTGGATGCGTGTAGTACGTCGAGAGGAAGAGCGCCGCGTTCACCTCGTCGCACACGCCTTGAACGACCGGCGGTTCGTCTTCCCACCGGTCGACCGGCGGGACGTCACGAACCCGCAAGCCTTCCAGGCCCGGAGACAATGAACCCCGTCGCAAGAGCACGATCCGGCGGCCGATTTCTCGACGGGCCCAGCGTTGCAGGATTTCGCGCCAGAGTCGGCCGATGCCGGTGACGACCTCCCCTTGCAGGAAAATGCCGTCAATGACGATAGGCCGAAGGTCGTTCATGGTGCGTAGGGCTCGTGGGGCCGTCCAAACCCTAAACGTTTAGGACGGCCCGCGGGCGATGAATTTTACCGGTCGGGCGAACTACTCGCCCTCAACCGGCGAGATCTCTCCTTCGCCGGCGACGCGCTCGTGCCCCGTTGCCGTGTTCTTAACCCGGTACTGGTGCTCGAAGCCCGAATTTGGCAACAGCCGGCTGATGACGAAGGCGGCTGCAAACACAGACTTCTGCATTTCACGGGAGGCATGGTCGACCGGCCCGCTTACGAAGCGCACCGTTTGACCGATCGTGTACTTGTGAGCAGGCACGAGTCCTCGCGTGTTGCCGATACGTGCCGCGGACTCGGTCCGCAAGCCGTATACGCGCTTTCTACGTTGCATCATCGGCGCTTCACGAAGGGGCGACGCTTCGCAGGTCCCCTGTTCTGTTCGGCAGAATCCTTGTGCCGAAAGGTCATGCGCCCCTTGTCGAGGTCGTACTGCGACACCTCGACGGTGACGCGGTCACCGACGAGGGTTCGGATGCGGTTCTTTTTCATGCGCCCCGCGGTATACGCGATGAGCTCATGGTCGTTCGTTAGGCGCACACGGTATCTCCCCTCCGGGAGGACATCCGTGACGACGCCTTCGAACTCCAATAGTTCCTCTTTGGACACGCGCGCCTCCTTCTCAGAGAGAGTGGTCGCGCTTGCCAGACGCAAAAGTGCTTAGGCAGATGCCGGAGCGGAGACCCGCCCCGTCACCGGTCTTAGAGCATCTTCAGATTGCCGGCGGAGGTCTTTCCGCGTTCCGTCTGGAGGTCGTAGCTGACTTTCTGCCCATCGTTCAGGCCGGACAATCCAGCGCGCTCGACAGCAGAGATGTGGACGAACACATCCTTGGAGCCGTCTTCAGGCTGAATGAAACCGTAGCCCTTCTGGGCGTTGAACCACTTCACACTTCCGATCGCCATTTCTCTATCTCCAATGGTTTATACCGCCGCGCACGTACACGGCGGGCCATACTTCAAACTGGGTAGGACAGGTTAGCTCTCGGGGAGCGGACGAGACCGAGCCATATTGATGCAGCATAGCCTTATTATCGCCATTTCTCGAAACTGGCAATCCGGGCCGGCGGCAGCCGTATCCGGTGACAGTCCACAGATTCCCCTTAAACCATTGACTTTAAACAATAATATTAAACATCACGTCAGCTCAGCCGCGCCCGACCTTGGCCCGGGATTTGGCTAACTACGCAGGGATGCGGTGAATCCGTAGCCCGTCAGAACCACGACCGCCGCCGCAATGCTGGCGCCGATGGAGCCGACGATGAAGTAGTTCGCGTCGCCGGCGACCGCATTGGTATGCAACCAGCCGCCCAGAACCGCCCCAAAAACGCCCGCCGCCAAGCCGTGCAACATATTCCATTGGACCCGCTGGTGCGGAAGAAAGCCTGCGATCGCCCCGATGACGATCCAGACGCATATCATAACCATATTCACGACCCGATCCTGGGTTGCAGGGAAGCAGGTGAGCTAGCCGACTTTTGCGACGGGGGCTCGCTTGCGCGCCGGCGGCTTGCCCGCATTCGCCACCTTGTCCAATTCCTCTTTCTTCAGGCGCTGGGCCTTGAGCTCAAGCGTACGCGCGATATTGGCGGCTTCGCGCGTCTTGCGCTCCTTAAGGAACTGCGTGGAGTGTTTTTCGCTCGCGGCGAATTTTGCCGACGCCGATTGACGGGCCGACGCGGTGCGATTGCGATTGTTCATCTTCAAACTCCAGAAGCGGTCGATCGTCCCATCTCATCGCCATCGCTCCCAATCCGGGCGGCGAGGCGTGGGCGGAACGTTTCGCCGTGTCCAATCCAGCGGTGGATCGACAAAGGTTGATAACTTAGCGGCCGAATGACTCGGAACGGCGTCGGCGCGAACAACGATCAGTTCGTGCCGACCGCTTCCTTCAGCGAAGGTTCCAGAAGCGTAATCTCGACGCGGCGGTCGCGCGCTTTGCCTGAAGCCTTGGTGTATCGCGCGCCGGGCTTCCCAGGGCTGACGCCAAAGCTATCGACGGCGTTCCTGGTACTGCTGCTGACCTTCAACACGCGCTCGACGTATTGCGCCCGGTCGAGCGACAGTTGCTGATTACGCTCAGAGGATCCGCCGTCGTCGGCGAAACCTTCGATTTTCACACGGGTGCCTGGACTGGCGCGGAGATAGGCAATCAAAGGGTCGAGACGGGCGATCGCTTCACTGGACAAGAACCAGCTGGTCTCATCGAACACGACATCCGCGAGCACCAACTGGCCATTGATCTCGCTCATCTTGAGATCGCCCCTTTGCAAACCGAGGCGCATGTCCACACGCTTCTGTTCCGCAATCTGGGACGGCGTTGCGCTCGGGCTTGCGATAACCACCGGCGCCAGCACCGCAGACCGGGTCTGAGGTCGCTCAGCGCACCCCGCTATTGCAGGGATCAAGAATGCTGCAACGATTGTTGCGGCGCATTTGCCGAAATCATGGGGACTCATCCACATGCTCCTAAAAAAGGGGTCAGTTGTCGGATGGTCTACGTCGGCGTGTCGTCCTCCGTGGGGTCAAAAAAAAGCCCGGCATTTGTGTGCCGGGCTTGATCTTGAGACCGCCTAGATTAGGAGACCTTCAGATTGGCTGCGGCGCTCTTGCCGCGCTCATTCACGACTTCGTACGAAACCTTCTGCCCTTCGTTGAGGGTCGACAGGCCAGCGCGCTCAACGGCGCTGATGTGCACGAAAACGTCTTTGCTACCGTCGGAGGGCTGGATGAAACCAAAGCCCTTCTGACCGTTGAACCACTTCACTGTACCGTCAGCCATTTCGGCCTCCATAGATAAACGCAGGAACGCGTCGGTTCGGCCAAGCACGTGCTTGGCCGTGTCATCTGAACTCAGCGTTGTCTTGGGATGGCCCGCGAAGGCGAATAGCAAGGCAGTCGGTGAACTCGACAGAGGAACTTGTAGACTAAATAGTCAATTTAAGCAAGGTACCAAACACGTGAGGCGCGGCGAACCGTTAAAAAACGATGCAAAATCAATGCGCCGGAGGACCTCGCCGCGTCGGGCTGCCGTGCGCGTCCGAAAGCCCCAATAGTAGCCCTCACGCGCACGTACCCCTCTGCTTGTAGGGCAGCGCGTCGACAATCACGTTGAAGGCGTCTCGTGGCCGGCGCCTGGAGCCAGCCTACTCCTGCCGGTTTCGAGCAGATGAGCCACCGGCGAGATGCGCGATCATGTCGTCGGCCCTCAAATCGGTATGACGCGCGGTGGCCCAGGGATGTGCATGTTGCACTGGAGCGGCCTGCGTTGACGCAGGGCCATGAGACTGTGCGGCATCAACGCCTTGCGAAGGCGTGTGCCCAAGTTGTCGCGCGCATCGGCGCACGCGCCGAAGCCATGTCGGTCGAGTTCTTCGCCACCAATCTGACCCATAACAAGGTGCTGCAGGCCGGCCTGATCGGTACGGACGTGCGGTACTTCGTCGGCCCGACCCTGACCTCGAACGAGGTCCGGTTCTCGCTGCCGATGAAGCGCATGTTTGGGGCGCGGGCCTCCTACAACTTCTAAAACGCCTTCCTTCGCTTGATACATCGGCAGACGAGAAACCCACGGCTGCCGATTTTCTTTTGGATGAACAGGAGAAAGTGGCGCCTGCGCCGCGCCCCGCAAGTGAGTGAGATCAGACGGTTAGTCGTCGAGACGGCGTAAGATCGCCGATTCCGTTCAATCGGATGGCCGTGGGGGCCCGAATTGACTATACCCACCCCACAATACGCAGGGTGAGAGCCGCAGCTCTCCCCGCTCCCGCCTTTCAAGGCCCCCTTTCAAGGTTTGTCTCTTGGCATTTCCCTCCACGACCCCGTTGCTCGACCGCGCCCTGGCCGAGCGCGCCTACACCGACCCCACCGCCGTTCAAACCGCGGTACTAGCGCCCGAAGCCATTGGCCGTGACTTGCTGGTCTCGGCTCAGACTGGGTCCGGCAAGACCGTGGCGTTCGGGCTGGCGATTGCCGGCACGTTCCTGGGCGATTCAGAGACCCTGGGCCGGGCCGGAAGCCCCATGGCCCTGATTGTCGCGCCGACGCGGGAACTGGCGCTTCAGGTCCAACGCGAGCTCGTATGGCTCTATCAATATATAGGCGCGAAAATCGTGGCCTGCGTCGGCGGCATGGATCCCCGGGCGGAACGCCAGCAACTCAACTTCGGCTGCCATGTCGTCGTCGGCACGCCCGGCCGCCTGCGCGATCATCTGGAACGCGGCGCTTTGCGAATCTCGGACCTGAAAGCGGTGGTGCTGGACGAGGCGGACGAGATGCTCGACCTCGGCTTCCGCGAGGATCTCGAATTCATTCTCGAGACCACGCCGAAGGAACGCCGCACGCTGCTGTTCTCCGCCACGCTGCCGCGCGACATCGTGACCATGGCGAAACGCTTTCAAGACAATGCGTTTCGGATCGAGGCCGCGGGCGGCGCGCGCGCCCATGCGGACATCGAATACCGGGCTATGCGCATCGCACCGCAGGATTCTGTGCATGCGGTGGTGAACGTCGTGCGGTTCGTGGACTCGCCGGCGACGCTGGTGTTCTGCAATACGCGCGACGGCGTGCGCCATCTTCATGCAGCTTTGGTTGAGCGCGGTTTCTCGGCGGTGTCGCTTTCGGGCGAGTTCAGCCAGGCGGAACGCAATCACGCCCTTCAGGCTTTGCGCGATGGCCGTGCCCGCGTATGCGTCGCCACCGATGTGGCGGCGCGTGGGCTTGATTTGCCGAATCTCGATCTCGTGATCCACGCGGATCTGCCGAACGACGTGGAAACGCTGCAGCATCGCAGCGGGCGCACCGGGCGCGCGGGGCGTAAGGGCGTCAGCGTATTGCTGGTCGCACCCAAAAATCACCGCAAGGCCGAGCGCCTGCTGGGGCAGGCCGGCATCAAAGCCACCTGGCTCAATCCGCCGACGCCCGATGCGATCCGCAAGATCGACAACGAGCGCCTGCTGCAAAGCATGCTGACTGCCGAAGCCGGCGATGCCGACGACTTGGCCCTGGCCAAGGAACTTCTGGCGCAGCGCGCGCCGGAAGATATCGCCGCGGCGCTGGTGCGCATCTATCGCGCGCGGTTGCCCGCGCCGGAAGACGTTGTCGAGACGGGCATGCCGGGTCCGCGTGCGCCCCAGACCGGCTTGGCGAGCGCGGTGTGGTTCCGGCTCAATGTCGGGCGGCACCGGAAGGCCGACCCCAAGTGGTTGATCCCCGAGATCTGCCGCCAGGGCAAGATCACCAAGCGGGAAATCGGCGCGATCCGCATCTTCGACGACGAGACCAAGTTCGAGATCGATGCCGGCGTGGCTGACGAATTCGCGCAGCGTGTCGGGACCGTGAAGCAGGGCGATATCTTCATCGGCCCCACGGACGCCCCCGCCGACGGTGGCCATGTACGCCGCCCGTCGACTCCGTATGCCGGCAAAAAGGAATGGAAGCCGAAGCACAAGCCGGCCCACACCGCGCCGGCCAGCGAACAATCAGGCGAGCGATCCGATGGAGCGTCTCACGAAAAGCCAAAATGGGCCGGTAAGCCGAAGCATTTTGGCGGCAAGCCTTACGGGAAAGCGGCATTCGGCGGAAAGCCCACCGGCAAATGGCAGGAAGGCAAAGCGCAGGACGGCAAACCGTTCGGCGATAAACCGCGCGGGGGTAAGCCGCATGGCGGCAAGCCCTATGCCGGTAAGTCCCATGGCGGCGATCACAGCGGAAAGCCGCCCGGATTTCAGAAGGCGCCGAAAAAGCACAAGCACGGAAAGTAAGGCCTGGCGCGCCAAGCGCAAGAATATTCCATTCTATAACAATGACTTATAGAAACCCGACCTTGCCCTGACTCGCCGCCCGGATGGCCGCAATCACCCGCGCCGCAGTCTGTGGTATCTTTGCCGCCGGGATGAGGATTGGGCGAATGGCTTTCGCCCTGGCCGCGGTGTCCGACCATCGTTTGGCTGGGGTGGCCGACCGCTCTTGTGGGGTTTGGATGTTTCGCTTCCTTCGCCGTGCACGCGGCTTTTCGCTGATCGAGATCGCGATTGTGCTGGTGATCGTCGGCATCATGATCAGCGCCGGCGTCGGCGGCGTTTCGGCGGTCAAATCCCGCGGCGCCGTACAGACCACGGTCGAACGCCAAACGAAGATTCAAACCGCGCTGCTGGCCTATGTGATTCAGTACGGCTGCCTGCCGTGCCCAGCGGTCGTCGGCGGGGCTGGCGGTGGTCAAGCCGTCGACAATCTGAGCACCGCTTACGCTACGTCATGCGGCACGACGGGCGGAGGTCGGACTGGGTGCTCGGTGACCCAAGGCATCGTGCCATGGGTGAACCTCGGCCTGAACAAAGACGATGTGATTGACGGCTTTGGAACGCTGATCGAGTTTGCACCAACGCCGGCCCTCACCACGACCAGCACTCAGATGGTCTATCGCACAACGCCCACCGGCACGCTCTATCCCAATGCCGGGACCCTGACAGTGAACGACGCGGCGGCAGATCAGCAAACGAACGTGGCGGCTTACGTGCTCGTCAGCCACGGACCCGATAGGTCTTACGGCTATCTGCCGGGCGCAAGCGGCACCGCGTCGCGCTTACCAGATCTTCACGGCTCGGCGCTACAAGGCTGCAACGCCGATGCGTCGGTCGCACCCAACCCCGCTTGCGGCACCGCAGGCTATGTCTTGGACGATCCGCGGGATGGCGCGGCCGCATCCTGGTTCGACGATATCGTACGTTTCGAAACCGCAAGGATCATGATCCAGAAATGCGGCGCCGGGTCTTGCGCCAACCCGCAATGAGCGGCCCGCCGATCGGAGCGGCCGCGCTGGCCTTTCTCGATGCTCACTACACCGCGCTTCAGGTTCTTGCCTTCGCGCCGCTGTCCGTGGGGATCGCACTGCTGTTCTACGCCTGGATGAAGCAGCGCCGTCATCCGTAGCGCGTGGCCCGCGATCTCCGCACGGCCTATAGTGCGGACACAAGCAGCGGGGAACGAATGACATCTGTAATCTTGCGAGCGGTTGTATCGCTTCTTCTGACGATCGCCTGCGCGGCATCCGCGGCGGCGCAGCCGTCGCCAAAGGACGTCAAGGTTGCGACACGCGTGTTGCCGCCGCTGGTCATACAGCAGGACCCGACAACGCTGACCGGGTTCAGCATCGATCTGTGGAACGAGATCGGCAAGCGATTGCAGCTCAAAACCCAGTATGAAGTCGCACCTGATGTCGCCGATCTCTTTGCGATGGTGCGCAGCGGCGCGGCAGACGTCGGCATCGCCGGGCTTTCGATCACGGCGGCGCGGGAGGCGGAATTCGACTTTTCCCTGCCGATGTTCAGTTCCGGGTTGCAGATCATGGTGCGGGGGAAATCCGCCGATGAGACGACCAACCCGCTGGCGGAAGTGCTCGACCTGCTGCTTTCGAAAACCATGCTGGTATGGCTGGGTGTGGCCCTCGTCCTCATTCTGGTCCCGGCGCATCTGGTTTGGTTTTTTGAGCGGCAGCACCCGGAAGGGATTGTCCGCGATCGG
The DNA here is from genome assembly GCA_947476275.1 of Fidelibacterota bacterium. Classification (GTDB taxonomy): domain Bacteria; phylum Pseudomonadota; class Alphaproteobacteria; order Rhodospirillales; family Rhodospirillaceae; genus SCTM01. The sequence continues at coordinate 150,021 of CANJPQ010000006.1, forward strand.
CGATATTTCCCCGGGATTTTCCAAGGCATGTTCTGGGCGGCCAGCACCTTGGCGACGCAGGGCGATCAGATGCCCCGGCAGTGGCTCGCCCGCGCCGTCGCGGTGCTGTGGATGTTCACAGGCGTCGTCTTTGTTGCTTTTTATACGGCGCAACTCTCCGCCAGTTTGACGGTGCAGCGAATTCAAGGGTCCATCAATGGCCCCGAGGACCTCAACGGCAAGCATGTGGCGACCACCGCCGGGAGCACGTCAGCAGCTGCGTTGCGTGACCTGCGAGCAGATATCCTGGAGGTACAGCAGATCGAAGATGCGTATCAGGCCCTCACCGACGGCAAAGTCGATGCCGTTGTGTTCGATTCGCCCGTGCTCCTGTACTACGCCGCCAATCAGGGAAACGGCCGCGTCCACATCGTCGGCGCGCCGTTCCGCAAGGAGGACTACGGAATCGTGTTGCGTGAAAATAGCCCTTTGAGAAAACGCGTCAACGGCGCGCTGTTGGCGCTGCGCGAGGACGGAACCTATCAGCGACTTTACGACAAGTGGTTCACGACCAAATAGAGAGTCTGGCTATGGCGGCGGCGCGCCTGCGCGCCGCCAAGATTGCGCGCGATGATGGCGACTCTGCAAGAGCATGCCCACGCGCTGAACTGGCGAGACCATCATTCGACGCGATGAAGGTCCTGGGGGATGCGGTTGAAGCCCGGCGCCGTGGGCTTCCGCGGTCGACAGGCGGCTAGAGTGCCGAGCGTTTCATTTCGTTGGGGCCTGACGTCGGGATTCTGAACGGTTCGACATTCGCCGGCGGCATCGATGAAGGCAACCCAAAGCAGGTGCCGGTCCGGCCCACAATCGATGACGAACTCCGCCATACCGGGACCGAACGGGGTTTCAAGCAGGACAGGCGGAATGCACCGGGTCAACATTTTCGCCGATTAGATGACGGATTCAGGGCTCCCGACGAAAAGCAAGGCGGGCGCTTCAACGGAGAATCAATGCCGCGTCAGATCGATTGTTCCGGCGCGACCTGAAAACCTCCCGGCGGCGGATCCGTCCAAGGCTGTCGCGGGTCTCTGGGATGCCTGTGGATGAATTCGACGCCCGAATGCGCAGGAACTGCCTGGATCGAGCAGCCGGCTCTTGGCATGTCCGCGGGAGCTAAAGTACCCTCAGGTCATGAACCGCTTCAGACTTGCGCTCTTCGTCTCCCTTGCTGCCGCCTGCATGACCGCCGGTCCGCTCAGCGGCCCGGCCGAAGCCGCGGCAGCGCCGAAAACCCGCACCCTGGGTTTCGTCGTCCGGGATTGGTTTACCTCGATCTACAACAGCAAGTTCATGGACGAATGTCCCGAGGGACTCGCGCTGAGTAACGACGAGATTTATTGGCGGAGCCTGTCGCCGGAAAACCGCGCGAAGTTTACCGAGAACGGCACGATCCAGACTTTGAACCGCAATCCCCGCGCGATGCGGCGCGGCGGAAACGATGAAAACGTCTGCCTCAATCAGACCCTCGTCACGGACCCGCCGATGCGCATTGTGGAGGGAAAGTTTGCTTACGGCGCCAATCTCGATGGAACAACCGACGGTCGCGCGACACCGAAGACCTGCGCGCACGACAAGTTCACCCATCCCGACGGCACGCCCGGCATCGACAATCAAATGTATCGCTTGGTCGGGTGCGTCTACGGCTGGCGCAAAGGCGGTCTGCCGGAACTCAACGCCCATGAAGGCCGTCGCACCAGCGGCCTCGGCATGACGCTGATTGAAATCAGCGGCGTGACCGACCCCCGCAATTCCGACAACGTAACCGTGAGCTTCCATCGCTCGATCGATCAATTCGCGCTGGACGGATCCGGAAAACCGCTGCCGTTCTCAAGCTATAAAATCGACACGGAACGCGGCGAGAATCGGTACGGGGATTCGATCAAAGGCAAGATCAAGGACGGCGTTCTCACCACCGAACGGGGCGACGTGCGTTTGCCGTTCTATGGCAACTATGGCTTCCTGCACCCTTCCATTCGCGACATGGGATTGCGCCTCGAGATCGCGCCCGACGGCGCAAGCGCCAAAGGCCAGGTCACGGGCTACTACAACCTGGATGAATTCCTGCACTACGTGGGCGGCATGGTCGGACATGCGTCCACGGCGGACGACTGCCCGGCGATGTACGTCGCGGGCCATGAACTCGCCGACGGGTATCCGGACGAAAACGGGCAATGCACGCACCTGTCGGCGTCGTTCGATATCGGCACCTATGCCGCTTTCATCATCCATCCGGACAAGAAGGGTCGGTGATGGCACCGCGCGGTCTTCTGTTTGCGGCGCTGTTTGCTGTCGCTCTGCCGGTTCTGGCCGCGTCCGAGGCGGCACCTCCGGCGCAGGTGACGCTGCGCGCCCAAGGCTATGGGTCAATGCTCGCCGACAGCAAGGGCATGACCCTCTACACCAATTCGAAAGACCAGGTCGGGGGCAAGTCGACCTGCGTGGCCGAGTGCGCGAAAACATGGCCGCCCGTGCTCGCGCCGGATGACGCGGCAGCCTTCGGCGAATGGACGCTGGTGCCGCGCGCCAACACTACGCGCCAGTGGGCCTTTCGCGGCAAACCGCTCTACACCTACAGTCGCGATGTCGCGCCGGGCGATCAGAACGGCGATGAGATGCTGCAGCAGTGGTCTGTTGCCGTGAAATACGTTGCGACACCGCCAGGATTTTCAATCTCGAAAACCGCCAACGGTCATCTGCTCGTCGATCAGAAGCGCATGACGCTTTACGTGTCGAAGGCGGATGGCGAAAACAAATCCAAGTGCATGGAGGCATGTGCGCGCGTGTGGCCGCCGGTCGAGGCCTGGCAGATCGCAGGGGGGAAGATCGCCGCCGATTGGTCGATCGTTGAACGCGGTGACGGCACCCGGCAGTGGGCGTACAAGGGAAAGCCGCTGTATCGCTATGCCCGCGACTTCGGCCCGAACGAGACCGCCGGCGACCAACTGGACGGCCATGCCATCGTCGTACTTCAACCGCCGCCGCAGAACCCGCCGTGGGTCACCTCCCACCAATCGGACGGCGGCGAGATCCTGGCCGATGCGGCCGGCAAAACCCTTTACGCCCTCGACCTATCGCGCCCCCCGGCCTTCGTGATCGGCTTTGCCAAGCCAATGGATGCGGCCCACAACTGGCGTCCGGTTGAGGCCGCGGCCGATGCTCAACCAGTCGGGTTCTGGTCGGTCACAAAGCGCGAAGATGGTACGCGGCAGTGGGCCTACAAGGACATGCCGCTGTTCACCAATGTCCGCGACAAGGAGCCCGGCGACCTCAACGGCGTGCGCAGAATGGATTGGTACTGGCGCACCATCATGAAGAACGGCCAGTCGTTGCCCGGCTCCGGCCTGTAGCCGCGCGGTTGCGCCCTCGGCAGGGCCCGCACCGGAACTTTCTCCCGTACGTGCCGTTGTCGAGATGGCGCTCGGCTGCGACTTCGCGCAGCCGGCTCTCGCCGGGTCTTCACCCGCGCGCTGAGCATGTAACATCCGACATAAGCGTTGGGTGCGCTTCCCTCTGCACCCGCCTACTCAGTCAGCCAATGCACCCGCTGCGCTGGGGTCCTCCCGTTTTGATACAGGCGCCGCCAGCGGCTTGCCGACGAACCCGTGGGCGACCACCAACTCCTGGTTCTCCGCGTTTGCCGGGGCCATCTTGACCACCCCCGTCACTTTGACCGACTTGCCGTTAAATTTGGCGGTGCGGTTGTGGCTGGTGGTGATGGAGTAGAAGGCGCCTAGGGTCGGAATGTTATCCTTATCTGGATACAACACCGCAGCCGCGCCGCCGTAGCCATTGTGACCTGCGGCGCGCGGCGCGTACCAGATCGCACCGTCACGGGTGATCGTTACCTTCGGCTGATCGGTCCGCTCCGGGATCGGATAGACCGTGAACTTCTCGGTCGCCTCGTTGAACCGCACCATGTAGTTGTCGGTGCTCGCCCAGATATTCCCCTTCTCGTCGTCCCAGGCGTCATAGGGGGTTGAGAAGTCGATCGGCAGATCGCGTTCGATCGTCTCACCGGTTTTGGGATCGAGACGTCCGAGCTTGCCCTTCTTCCCGGTGGACCCATAAACGCCGTACCAGATGATGTCATTCCGATCGACGCCAAGGCGGCGCATCTGCGCCGGTGACGACTTGATCGGATAGCGTTTGAATTGCTTGGTCGCCGGATCGAAGGAGCCGATGAAAGCGGTGTGGTACTCGACCCACCAAATCCGGTCCTTGCTATCGATCGTCAGACCGTAAGGCCGCGCGCGCGCTTCCGGCTCCTCATAGTAAGTGATCTTGTCCGTTGCGCGATCCCACTTGCCGATCTTGTTGCCGAGCAGCATCGAGAACCACAGATCGCCCTTGGAATCGAACACCGGCGTGTGGCCGTAGACGCCTTGCGTGGGCGCCTTGTAAAGGTCCTGCAGGCCCGTCTTCGGATCGAGGTGACCGAGAAGCACATCGTCTCCGGCCCACCACACCGTGCCGTCAAAGTCCACGGTGATGCCGTGCGGCAAGTTGCCCTTTTCCGGGACAGGATAGTCCTTCGTCTCACCTGTGCGCGGATCGACCTTGACGATCGCCGCCGTGGGCTTGTGACCGCGATCGGTCGCGTAGACGTTTCCGTCCCGGTCGAAATGGACTTCCTGCGTCCAGCGCTTCGGCTGATCCTTGGTGTTCAAGAAGCGATACTCGATGTACTGCGCTTTCGACAGCGCGGCGGGATCGAGCATCGGTTCGTTCTCCTGCTTGACCACACGCGGCTTCGCATCGGCGCCGAAATTGGTTGAGAGATAGTCGAGCACGAGCTTGCGGTCATCAGCGCTCAGCCACGATGGCGGGAACATCGACGGCCCCTTCTCGATCCCGTACTTCCGGAAAGCCGCGCCTTCGGTCATGTAGGTGATCATCAGATCCCAGCCGTCGCGATCCAGGAATCTGTTCTGCAGGAAATTCACGCCGTGGCACACCATGCAGGTGCGCTCGACGACGGCGCGTCCCGGGGCCGGCGGATAAACCTTGTCATAGGGCTCGATGTCGTAGTCGTCCATCGCACGACCGCCGACATAGTTGGGCTTGGCGGGGACGGCTTTCGGCGACAGATCAGCCTTGGCATGCGCGTTCGCGGCAATGTCCAGTGTCACGGGCGCCATATCCAGGCCGTCCTTGCGGACGGTGACCTCATATTTTCCGGGAAGTAGGTCAACAGCGCGGTACTGCCCATCTACGGCGAACACAGCGTAACCGACGTGTTTGTCGGTATTGTAGATGTACACCGGGACAATCGCGGATTTCGCACCTGCGACATTTCCGGAAATCTCGGCCAGGCCGGGCAATGTTTTGGCGTGCAATGGCAAGGCGACAGCCAAGCTGATGGCCAGGACGCTTGCGAGTGTTCCGATAGAACGCATGATGGCTTATCCCCCGATCTCCGACGCGCCCGCGCGCGAATGAAACGCAGGCGCGCCCGAAAGATTGAGCCGTTTCAGGCCATGACGCAAGTCCGAGGCCACCAGCCTTGCGGATATCCATCCCCTAAGCTTTATAATAGATAGATTGAGTGGGGGGAGGACTCGCTGGATGAGATGAGGACTCGCTCCATCACAGTCAATTCCGGCCAATGCCTCGTGATACGCCGCCTCTCAAAAGCCGCCCTTGCACTGGTATTCGCGTTCAGCACTTCCGCTGCGCGCGCCGATGGCGATGAGTTTTTCGCTTCGACCCTTCGCACCGTTGGCAGTGAAGCCAAGAACGGCTTTATGGGGAATGTCAAAGACGAAGACGGCCGCCTTCTACAAGACGCCGTCCTTACGGTTCTGGTCAAAGTGCCAGCCGATGGCGGATCCGTCGACGTGACGTACAAGTCATTCACCAATGTTCTGGGCCGCTATCGCACGCTCGACGCCGCCGACGTGGTCGCCGTCATTCAGGGGACCGATGTGGAACTGAAGCCCGGGGACGTAAAGCTGGTCGGCGTCGCAAAGGACGGCTACGCGCAAGTCAGACGGCTTGACCGAAGCCGCGCCGGACAAACCGTACGCGAGGTCGACTTCGTGATGAAGAAGGTTGGGAACTGACCGTGGCGCCGTCGCACGGCTGACTATCGGCCTTCGACGTCCAGGGTAAAGTCGATATTGCCGCGGGTTGCGTGGCTGTATGGGCAAACCTTTTCGTGCGCCTCGTCGACAAGCGCCTTGAGTTCATCCGTCGGCATCGACGCAAGCGCGACCTTCATGGCAACCGCAATCCCAAACCCGCCGCCCTCGCGCGGCCCAATCGTGGTCGTGCACGTGATCGTCGCGGCGGACGCGTCCTTCTTCTTTTGCTTGGCGACAAAGTCCAGCGCGCCGCCGAAGCAGGCCGCGTAGCCGACGGCAAAGAGATGTTCTGGCGTGGTGGTATTGGGCAGGCCGGGACCACCCATCTCCTTACGGACCGATAGGTTGACGCTGACAGACCCGTCCGTCGTTTCGGAATGACCGTTGCGACCGCCAGTGCTGTTGGCCACAGCACTCACCAGAGGCTTAATCGTATAAGCAGGCATCGAAAATCTCCTCGCGTCTCAAGCATGCAATGAAAGGCAATGTCGGTAACACTACGGGCTCTCTCACCATTGCGGCGAGATGTGAACATGACATTTTGGCTCGTCTCGCGTTCCTACGGGAGGCCCCGGACCATATTGAACGGGGTGCCATCCACGCTGCCGTGAACGACCTGACCGTTCTCTATTCCGCGGTCCAAATAGAACAGCGTCGTCGGCGTGAGGGTGAGATTCATCTCAAGCCGTCGGAGCTTAGCGGAAACCCGCGAGATCACGTTACAGCCCCCGTTCTTCAATTCGGCCTTGAAAACGGACGGTCCCGCCTTTCGACCGAGCACGGGGCAATCGAGGACGTCCTGCGGCTGGGGAACGAGCGTCACGTTTCGCTGCTTCTCGGCATTCAAATGCAGATCGAGAAAGCGTTCCGGGTCCGCGATCCGCACAAACTGCCAAACCAACGTGTTTAGCTTCCGGTCGGGGTAGACCACCACGATGTGCTCTCCACCCAGCCAAAGCTCCCCGTCGCGATAGATGCGCATGTAGAAGAATGCGGCCTCCGGACCCGCGGAAAAGCCGGTGCAACATGCGCTCGGGCGCGCGACATGCGCGAAGAACTGTGCACGACGCCCAAGGCGCAAGTTCTCAGGCAATCCGGCCGCATTCTGATCGGCGGATTGCTGAACATTGTCGTAGGTACCCGGCAGCAGGGTAATCAGCTCTTGTATTTCGTTTGCGAGATCATCTGCCGCAACGTGCGCCGGCATGGCACTGAGCGCCAACAGCACCATCATGATTTTCATGCCGAATCTCATGACAATCGGATCACACCAGGCGATCGACCTTTGTGCCGCGATGCGACGCGCGGGCTGCCGCTTGCGCCTTCACGTCGCTTGCGGTGTCTGCCTGGCGCCGAACGAAGGCAGCGTCATCACGGGATTTGGCGCGCTGTGCTTCGATGTCGCTCGCAACATCGGCTTGGCGCTGCGCGACCACGGCCTGATTTTGATATCTGGTCCGCTGGAGTTTCTTGTCGCTTGCGGACTCGATCTGGCGCTGCACGTCGGCGGCCTGAGTCTGGGACTTCGTGCGCTGGAGTTTGTTGAAACTCAGTATCTCGGCTTGGCGGTTCAAGGCAGCCGTAGAGTCGATGGCCATGGAGAGCGTCCCTCGCGTTCAGGGCATACCATGAGCCTCGGTGCGGTCGCCGCCAACCCCGATTTCGTGCTCCCGCTATGTCCGCTTAGCCGAGTCACTTGCGAGACAAGTGCGTCAATTTCGTTAGATCAAGGGCTTAGCGGCAATGACACGGCTGCCTTGTTGGCGCGGCCGGCGCGGCGCAACCGCCCCTGCGGAAGACGCAGCAGGTCGGTACCCGTGCGCACTCAAGGGGCAACTTGTCGCCGCAACCGCCTATTCGCGATCGGCGAGAACGGCCTTTTTCAGCGCGTCGCAAAGCGTCTTCATCACTTTGATGCGGGCGTGCTTCTTGCAGTTACCTTCAACGATCGTCCATGGGGACGATGGCGTACTCGTCCGCTCGACCATTTCGTCAACCGCGCGCGAATAGTCATCCCATTTCGCACGATTTCTCCAATCCTCGGGAGTGAGCTTCCAGGATTTCAGGGAGCTCTTTTCCCGCTCCTTGAATCGACGGTGCTGTTCGTCCTTGTCGATATGGACCCAGAATTTAACGACCACCAAGCCGCTTGCTGATAGTTGCTCCTCGAACTCGCGAATTTCCGTATAAGCGCGCTGCCATTCATCGACTTGTGCGAAGTTTTCCACGCGTTCGACGAGGACACGACCATACCAGCTGCGATCGAATATCGCGATTCTACCGGCTCGCGGCAGCTGGCGCCAGAAACGCCAAAGGTAGTGGCGCGCCCGCTCCTCGTCGGTCGGAGCTGCAATTGGTATCACGCGATAGTCGCGCGCATCCATTGCAGCAGTCAGGCGCCGAATGGCGCCGCCCTTCCCCGCAGCATCCGGCCCTTCGAACAACACGAGCGCCGACTTTCCCGCGAAATGGAGTTTCCTGCATAGGTCGCCCAATTCGGCGCGCGAATCCTGTATCGCCGTATGATAGGCCTTGTCGGTCAGCGACAGGGACATATCGAGTTTATCGAGAATGGTAGGCTGTCGCGCAGCGCTTCGCTTCGACGCAGCTGCGTCGAGGCTTCCATTCTTCCCGCGCGCCGCCGACTCTTGCTCCGCCGGCGCCGCCCGCAACTCTGCATCGCGCACGCGGTTGGTTCGCTCGCGCGCCTTTTCTGCCAGCTTGCGCCTGTTCGAACGCAGTCGGATGTGGGCTTTTAGCGCATCGCGAATCGTGGTCAGGATTTCGAGGGTTCGATATCGCGCATCCAGGCCATCGATGATGATCCACGGTGCCGCGGCGACATTGGTCTTTTTAATAGCAATCTCATTTGCGCGCTCGAATGCGCGATTGTGCTTGAAGTGCTTCCAATCGCTTTTGCTGATGCGCCAAGCATCGGTCTTGCTCTTCTGCAGCTTCTTCATCACCTTCTTCTGGTCTGCCTCGTCCATGTGCATCCAGAATTTCAGAAGCAGCACACCATCGTCGGTCAAGGTACGTTCGAACGCCGCAATGCGCTTCAACGCCTGGAAGTATGTCGGCTTGTCGATCCGATCGTAGACGAAGTCCTGAACCCGTTGGTGATACCAACTCCCGAGCGTTAGCCCTATTCGACCTCTGGGAGGCAAGTCGCGCCAGAAGCGCCAATACTCCGGGCGCTCGCGCTCTTCGTCGGACGGCGGGCCGTAAGCATGGGTCTCGATCCAGCGCGGATCCATCCATTCATTGATCGTATTCAGCGCCTCCGTCTTGCCGGCAACCGCGGCACCCGCAAACAGCAAGACGACAGGGAAATCCTGCGATTTGAGTTGCTCCTGAAGCTGGAGAAGTTCGGCGCGCAAGCCTACGGCGACGCGATCAAAGTGCTCCTTTGAGACCTTGTGCTCGACCTTGGTCACTAGAGCCATGACGATCCCCTACGTTGGAAACGGCGTTGGGCCTCATCCCGCTCATGATTGGCACGAAGCAGAGAATCCCGGCGGGCATGGGATTGAAGTCGGAAGGCCCTCATGGCCTCATACTAAGACGCCCGTCCGTGAGCGCCCGTGACATAGGTCAAAATTGTTACAGGGTGCGGACCGGCCGACCTTCCAGAGGGCAGAAGGATGCAGGGGCTCGCCTGTGCCGGCGCGCGATTCAACACGCGGCATTGAGACGCGGCGTGGCGGGACTTTCTACAGGTGTCGTGACGAGAGAGTAGCCGCGCTCGGCCTTGCTCTGGTTGCCGGGGACGAGACGATAGTTCGCCTGCAAAATACGCGCGAATTCGAAAAGACCTGCTTCGGGTCCCGCAACCAGCTCTAGTTCGACTTCCGCCAATGGCGCACTTCGGACGGCCGTCTCAATACTCCCCACATCGAGACACATTGTAAGAACCGTCGGCGATATTGACGGCGGCTGCGTGAAACCGATCTCGTAAGTGGTGCGTTGGAATCGTGTCACGAAGACGGCATGGAGCGTATCGAACGCCGTACGAACTGCATCAAAGGCGTCCCCCGCTGGAATCGCCTTTATGTCCGGAGCCCCGGAGTCCACACGCTGCTCCCACTCCTCGCGCCGAAAGAGCCCTTCAACCGCATGCTTTCGGACCTTGAGACACTGTGTCCAGCAATCGCCGTCCCAACGCACACGCAGGGTGTAGCCGGCCTTCTTAAGCGCGAAGCATGGGGTGTCAAAGTAGCAGTTAACGAGTTCCCGCGGCTCCTGTGCGGCGATCGTATATTCCCGAAGAAGCGTTCCGTCGGCGATGGCCGAGAGGACCTCAGGCGAGGTCAACATCTTGAACTCGATCTCGATCGCGGGGCCGATCGGGGTGCGCGGTTGTTCGATCGGGTTCATCGGGGGCAACAGAGGATTTTTCCCTGGGCGCCGCCGGGTACGCCGAATGCAAGTGATAAGCAATTGCCGACTAGCGCCAGCGTGATCCGGCACTGATGGCACATGGGGCGGCGGAGATGTCGTTGCTGGTGCACGCTACGCAGGCCTGTGATCCGGGAGCAGTCACGGACTTGACGAAGTACAGAGGCGCCGGACCGCGCACCTGCAACAAAACTATCTCGATAACTTCTTGCCGTCTTTGCTTCAGGTCAAACCAGCCGGAAGCTCTTGGATCTAAATTGTCAGGGGGAATCGCGTGCCGTGGGAATTGATGTGCCTAACACTCGAACACACCGCCATCTCTTCGCAACGATCGTCTTTACCGGCGGCCTATTGATCATGATTGCCCTGGCGCTGGGCAATACAAGACCAGGCATCGCGCTGGCCGCACTTCTCAGCGTCGTGGCACTGGCGCTGTCGTTCCACTACCTATTGCCCGGCAGCGACTTCTTCTCTGCGGTGTTCGCAAATTCCATTGGCGTTTACGCCTTTATATATGTCTTCTTTTTGGGTGAAAACTTCACGCGAACGCAGCCGTTCGCGCAGGAACTCGGCTTCGCCTTGCCGCTCATGGGATTCCTCGTTGGGGTCGTATGGCGCCGCGGCGAAATTGTCAGTCGTATAGCGTCCGAGAGCGAGAATATAAGTATCGATCTTGCTGGCGCGATTATATGGGGCTCGCCAATCGCGGTGGTCGGAGTCTCCTCCTTTGTTCTCCCAATAAATGAGCTGGACCCCGCCCAACAGAATGCGGCGCTATTGATCGCGATGTTGATTATTGGCCTGACGGCTTCTCTGACGGCGAGATCGATCGCGGCATTTCTTCTCGATACCGCAATCCTCTTCGAAGATTTCTTCGTCAACGCCGGGCGCCTAGCGAAGCCGGCGTTTGCCTTTCTGACGTGTTATTCGCTGTTGGCGATCATCTACGGATGCTTGTACGCGATCATTGATCGCTTCTCCGCAGCACCAAATTTCACGATCTCGGGAGCTTCCCGCGACATCACCCTCAACGAAGGTCTTTATCTCTCGGTCGTAACGCTGAGTACGGTGGGCTACGGCGACTTAACCGCGACATCGGGCATTGCCCGTCTCATCGTCGCTTCGGAAATAATCGTTGGCGTTTTGCTTCTTCTCTTCGGAGTGCAGGCAATCCTTTCGTCTGACAAGCGTTGAAGGACAATATCGATGAACCGGCCCTCCGTCGGCGACCTTTGGGGTGGCCTCGCCGCGATGCTGGTGGCGCTACCTTCCGCCATCGCTTTCGGGGTCACGATCTTCTCGCCACTCGGCGGGACCTACCCCGCCTATGGCGCACTTGCCGGAATAATGGGGGTTACTGCGCTTGGGATCGTCGCTTCAGCACTGGGGGGCACAAATCGCCTGATTACGGCGCCGTGTGCGCCGGCGGTCGCTGTACTGTCCGGCTTTGCGACCAACTTTATGCATGACGGCGCATCTCCGGAATCGGTGCTACTCCTCCTGACGGCAATCGCCCTGCTGTCCAGCATCCTTCAGATTGGATACGGCGTCGTAGGCATCGGCCGGCTGATAAAATACATGCCGTTTCCGGTGGTCAGCGGCTACTTGACCGGCGTCGGCCTCATCATTATCGGCAGCCAGATTCCCAAGTTTCTCGGCACGCCAAGCGACCTTTCCTTGTGGCCATCGATACGCACCCCGACGTCTTGGCAATGGCAAGGCGTCGTCGTCGGATGCGTCACTGCCGCGGTCATGCTTGGCGCTCCGAAGCTCACCACCAGAGTGCCGGCGGCGATCCTCGCGCTGTTCAGCGGCATACTTACCTATTTTGGACTCAGCCTGATCGATGAGACTTTGCTGGTGGTTGAGGGAAATCGCCTGATCGTGGGCCCGATGGTCACTGGGGCCGGGAATGGCGGCGACTTCCTAAGCGGATTACTCGCGCGCTTCCATGAGATGCGGGCGTTTGACTCGGCGGCGCTCAAATTGCTCGTCGTACCGGCGCTGACCTTGTCTGTGTTGCTCTCGATCGACACTCTGAAGACGTGCGTCGTGCTGGATGCGATGACGCGATCTCGCCACAACTCTAACCGGGAGCTCATCGGTCAAGGTCTGGGCAATCTTGCGTCCGCTCTGATTGGGGGCGTTCCCGGTGCGGGGCAGATGGGCGCGACGATGGTCAATCTATCGAGCGGAGGATTAAGTCGCTTCTCCGGCATATTCGAGGGCGTGCTTGCGCTGGCCACCTTTCTATTGCTGGGCAAGTTCATGAGCTGGATCCCGATCGGAGCACTGGCGGCGATCCTGATCATCGTCGGCGCGCGCATGATCGATCGCAATGCGCTGATGCTATTCAAGTCACGTCAGACGATTTTTGACTTTTTCGTCATTCTCGCCGTGGTCGTGGTCGCACTCTTCGTCGGTTTGATCCCTGCCTCGGGGACGGGCATCGTGCTGGCAATCTTGCTTTTCACCCGCGAGCAACTCAAGGGTTCCGTCCTAAGACGGAAGATCACCGGTAGCGAAAGTTTCTCCCGCCGCCCCCGGCCGGAAGGTCACGTCGACATCCTAAGGGCTCAAGGAGCTCAGACAGTGATCCTCGAGCTGCAAGGCAGCCTGTTCTTTGGCACCGCCGATCAGCTCTACAACATTCTGGAGCCGGAGATTAAGTCGCGCAAATACGTCATCTTGGACATGCATCGCGTTCAAACGATCGATTTCACGGTGGCTCATGTGCTGGAGCAATTTCGCGACGCCATGGCCGAAAAGAACGGCTTTCTCGTCTACAGCCGCCTCCCGACAAATCTTCCGTCGGGCCGTAATTTAGACCAGTACGTCGATAAGACGGGGATCGCGCCATACAAAAGTGCGGCGCGCGTGTTCGACGATCTCGATGAGGCCAAAGCCTGGATAGAGAATCGGATTCTGAAGGAAGCAGCGGGAACACTCAAGGCGGCACGAGATAGAGACGATCCGGAAACGCCGCTTGAGCTTGAGGAGCTGGACATCTTCAAAGGACGCAAGAAGGAAACTCTCGACACCCTCAACGCTTATTTGGTCAAAGCGCATTATCCGGCGGGCACGAAGTTATTCTCGCGTGGCGATGCCGGCTCCGAACTCTTCTTCGTGCGCAAGGGTTTGGTGGTTCTCTTGCTGCCGATCGAGGGCAACCGCACACGTCGCATAAATACCTGCGGCCGCGGATCATTCTTCGGCGAGGCGGGCTTTCTGGAGAATAAGGAACATACAACGGATGCAATCGCGGCTTCCGACGTTGAAGTCTTTATCCTCTCGCGCGCCAATTTGGATGAGTTTTCCGAAAAGCATAAGAAGGCTGGTTTGAATCTCATGGCGGGATTGGCCAGCATCGTCGCCAATCGTGTTCGTGTTCTCACGAACGAACTGCTCTCCACGGAGGCATGACGTGATTCGTCGGAGGGTCGCCCGGTCTCTTCTGGTTGAGGATATCTCGTGCCAACCGCACTCGGAAAAGTGCCTGCCGCGGCCGTAAGGCTTCATCAGGACCACTATAATTTTCTCAAGCTGCTGAATGTCTTGCGGCATCAGCAACGGCTGTTGGCCGCCGGCGCACCCGTGAACTGGGATATTGAGCGCGGCGCCATTAGTTTCTACAGAAGATACATTGGGCAATTTCACCATCGGCTTGAGGACGCAATCTACGAGACGCTTCAAGCGCGCGCCCCGGAAGCCGCGGCGCAGGTTGAGAATATTCATCGGGAGCACAGAAGCTGCTCGGAGCTTCTTGAATGCTTCGAGGGCGCGCTGATCCTGATTTCGGGCTCAACGCCAGTGACCCGAAAATCGGGTGAGCATCTCAGGCAAGTTTATGACCAGAAGCTTTACGACCACTATTGCTTTCAATTGGATGAATTTGTCGCTCGCGAACGCCGGCACATGTCTGACGAAGAAGCCCTTTTGAGCTTGGCCGTCGAGCACTTGTCTGCCGATGATTGGCGTTCGATCAGCCAGCAGCTTTCGGAGGGCGACGACGAATTGTTCGGAGAGAAGCGGGTGGCGCGCTTCGATCGATTGCGCGAGGCGATCTTCGCCGCAGATCAGAGGCCACAGAGGGTGGAGTGATTGAGACGAAATCAAATCGTTTCGGACTATATGTAGTGCTCTGTCGAGCCCGCTTGCCGAGTTTCGAGAGAAACTTACGCCCTGTGAACTGCAAGCCGCGTGACCGTTAGGTGCGCTCGCGCTCATTTCACCGTGACAACCGAACGCGGCCACACGACCATGCCGATCAAGTTGCGAACGAAGGGAATCGCGTGCGTGCAGACAGTCTTGGTAACCGGTGCCAATCGCGGGATTGGATTTGAAATTGCGCGCCAGTACCTGGCGCGAGGAGCGGAAGTCTTGGCGTGTTGCCGGGCCCCAGACAAGGCACAAGGGCTTCTAGACCTCCGTCCGCGCTATCCATCCCTCGGCATCTTCAAGGCGGATATGGGAGACTTCTCCTCCCTTGAATCGTTGGCCTACGCGCTGAAAGACAAGAAGATTGATTTGCTCATCAACAACGCAGGGAGCTATGGCCCCAAAGGCATTCCCGAAGGAAAGTCGTATCAGACGTTTGGGGCTGTCGATTATCAAATCTGGAGCGACATTCTTCGCATAAACCTCCAGGCCCCGCTGCGCATGGCTGAGTTATTTGTAGAAAACGTGGCTGCAAGCGCGGGCAAGACCATCGTCATGATGTCGAGCGAATTAGGGTCCATCGCCGGCAATATCAGCGCCGGACAGTCTTATAGTTACAGATCCAGCAAGGCAGCTTTGAATATGGTGACAAAGGGCCTCGCGCTGGATTTGGCTGGCCGTGGGATCACGGTTGTCGCGATGGCGCCCGGATGGGTAAGGACTGATATGGGCGGCCGAGATATCGCCGCATTGTCTCCCGCGGAAAGTGTCGCCGGACAAATTTCCGTGCTGGCCTCCTTGCAACTGAAAGACTCCGGTTCGTTCGTCGATTATCGCGGCGCAAAACTTCCCTGGTAGCTGAGGTCAGCGCCTTCAAGCAGCGCGTTCGATATCGCCATCGACGACATCACGGTCTGAGTCCGCCAAAAAATGGCACCGAGAACAGGCGCGCCAGTAAATAGCAGTATCAATGGGTTACAGTAGAGTGCGACACTAACTCTTGCCGCATCTTCCGTGGTTCCCCGCTGAATTGTCGCCTCGTGATTAATTGAACCGCACCAACTCATTTTTGGGTTCCAACCATCCGTGATTCCCCCAATTGAACTACAGTCATATCACAGTCATTATGGATAACCTGTCTGTCGGGGTTTTTGCTTTTCACCTCACAGGCGGTCCGTTACCTGGCGAAGACTTAGAATTTTTTACAAAGGCGTTCAGGGAGCCCATCCGTCATCCCAGGTGTAATCGACACCCGGACGTCGTCCAGTTCACCTCGCGAATTAGCTGTCCACCGTGGGGCAATGCAAATGGAAGTGTTGAGAGGCGTTACGTCGCGCAGAGCCGCGCTGCGGTTGCATAAGATGAGTGGAGGTACGGGTGGTCGACGAGAAGCTTGGTACGCATAGCCCAGATTTAACGGGTCCTCAGGAGTATCTAACAGCAGCCCAGGCCGGACTTTCGGTCGAGCAGCGCATCGTACTGGCCCGCAAGCCTTGGCGCGAAGCGGCTAGCGATCACCCGATAGACGTAGACGTCCTCGCGCACAAACTCATTCTGCAGCTCCTCGTTCGAGACGCGGAAGTCCGCGTAAGGCAAGCCCTCGCTGAAACGCTCGCGGAAAATCCCGCCGCGCCCCGTGACATCATCTTTGCCTTGGCGACGGACGTTGATCTTGTCGCTTCTCCGGCGCTGTCATTGTCGGAGATTCTCACGTCCGACGAGTTGATCAGGATTATTGATCACTTCGGCAGCAGTCTGAAAATGGCGGCAATCGCCAACCGGAGGGAAGTGGCATCGGCAGTTTGCCATGCGCTGATTGAGAAGGGCGATGAGGACACGGCCGATCGCCTGCTGCAAAACCCTGGCGCAGAGATTTCTGAGGCTGGAATGCATCTCATAATTGACCGTCATGGAAAACGGGAAAGAATTCAGATCGGTTGACCGGCCCCCGCTGAGTGATCCGATTGGAATGTTAGTTTAGAGCACGGGCTCGATCCACCGGATTTGCCGCTGGCCAGACGATGGCCTCCGGTGCCGGCGGCCGATACCCCAACGATGAATGCGGACGCACCGTATTGTAATGGCG